>NZ_DASUIR010000159.1:0-10913 GCF_036279715.1 Cellulomonas sp. | reverse complement strand
TGGCGGCCATGGGCGTATTCGGCGCTGAGTTCACCCACCCCAGGCGTCGTGGCCGCTCACCGGTCGCCTCACCGTTGCCGATGGACCTGGAGCCGGCACATGCCGGTGCGGAGGACATCGCGCAGGGCATACGGGACGGCGGACTGTGTCGGAGCGAACAGCGGATCGCCTGAGTGATGCCGAGCCACTGAGCGGGGCCGCTCTGCCGTCGGCCGACGTCGACTCCACCGGCAGCTCCGCCCTGGACGGGCGCTCCGACGAGCGGTGGTTCCCGCGGTTGATCGGTGTCCTGATCCTCGGCCTGGCCGGCGCGCGTGGCGGTCGCCGCCGTCGGCCTCGCCGTCCTGTTCGCCGCGGGCGTGGCCCTCCTCGAACGACGCATCACCAACCAGTCGCGCCGCTCTGTGAACATCGCGACCAACCCGCTGGCCCCGAAGCTCGTCATGGCGCGGACCGAGGGCACCTTCGCCGGCCCGGTGACCGTCACCGTCCTCATCCCCGCGCACAACGAAGAAGCCTCCCTCGGTGCGACGATCGCGTCGCTGGTCGGCCAGTCGCACCCCCCGGCGCGGATCATCGTCGTCGCGGACAACTGCACCGACTCCACGGTCGCGATCGCCCGACGAGCCGGTGTCGAGGTCGTCGAGTCGGTCGGCAACGCTCACAAGAAGGCCGGCGCACTCAACCAGGTGCTCCGACGCCTGCTTCCGGAGCTGGGCCCCAACGACGTCGTCATGATCGTTGACGCCGACACCCGGCTCGACGACGGCTTCCTCGAGACGGCCGTCGCGCGCCTCACGGCTGACCGGGCCCTCATGGCGATCGGTGGCCTCTTCTACGGCGACGAGGGCGCCGGGCTGCTCGGCCAGTTCCAGCGCAACGAGTACATCCGCTACAGCCGCGAGATCCGGCGTCGACGCGGCAAGGTGTTCGTGCTCACCGGGACCGCCTCGTTGTTCCGGCCCGAGGCGCTGCGGACCGTCGCTCGCAGCCGCGGCACCTCGATCCCCGGGACGCCCGGGGACGTGTACGACACCGCGGCCCTGACCGAGGACAACGAGCTCACCATCGCTCTGAAGTCGCTCGGCGCACTGATGATCTCGCCCGAGCAGTGCACGGTCGTCACCGAGGTCATGCCCAGCTGGCGGACGCTGTGGTCCCAACGACTGCGCTGGCAGCGCGGTGCGCTGGAGAACCTCGGCGCCTACGGCATGACCCGCAAGACGTTCCGCTACTGGGTGCAGCAGCTCGGCATCGGCTACGGGGTCATCGCCCTGACGTCGTTCTTCGTGCTGATCCTGCTCATGGTGGTGTCGATGGGCACCTGGGTCTGGTTCCCCTTCTGGATGGGGCTCGGCCTGCTGTTCACCGTCGAACGCATGGTCACGGTGTGGAAGGGCGGCTGGCGGGCACGTCTGCTCGCTGCCGCACTCTTCCCCGAGCTCGTCTTCGCGGCGTTCCTCGATGTCGTCTACGTCAAGGGAGTCCTCGACATCACGCTCGGGCGGCAGGCCAGCTGGAAGCACGTCGAGCATGCGGCACTGCCGGGCGGTCCGTCCACTGACGTCGAGCCCGTCGACAGCCTGCGGGAGGTGTGACGCCGATGCTGACCCACGCCGCCACCGTCGTCTCCGCCGCTGTCGCCGCGGCCGTCGTGCCCCAGGGCCTGCTCCTACCCGAGTCGGTCGTCCAGTCTGCCCCGTTCAAGATCCTCGCGGCGTTCGTGGCGATCAACACGCTGGTCTACGGAACCCTCGCAGCTGCCAAGGCGCTGCCGAAGGTTCATGCGCCGGCCTGGTTCGGGGGACGGAACCGCCGGGCGCAGAACCGCAGCATCTTCCCGGAGCCGCCGGAGCACGACTCCTGACACCTGCGCGTCCTGACACCCTGCGCGCCTGAGCGTCGTGGCGTCGTTCAGGGTGGCGCCCAGTGCGAGACGGTCCGAGACACGGCGCCGGTCGACGTCTCCGGCCGACGCCGTGTCTCAGGTCGAGCTACGGAGCCGCGACCAGGGCCGCCACGTACGTCGGTCCCGCCGGGACGCCCCAGCCGGTCGTCAGGTCGTAGCCGTCCGTGGTCGGGTATCCCGGGACCGGGTCAGGCGTCAGCGCGCCGTCGGCACCGATGTCCCAGACGCGGTTGGTGTCGAGGTGCCCGCTGGGCGTCGTGCCGTACGTCGACGGGACGACGTCGGTGAAAGCCGCGCCTCGAGGAAACGCCGTCGAGTAGATCACGGAGTTGAGGTTGCCGAGCGGCGCCTTCTGCGCGGCGATGCGCTGCTGGTTGGCCAGCGCAGTGAGGGCGGCCGCCTGGGGCGAGGATGCCGACGTGCCCCCGTACAGGTGCCAGCCGAGCCGGTTGACGCCCGGGAAGAAGGACGTGTAGACGAGCACGCCGCCGTTGACCGAGGAGTTCCACGAGAGATCGGGCACTCCACGGTGATCCCCGACGACCCCCGCGACAGCGTCCTGGTACGCAGGCCGCGGGTAGACCGTCGACAGCCCGCCGCCCGTCACCAGTCCTGCCCAGCCTTCGTTGTCCACCGGCTCGGAGCTCCCGCCGGAGTTCCAGGCGAAGTAGTCGGGGTTGAGGCTGCCGTCGGCCAGGAACGGGGTGTCGCTGGTCGGGTCCCACGTCCAGCCGTACTGCAGCTGCGTGCCGCCGACCGACGTGACGTACGGCGAGACGTTCGGGTAGGAGACCTGCGGGTCCGGACTCGTCGCGGTCTGCCGGTGGGCGCGGGTCACGCCGACCGAACCGGCGTCGCCCGACGACGCGAAGAAGGTGTCGCCCTTGGCGTCTCCCTTGGCAAACGTCTGGTCGAACCGCGCGAACGCGACCTTGGCCGCCGCTGGGCTGGCGAACGCCGACTCGTCCGTCCCGAAGGACATCGAGAACACCGTGCCGGCCGGGAACCGGTCGATCGCCTTGTCGATCGCGTTCATGAGGTTCGGCAGACCGGGAACGCCTTGAGTCTCGGCCGGGGGCACGGCCAGCAGCACGATGTGAGCGGCCGGTGCGAGCGCATAGGCCCACTCCACGTCCAGAGCTGCCTCGCCGGCCCACCCGGCTGCAGCCGCGGGCCCGGACTGGGAGCTCCCGTTGCCGTTCACCGTCGTGGTCGGGAAGCCGGGCTCTCCCTGCGGGAACCACTGCTCGACGCTGGGCGCCGGCCCGCCGAAGGACGACGCGAAGGTGGCGAGGTCGGCTTCCGCCGTCGGGCTCCCGTAGGAGTCGACGAGAACGATCGTCTGCCCCGCGCCCTCCGTGCTGGTGGTGGCCAGCGCCGGGAGCCCGTGGGCCGCGCGGACCTCGTTCGGTCCGTAGCAGTGGTAGTACGCGTAGGTCTTCACCGGCGCCGGCGAGACGCACGCCGGTGGGGTTCCCGTCCCTGTCGGCATGGCCGGGGTGTCCGGCGCCTCCGCAGCGAACGGTACGACGGCGGGCGCGGCGACGGAAGCACCGCCTGACGCCACCCCCGCGACGGCCGCGAGGCCGATCACCGTGCCAGAAGCCAAAGCAACGACTGTGCGCATGAGCACTCCCCGATCGGAGTCGACGACGCAGCTGCCCCGCCCCGGTTGGGCCGGGCGACATCACGGACAATCCGACCGCGCAACGGTCGCAGGCGCAAGCCCTGGCCGCATGAGGACGCCAGAACGTGTGAACGTCACCTGAGGTCGGCCAGCGCCGGCACGGCCGGCGCCACGCTGTTCTGCACCCAGGTCGCCAGGCTGCCCTTCGGCGGCATGACGATGACGCTCTCGACGCCGAGCGCCGCGTACGGCGTCATGCGTTCGACGAACGCGGAGGTGTCGCCCACCGTGAGCTCCGGTCCGCCGTCGAGGAGGGTCACCCGGATCTCGGCCGGGTCGCGGCCCACGTCATCGCAGTGCCGACGCAGGACGTCGAGCTTGCGCGCGACCTCGTCCGGTGAGCTCGGGAACAGGTTGCACGCATCTCCGTACTGCGCGACCAGCCGCAGCGTCTTGCGCTCACCGGACCCGCCGACGAGGACCTCGGGGCGTCGGTGCAACGGCAGCGGGGAGCACAAGGTCTCCGCCAGCTTGTAGTGCGTGCCGTCGTACGGGCCGTTGTCGTCCGGGTCCCACATCTGCCGGCAGATCTGCAGCGTCTCCTCGAGTCGCTCGAACCGCTCAGCCAGCGGCGGATAGGGCACACCGAGCGCGAGGTGCTCGCGCTCGTACCACGCGGCTCCGATCCCGAGTGTCGCCCGACCGCCGGAGAGCACGTCGAGCGTCGCGGTGATCTTGGCGAGCAGCCCGGGGTGCCGGTACGTGACGCCGGTCACCAGCACGCCGAGCTGGTCCGTCGACGTGAGCCCGGCGACGTAGCCGAGCGTCGTGTACGCCTCGAGCATGGGGTCGTCGGCCGGGTAGCCCGGCATCTGGAACCAGTGGTCCATCACCGACAGCCAGGAGATCCCGCCGGCCTCGACGGCCTCGCAGGTGTGCGCGAGCTCGCGCCGCAGCTGGTTCGGCTCGACGGCGTCGAACCGGAAGACGTGCACACCGATCCGCATGGCTACCCCTCTCGTGCGTCGCCGACGGATGCCGACCGGTCCAGCCTGGCTCTTCGAGCGCGCTCCACGTCAACCCCGCGCGCACCGACGTCGTCCTCCGCGTCGCACAGGCCACACTGAGCTGGGAGGCCGGCGGACGGCGACAGACCCGCGCTCATCGCGACCGCCAGCGGCTGGCCTCGCCCCCTGGTCAGGCCCCGGCGGCGGTCACGATCGCGTCCGTGGCGAAGCCGAGCAGCACGCCGATGACGAGGCCCCAGGTCGTCAGCTCCTTGAAGCCGATGCGGCGCGCCACGGCGAGCAGCTCGACCACGACGTACAGGATCGAGCCGGCCGCCAGCGCGAGGAACGCGACCGACGCGAGGTCGCTGGTGAACCGCTGGCCGACGAGGGTGCCGACGAACGTGGGTCCACCACCGATCAGGCCGAGCACCCCCAGGTAGCCCCACGACGGGCGGTACCCCTCGACCGCCAGCGGCGCGACGATTCCGAAGCCCTCGGTGGCGTTGTGCAACGCGAACCCGATCACCAGGAGAACGGCCAGCTGCAGTGCGCCGGACGCTGCGCTGCTCCCGATCGCGAGGCCTTCCGCGAAGTTGTGCAGGCCGATGCCGACGGCGATCATCATCGCGAGCCGCTGCGCATGGGCCGCCGCCGGCGAGAGGGCACCCGGTACAGGCTCCACCGGTACGCCGTGACCGACCAGGACGGGGCGCCTGGCCCGCCGGGCGATCCACCGGTCGAGGTAGACCAGCCCCATGAGGCCGAGCGTGAACGCGACCGCGAGGACCGCGCCGAACCCACCGGCTGTGCCCATCTCGCGCGCCGTGAGCGCTGCGTCGATCGGCTCCCACGCATGCGTCAGCACGTCCCAGACGAGGAACACCAGGATCCCGGTGGCGGCGGCGTTGAGCAGAGCCCGCGTGCGGGGCGCGGCGTTGCGGACCCGGCCGACCGGCAGCCCGATGAAGATCGTGACCCCGGCGATGGCGCCCAACGCTGCGATCGATGTCGGGCTCATGGCTGCGCGTCCTCAATCCACTCGGTGCGAACCGGGGTGCCCGACCGCCGACGAGACGGTACAGGTGAGGCGACCCTTACCCCAAGTCGGTCGGTCGCCCCGAAGCGGCGCTGAGTCGTGACGGCGGCCGGCGCGTCGTCTCAGAGCGCGAGTCGACGCCCGCCTCGCCGAGCTGACCGACGCGAGGCCCGCGGCCGACCCGACCGTGAGGTCGATGCCGCCCATGATGATGACGACCGTCTGGATGACCGCGAGCAGACCGGAGACGGTGACGGCCATGCCGATGGTCTTGAGGCTGGACGCGCCGAGACAGGTACTGACGGGACCCCCTACCGTCAGAAGTGCCCAGTCGCGCCCCGGGCGAGCCGTTGTCGAGGGAGACACCTGATGCAGATGCCCAAGCACAGCGACGAGGCGAAGGCCTACTTCCGCTCCTTGGTGCCGCCGTGGCCGTCGGTCGAGGTGCGGCCGATGTTCGGGGCCGTTGCGGCGTTCGTGAACGGCAACATGTTCGCCGGGCTGTTCGGCGAGGACGTCGGGGTGAAGCTGGATCCTGCGGGGCTGGCCGAGCTGGCCGCTGTGCCGGGAAGTGGACACTTCGGTCCCGCGGAGCGTCCGATGGGCGGCTTCCTGTCCCTTCCGGCAGAGCTGCCCGACGCGGAGAAGACGAGATGGCTGGAGCGTGCGCGCGACCACGTCAGCACGCTGCCACCGAAGGTCAGGAGGGTGCGATGAAGGTCATGACCGAGGTCAGTGCGATCGTCGAGCCCGGGCGGGAGGCTGACCTCCTCGACGGGTTCAGACGACTGCTCGCCGAGCCCAAGCCCGACGGCCTGGAGCGGACCGAGCTGCTACGAGCACGCGACGGCGCCTGGCGCATCCAGACGCTGTGGCGTGACCAGGCGGCACTTGACCGCATGCGGGCAGCACCCGAGCCTCCTGCGGCGCCCCAGCTGTTCCGGCAGGTCGGCGCGGACCCCGTCCTGGCGGTGTTCCGCGTCGAGGCGAGCACCACCGACGGTGGGTAGCTGTCGGCTCAGCGCGCGGACCAGCCCGACCACCTCGCCACGGACACGACGATCACGGGCCCGTCCGGGCGCACGCCCCGGTACTGCGGGTACCGCGCGACGAGGCGCTCGATCGCGTCGACGTGCTCGGGCCCGTCGTCCGCCAGGGCGGCCGTTCCGTCGGCCCTGACCCACCACAGGCGGTCCCAGTCCGAGGCGTACTCGTCGACGAGAAGGCTCACCGCCGGCCGCCGCGCGATGTTGTGCAGCCGTCGCAACGCCGTGGTCCGCTTCGGCTTGTGGTCGACGGCGATCACGATCGTGTCCGCAGCGAGGGCGAACGTCACCGGGACCAGGTGCGGCGAGCCGTCGTCGTTGACGGTCGCCAGGTAGGCGTGGTCGGCCAGACCGAAGCGTCGGCGGCACTCGTGCGGCTCCATGCTCGAGGATGACCCCGCGGTTCGGTGTCCGCAGCCCGGCGCTCCCGCTCGGTGCTCGTCCACGGCTTCGCCGTCGACTCACCTCGGCGCCATGACGAGCAGTGCGCCTGGTTCGACCTCGGCGCTGAACCTGCTGGTCGCCCCTTCCATGTCCCCGTCCAGGCGCACCACGACATGGAAGCCGGCGTCGGCGGCGGCAAGGGCGTCGTCGTCCTGTGAACCGCCTGCTGGACGGTCCACGCCGCGCATTCCGTCAGTCCTGCTCCCACGGAGGCGTGTCGTCCATCTTGCGGTAGTACTTCGCCAGGTGACTCTTGACGCGGTCGACGTCCTTCGTCGGCAGCGACACTCCCCCGCGCGAGCCCTGGACGACGGCCGCGGCGGCCATCACGGCCCGCGGGACCGCCCGCAGCCGTCCGTCGACGACATCCGCGATGAGCAGCTTGTACGACCCGAAGTTCTGCTTCGAGCCGGCGTCGTACCAGACGTGCGCATCCCGGTACCGGTCGGTCGGGCCGTCCTGGGCGCCAGCCCACTCCCGAACTCGCTCCTCGGCGGCGTCGCTGCCCCACTCCCGATCACGGTCTGCCAGCGGAAGATCGCCGAATGCGGTCACGGCCATGGCTCCTCCTCGTGTCGTGCCGGTCGTCGATCCAGCGTCTCACCGCCTCCGTCGGGGGGCATCCGCGCACGACGGGCGGCTCTGCGGAGGCAGCCGATGACGCCGACGCGCTCGACGTCGTCGGCCCGACGGGGAACCCTGATCGGGTGACGACCACGAGCCCACGCCTGCTGACCTTCGGGCACGGGACCGCCGACCAGACGCAGATCGTTGAGCTGCCGCGTGGCGCCGGAGCCGGCCTCGTCGTCGATGTCCGACGCTTCCCGGGCAGCCGCCGGTACCCGCACGTCGCTCGCGACGCCCTGTCGCGGTGGTTGCCCGACGCAGGCATCGAGTACCGGTGGGAGCCTCGACTGGGCGGCCGGCGTGAGATGGCCGATCGACCGGGGCCTGACACCTGGTGGCAGGTCGAGGCGTTCCGCGCCTACGCGGCCCACACGCGCACGCCGGAGTTCCGCGCCGCCATCACGGACCTGCTGGCCGACGTGGCTGCCACCGAGCGCGGGACCCCCGTGATGATGTGCAGTGAGACGCTCTGGTGGCGCTGCCACCGGCGGCTGGTGAGCGACGTCGTCGTGCTGCTGCACGGAACACCGGTCGAGCATCTCGGGCACGACGGACGCTGCATGGTGCACCTGCCGTCACCCGGAGCGCGCGTGACTCCCGACGGACTGGTCTACGACCTACCCCGATGAGGCAACGCTCTGTGAGCTCCTGCCCGCCGGCTGGGGCCGGGCAGCGTCGCGCGATCCCTTCTGTATGGCGGCCAGGTAGAGGGCCGCTCCGAGGATGCTGAGTGCGCTGCCTGTCTCTCGCGCTCGTGCCCGTGAGCGCTGACGCGGCGGCCGCCTTCGGGCTCGAGCCGTGCGTCGTCGGGCACGACTTCGCGCTCGAGGCCGTACCCACGGACATGGAGGTGGGTCGACATGGGGACCTGGTCGTGTCCTCGCTACCGGGCGGCCCGGAGGACGGCAGCCTCGGAGCGAACGGTCGCGTGTTCTCGCTCGACCCGCGATCCGGGAACCTGTCCCAGCTCGCATCCGGGCTCGCAGGCGCCACCAAGATCCGCCGGTGTAGAGCGAGTCGACGTACCAGTCAGCGAGCGCGATGATCCGCCGGGCCCGCTCGACCATGGCAACGTCGAGGAACGTCCCGTCTGGCAGGACGAGCGTGCCGCTGCCCGCCTCACGGGCGTCGTGCACCGCCTCGACGACCCGCCGAGCGTGCTCGACCTCGAGCGGGCTCGGCGCGAAGGGAAGGACGAGCGCGATCGCCTCGAGGCGCTGAGCACGCCCCACCCCAGTTATCACCAGCCGAGAGTCGTCAACGCCGCGCGTGGGGTCTCATGAGATCGGGGCCCGCCGATGAGGTCTCCGTCGCGGTCGGAACCTTCAGCACTTGACAGTCCGTCCATCGTCGCGCTCTGCTGGAAGGGCCGGGGATCTCGCACGAACGGCGGGTGGAACCATGAGCCAGCACACTGAGCGTGTCGGCGACACCCTGCGGCTCGTCGCAGGCTCGGCAAACCCGGCGCTCGCCCGGGCGATCGCCACCGAGCTCGGGACTGAGTGTGTGCCCGCCAAGCTGGAACGGTTCCCCGACGGCGAGCTGCGGCCGACCCTGGGTCGCGTGCGCGGTGCCGATGTCTTCGTCATCCAACCGACCGGTCCCCCGGTCAGCGACAACCTGGTCGAGCTGCTCCTCCTGATCGATGCGTGCCGTCGGGGAGGCGCGGAGCGGGTGACCGCCGTCGTGCCCTACTTCTGCTACGCGCGGCAGGACCGGCGGGGCCGCGCAGGCGACGCCGTCGGCGCGAAGGTCGTTGCCGACGTCATCGTTGCGGCCGGTGCCGACCGGCTTGTCGTCGTCGACCCGCACACCGCGGCGCTCGAGGCCATGTTCGCCATCCCGGTCGAGATGCTGACGGCGGTGCCGATCCTCGCCGAGGCGGTCAGGCCGGCCCTGCCGGCAGATGCGGTCGTGGTCGCGCCGGACCTGGGGGCGACCAAGCTGGCCGAGCGCTTCGCCTCGTTGTTGAACGCGCCGGTCGCCGTGGTCCGCAAGACGCGCGTCAGCGGATCCGCCGTCCGCGCCGAAGAGCTCGTGGGTGACGTCGCGGGTCGGGCCGCGGTGATCGTCGACGACATGATCAGCACCGGCGGGACCATCGAGGCCGCCCTCCGCGTCGTGGCCGCGCACGGCGCCTCGCCTGACGTCATGGTCGCGGCTACCCACGGACTGTTCGTCGGGCCCGCCGGGCGACGACTCGAGAGCTCCCACCTGCGCCGCCTGTTCGTCACCGACAGCACCGTGCTGAGCGACGGGCTCGGGCTCCCGATCCACGTACGGTCGATCGCTGCGCTGCTCGCCGACGCTGTGTGGCGGCTCCACCGCAACGAGCCGCTCGACGATCTGCTCATCAGGACGTGAACGTCTCCGGCCGCCGCGCGCGGCCGACCGATCGGGAGGAGGAGCGATGCCGTCCACGACGCTGGCGCTCGCCGGCGACACGATGCTCGGCCGCGGTGTCGCCGAGCACCTCGCCACCCATCCGGCACGGACGCTCTTCGGCGAGGAGCTGCTCGACGTCCTGGCAACGACCGACGGCATGCTGCTCAACCTCGAGTGCTGCCTCTCCGAACGCGGGGAGCCGTGGCCCGGCCGCGTGTTCCACTTCCGCGGACCCTCCTCGGCCGTTGATGTGCTGACGCTGCTGGGGGTGCGGGGCGTGACCCTCGCGAACAACCACGCGCTCGACTTCGGTACGCAGGCGCTGCTCGACACGCTGCACACCCTGAGCGCCGCCGGCATCGCCGTTGCCGGCGCGGGCGAGAACCTCGAGACCGCGCGTGCGCCGGTGGTGATCACCTTCGGCCGGCTGGCGGTGACCGTCGTGTCCTTCACCGACGATCCGGCCGAGTACGCGGCTCGGCCCGACCGCCCCGGAGTCGCCCACGCCAACCTCGGCGACGCCGTTCCCGACTGGCTCAGCGCGCGCGTGCGCGACGCGTCGGCATCCGGGACGCCGGTGCTCGTCTCTCCCCACTGGGGACCCAACCTGATCCAGGAGCCCCTCCCGTCCGTCCGACGCGCGGCCCCCGCCCTGACGGCTGCCGGCGCGACGCTCGTCGCCGGGCACTCCGCCCATGTCTTCCACGGCGTCGCAGGCCGCGTCCTGTTCGACCTCGGCGACTTCCTCGACGACTACGCCGTCCATCCGGCGCTCCGCAACGACCTCGGCCTGCTGTGGCTGGTGACCTTCGCCGACACAGGGCAGCCA
>NZ_DASUIR010000158.1:0-31092 GCF_036279715.1 Cellulomonas sp. | reverse complement strand
CGATGCTCGAGCTGATCGCCGCGGGCGTGCTCCGTCCGGAGCAGCTCGTGGGCCGGGTCGTCCGGCTCGACGAGGCGCCCGACGCGCTCGCGGCGATGGGCGGGCCGGTGGGGTCGACGGGGATGACGATCGTCGTGCCGTGAGCTGCCGGCCTCGAGGCGCGATCCAGAGGAATCGGTCTTCAGGGCGCGCAGGATCCTCTGGATCCCGCGACGGTGGCGGGTGGTGATCGGGGGAACGAGTCCTGCGACCTTCTCGCCATGCGGCCCGACGACGAGACGCCCCGCGCAACTCGGTAGTCTGGCCCTGCCCCTCCACCGCGAACTCAGGAGCCACCCGTGGGACGAGTCGTCGTCGATGTGATGCCGAAGCCCGAGATTCTCGACCCGCAGGGCAAGGCTGTCGCCGGTGCGCTGCCGCGGCTCGGGTTCGTGCAGTTCACGAGCGTGCGCCAGGGCAAGAGGTTCGAGCTCACGTGCGACGGCCCGGTGACCGACGAGATCCTCGCGGCCGCCCGCGAGGCCGGTGAGCACGTGCTGTCCAACCCTGTGATCGAGGACGTCGTCGCGGTCTACGCGGACGAGTCGGTCGCGGCGGACGCCTGATGACGCGCATCGGCGTCGTCACGTTCCCGGGCACGCTCGACGACCGGGATGCGGCTCGGGCGGTTCGCCTCGCGGGCGCCGAGCCGGTGGCGCTCTGGCACGCGGACGCGGACCTGCACGCGGTCGACGCCGTCGTCCTGCCGGGCGGGTTCTCCTACGGCGACTACCTGCGCGCGGGTGCCATCAGCCGGTTCGCGCCCGTCATGGGCTCGATCGTCGACGCCGCGAACGGCGGGCTGCCCGTGCTGGGCATCTGCAACGGCTTCCAGGTCCTCACCGAGGCGCACCTGCTGCCGGGGTCGATGATCAAGAACGACCACCTGCGGTTCGTGTGCCGCGAGCAGGTGCTGAGCATCGAGAACATCGACACGGCCTGGACGCGCGACTACGCGCGCGGCGAGCGCATCACCGTGCCGCTCAAGAACCAGGACGGCCAGTACGTCGCCGACGAGCACACGCTCGACGAGCTCGAGGGTGAGGGCCGCGTCGTCTTCCGGTACGTCGACGTGAACCCCAACGGGTCGCGCCGGGGCATCGCGGGCATCACGAACGCCGCGGGCAACGTCGTCGGCCTCATGCCGCACCCCGAGCACGCGGTCGAGGTGGGCTTCGGGCCTGACGGCGCCAAGGGCCCGCGTACCGGGACGGACGGGCTGCGGGTCTTCACGTCCGTGCTGCACGCACTGGTCGGATGAGCGCACAGAGCGACCGCGAGCCCGAGGTCTCGATCGACCTCGTCGACTGGGACGACCCCGACGCGACGCGGCTCCGGGTCGCGCAGCAGGCCGAGCTCCGCGAGCTGTACGGCGACGACGACATCGGGCACACCATGACCGGCGAGTCGATCGTCGCGATGGTGCTGGTCCGTGGGGACGGGGTCCCCGCCGCGTGCGGGGCGCTGCGCGACGTGAGCGACACGATGGGCGCGGGCGTCGGTGAGCTCAAGCGGATGTATGTGGTGCCGGGGTACCGCGGGCGCGGGCTGTCGCGGGTCGTCCTGACGGACCTCGAGGAGCGGGCGCGCGCGCTCGGGTTCGGTCGGCTCATCCTCGAGACCGGCGTCCTGCAGTCCGGGGCCATCGGCCTGTACCTGACGTCGGGCTACCACTCGATCGAGAACTTCGGGGAGTACGAGGACGCCGCCGAGTCCCGGTGCTTCGCGAAGGACCTGCATGCGGCGCCGCGGCGCTCGTCCCGGGGTGCGGCTGCTCCGGGCTCGGCCCGTTCCGACAAGGACGACGACGTGCCCGACGACGACGCCGCGCACGTCCGCCATGCCGTCACGCTGCGCGCCGTCGGCTGGGACGACCCCGACGCCGTCCGGCTGCGTCGTGCGATGTTCGACGAGGAGAACCTGCCCCGGTACCCCGAGCTCGGACGGGCGATCGAGCGGATGGGTGGCTACGAGGTGAACGACGCCGCCGAGGGCGCCGGAGGGCTCACCACCCTCATCGCGGACGTCGACGGGGAGCCGGTCGCCTGCGTGGCGCTGCGGACGGCCGGGCCGGGCGTCGGCGACCACGCGGGCGAGCTCAAGAAGGTGTTCGTGCGGGGGGCTGCGCGCGGGCTCGGGCTGGCCAGGACGCTGCTCGCGGAGATCGAGGTCGAGGCGCGCGCTCGCGGGCTGAACCGGCTCGTCCTGCACACCGGGCGGCGTCAGCCGGAGGCCATGACGCTGTACCTGTCGGTCGGGTACCGGCCGATCCCGCCCTTCGCGCCGTACGTCGGCGACCCGATCGCGATGTGCTTCGCGAAGGACCTCTGAGCCGGTCGGGCCCAGCGGGTGGAGCGCAGGATCTTCGTGGCGACGGTCGTCGGGGAGCCGACGTACAGCGCGCCGTCGGGCCCGGCGGCCTCCTCGAACGACGCCCGCGTGGGGGGCGGCCAGCCTCGCTCACGACCCAGGCGCCCGACGTACGTGCGGTAGTGGGGCACACCTGCTCGAGCGCCTCGTCGTCGGTCGCGGCCACGCGACGACCGTAGCAAGCGGGTGCGCGACGTTCTGGACGGGCTCTGGGCGGCGGCGACGTGACCGGCTACTATCGGCGCGTGCTCCTGCTGCAGACGTGTTGTCGCTGACCTGACAACCCCGCGCGCCCGCGGCCGACCGGCCCCCGCTGCGCACCTGCTCGGCAGACCCCAGGACGCGACCCATGTCTCAGCTCATCCTCGACCGTCCCCGCACGGTCACCGCAGCCCCCGCAGCAGCCCCCAGCCCCGTCCCCGCCGCAGCTCGCGCCGTCGCCAGCCGCCCCCGACCCGCAGCCCGCACAGCCGTCTCCGTCGCCGTCGCCGTCCCCTCCCCTCAGCCGGACGGCTCCGAGCCGCTGCAGTTCCGACCGGAGTCCGAGGCGGGCCTCGCGCTCGGCGCCGCGCGGGCCGACGTCGTGCGGCTCGGCTTCTCGGCGCGGGTCCCGTCGATCGCGACGATGCGCCGTCTCGTCGTGGCCGTCGAGGAGGAGATCGCCGCCGTCGGACGTGATCGCTCGAGCGTCCGGATCGTCCTCGACATCGAGGTGGTGGTGGCCGACGACGACGCCACGGCCCGCCGCAAGCGCGCCCTGCTCGACCACCTCGACGCGCTGGCCGGGATCGCGTGGACGCCGTCGGCGACGCGGGTCGTCGCTGCGCCCTCGGGAGTCGTCGACGCCGCGATGACGCTCGGCGGACGGGTCGGGGCCGATGAGGTGGTGCTCGTCGTGCTCGCCGGGAGCGCCGATGTCGAGAGGCTACGGCTCCTCGTCGTCGACGCACGAACCGCGGCCTGAGGCGTCGGCCAGGGACCGGGGCTAGGTGACGTCCAGCGGGAGGCTGCGCGGCCGGCTGACGCACCACGACTCGAAGGCGTCGGCCGCGAGCGCCGGTGAGAAGTGGTACCCCTGCGCCTCGTCGCACCCCATGCGGGCGAGGGCGTCGAGAGTCGTTGCGTCCTCCACGCCCTCCGCCACGAGCGTCAGGCCGAGGCTGCGTCCAAGGTCGACGACGCTCCGCACGATCAGTGCGGCGCCCGGCTCCCGGGTCATGGGGATGACCAGCGACAGGTCGATCTTCAGCTCGGAGATCGGCAGGGTCCGCAGCTGACTGAGGCTCGTGTACCCCGCACCGAAGTCGTCGAGCGAGATCCGGATGCCCAGCACCGCGAGCTCGCGCAGGACCCGCTCGGCCCGCACGGGCTCGATCATGATCGCCGTCTCGGTCACCTCGAGCTGAAGGAGCTCCGGCTCGACCTTGTGGATGGCGAGGAGGTCCGCGACGTGCGTGGCGAGGTCGGGGTCCAGCAGGTTCCGGGCCGAGAGGTTGACCGAGACGGGCGTCCGGCGGCCGGCGTTCGACCAGGCGCACACCTGGGCGAGCGCGGTGTCGAGGACCACGTACATGAGCGGAGAGACGAGGCTGGTGTGCTCGGCGAGCGGGATGAACTCGCCCGGCAGGATGAGCCCGCGTTCGGGGTGCTGCCACCGGACGAGGGCCTCCGCGCCGACGAGCGCGCCGTCCCTGATCCGCACCTTGGGCTGGTAGTGCAGCACGAGCTCCTCGTGGTCGATCGCCCGGCGGAGCTCACCGAGCAGCGCGAGCCGCGTCGGGCAGTGCTCGTCGCCGGTCGGGTCGTACGCCGCCACCCCGATCTGCTCGGTCTTCGCGACGTACATCGCGACGTCCGCGCGCTGCAGCAGCGTCGTGCTGTCGCGTCCGTGCTGGCCCGAGACGACGACGCCGATGCTGGCGTCCACGTCGAGGTCGACTCCCTCGACGCGGAACGGTGCCCTGAGCGCCGCCAGCACCCGCCGTGCCGCGCGGGTCGCCGCGGCGACGGTCGCGATGTCGGGCAGGAGGATGGCGAACTCGTCACCCCCGAGGCGGGCCACCGTCGCGCGCTCGCCCACGACGCCGGTCAGCCGGTGCCCGAGCTGGCAGAGCAGCTGGTCGCCGTAGCCGTGCCCGAACGTGTCGTTGATCTCCTTGAACCGGTCGAGGTCGATGAGGAGCAGGGAGGTCGCGGTCTGCGGGGCGGCCTCGGCGTCGGAGCTCAGTGCCTGCTCGAGGCGCTGGGTCAGCAGCGTCCGGTTCGGCAGGCCGGTGAGCGCGTCGTGCAGCGCGTCGTCGACGGCGCGTGCCCGCTCGGTGTCGAGCATCCGGCGGTGCGACCGGATGACCGACAGCAGCCCGGCGGCGACGACCAGGCCGACGAGCAGGACGGCGGGTGCCATCCAGCGCGTGATGCTCTCCAGCCGGTTGAGCTCGGCGAGCTGGTCGACTGCGGCTCGCTCCCTCTGCGCGGCCGCACCGGAGACCGTCGTGGCCATCGTCTCGAACGCCGGCTCCATCTTGGATCCGTCGATGAGCAGCACAGTGGCGAGGTCGCCCGTCTCGACCGCGGCGAACAGGCGGTCCATCCACAGGAGATAGGTGGTGTGGGCGACCCGCACGACCCGCACGCGCGCCTTGTCGTCGGCGTCGCCTCGCTGGTCCACCTCGGCGAGCGCCGCGACGAGCTGGGCCGATGCGGCGTCGAGCCGCGCGTGGACGTCCTGGCCCGGTTCGAGGCGGTACTTGCGTTCGAACGACTCCTCGGCCGCGATGGCGGTCGCGGCACGGCTGTAGGCGTCCGACAAGCGGATCGCCGCGAGAGCGCGGTTGGCTCCCGACTCGAGCTCGCGTGACGACCAGAGGCCGAACACCCCGACCAGCGCGATGACGCCTGCGAGTCCGGCGCTCGCGACCGCGACGACCCGCGCCCGAGGGCGTGTGCCTCTCACGCGGTGCGTCATCGACACCCGGCTTCCGGTCATGGACCCACGTTCGCGTTCAGGACGACTTCAGCTGTCGAGTCCCTGATCGGTCGGCGGCGCCCACGCATGAGTGACCCGACGGTCCGGCGCGACGCTGCGTCCGGACCGGCCTCCGCGACCAGCTCTCGTGGGCTCACCATGTCAGCCGCGGTCCCTGTGCGCCAGTGGGGGGTCCGAGCGCCGCCCGAAGTCATCCGGTCGGCCTACGCGGTCTGGTGACCTACGCGGTGCGGTTGCCCGTCCCGAGACCCTCGAGCGCGCGGGACAGGTCGTCGACCAGGTCCGCGGGGTCCTCGAGGCCGACCGACAGCCGTACGGTTGCCTCGCCGATGCCGACCGCCGCGCGCCCCGCGGGCCCGAGCTTGCGGTGCGTGGTCGTCGCGGGGTGCGTGACGATCGACTTCGCGTCGCCGAGGTTGTTCGAGATGTCGATGACACGCAGTGCGTCGAGGAAGCCGAAGGTGGCCTTCTTCGCGTCGTCGGCGGACGCGTCGTCGGGCACGGCGAGGGCGACGGTGACGACCGTTCCGCCGCCGGCCTGCTGGCGCAGTGCGAGCTCGTGCTGCGGGTGCGAGCTCAGGTACGGGTAGCGGACCGTGGCGATCGCGGGGTGCTGCTCGAGCCACGTCGCGAGGTGCAGGGCGGACGCCGTCTGGTGCCGCACGCGCAATGACATGGTCTCGAGACCCTTGAGCAGGACCCAGGCGTTGAACGGGCTCAAGGACGGTCCGGTGTTCCGGATGAACGTCTGGACCGACCCGTGGATGAACTCGTCGGTCCCGAGGATCGCTCCGCCCAGCACGCGGCCCTGGCCGTCGATGTGCTTGGTCGCGGAGTACACGATGACGTCCGCGCCGTGCTCGAGCGGCCGGGAGAGCACGGGCGTGGCGAACACGTTGTCGACGACGACGACGGCTCCGGCGGCGTGCGCGAGCGTGCTGACGGCCGCGATGTCGACCAGGTCCTGCATCGGGTTGGACGGCGTCTCGAAGAACACGACGTCCGCCGGGGTGGCGAGCGCCGCCTGCCACTGCTCGGGCACGTGGCCGTCGACGTAGTCGGTCCGCACGCCCCACTTCGCGAGGATCTCGTCGAAGATCACGACGGTCGAGCCGAACAGCGCGCGCGACGCGACGATCCGCGACCCGGAGCGCACGAGCGCCGCGAGCGCCGTGAAGACCGCCGACATGCCGCTCGCCGTGGCGTAGGCGGCCTCGGCGCCCTCGATCAGGCGCAGCCGCTCCTCGAACGTCGAGACCGTCGGGTTGCCGTAGCGCGAGTACAGGAAGCGGTCGACCTCACCTCCGAAGGCCGCCTCGGCCTCGCCGGCTGTCGGGTAGGCGTACCCCTGCGTGAGGAAGAGCGCCTCGGACATCTCGCCGAACTCGCTGCGCACGAGCCCGCCGCGAACCGCGAGCGTGTCGGGGCGCAGGGACTCGCGAGGGGAGCGGCGGGCGTCCCAGTCGCCCGGACCGGGGGTGCGACGCGCGCCGCCGGCGCTCACGGCTGCGTCCAGGGCAGGCCGGCGGCGCGCCAGCCCTGCGCCCCACGGTGGCCGTCGGGCCCGACGTTGCCCTCGAACCCGTCGAGCACGTTGTACGCGGGACCGTAGCCCGCGGCGGTCGCAGCCGTGGCCGCGGCGACCGAGCGGACGCCCGAGCGGCACAGGAAGACAACGGGCCGCGCGTCGCCGGGTGTGAGCCCGGCGGCCGCGAGCGATGCCAGGAAGTTGGGGTTGGGCTGGCCGCTCGGGTAGGTCGACCACTCGATCAGCGCGGCGCGTCGCCCGAGGGACGACGTGTCGGGGACGCCCACGTAGCGCCACTCGGCGTCGGTCCGGACGTCGACGAGCACCGCGCGCTCGTCGGCCGCGAGGAGGTCCCAGGCCTGCTGGGGGGTCAGGTCGCTTGCGTAGCTGGTGCTCATGCGAGCCTCGTCTCAGGGGTCGGGTGGGTGGGCAGGACGACGGCCTGCCCGGCGATCACGCGGTCGCCGTCGAACGTGAGCGTCGGGCCGCCGTGCAGGACGTAGCCGTCGTCGAGCGCGGCGCTCACACGCTCGCAGAACGACCTGTCGTCGGGGCCCGTCAGCAGCCGGTAGCGCAGTCGCAGCTGTGGCGCCACCTGCGTGTCGTCGTCGCTTGTGGGGTCAGGTGTCGTGCTCATCACGCCTCCATCGGTCCTGGCGGTAGCACCCACGGCCGAGCACTGTCCATGCTCGCGGGTTGCTGCGGCGTCGTCGAGCCAGATCTCTCAGCCGCTCTGGATGGTGTCCGCGATCGTAGGCCCGTCGCGCGGCGCGGTCCAGTCCTCGGACGTCGTGTCCGCGATCCGAGACATCACGCTCCTTCGTTGACACTGCCGTGGGCGAGCGGCGATCCTCGTCGAAGGTCACGAGTGCCAGCAGAATGCCCCGGCTTGCTGGCCGGCAACCCTCCTCCGCGGTGGGGTGCCCCGGGTGACGACCTGGCCGTCCGCCGTTCGGTGGACAGCAAGCGCGGGGTGCTCGCACGTCGGCTCCCCACAGATCTGCCGAGGAGTGCCATGTCTGTCACCACCGAGCGCGCCGTCTGCGCGACCCCGTCCACCCAGCTCCCGCTGCTGCCCGTCGTCGGCTCGGCCACGCAGGTGCCCCTCCTCGACGGCACCTCACGGACCTACGCGAACCTCGACTACGCAGCGAGCGCGCCGGCCCTCGAGGCGGTCGCGGCCCGCGTGACCGAGGTCCTGCCGCTCTACGCCTCGGTGCACCGCGGCGCCGGCTACCTGTCCCAGGTGTCGACGGCGCTGTACGAGGCGTCGCGCCAGACCATCGCGCAGTTCGTGGGCGCCCGGTCCGACGACGTCGCGATCATCACGCGCAACACGACCGACGCGCTCAACCTCCTCGCGAACGTCGTCCCGGCGGGACCCGACGGCACGCCCGGGCGCGTGCTCGTGCTCGACCTCGAGCACCACGCGAACCTGCTGCCGTGGGGGCTGGGCACGCGCCGCGCGTCGACCGTCCTGCCCATCGAGTCGACCGTCGCCGCGACCCTCGCCGCCCTCGCTGCCGAGCTCGGGTCCACCGCCTACGCGCTCGTCGCGGTGACCGGCGCGTCCAACGTCACCGGCGAGGCCCTGCCGGTCGCGGATGTCGTCGCACTCGCGCACACTGCAGGGGCGCGGGTCGTCGTCGACGGCGCGCAGCTCGTCCCTCATCGCGGCTTCTCGCTCACCGTGACCGGTGCGGACTACGTCGCCTTCTCCGGCCACAAGACCTACGCGCCGTTCGGTGCAGGCGCCCTCGTGGGCCGCCGAGACTGGCTGGACGACGGTGCGCCGTACCTCGCAGGGGGAGGCGCGGTGCGTGACGTGCGGGCCGACCGGACACTGTGGCAGCCGGCTCCGGCCCGGCACGAAGCCGGGTCCCCGAACGTCATCGGTGCGATCGCGCTCGCCGAGGCCTGCGAGGTCCTTGCCGCGCTGCCCGACGGCGCGCTCGCGGCGCACGAGCTCGCGCTCCGGACCCGGCTCGTGTCCGGCCTCGGCGCGATCGCCGGGGTCGAGGTCCTGCGCATCTGGCCCGACTCGATCGAACCCGTCGGTGTGGTCACGTTCACGGTGGAGGGCCATGACCCAGGCCTCGTGGCCGCCTACCTCGCCGCGGAGCACGGCATCGGCGTGCGCGACGGCCGGTTCTGCGCGCACCCGCTGCTCGTCCGGCTCGGGGCACCCGGCGGAGCGATCCGCGCGTCGGTCGGCGTCGGCACGCCCAGCGAGGCGGTCGACCGGCTGCTGACCGCGCTCACCGACTACCTCGCGAGCGGGCCGCGTGCCCGGTACGTCGTCGAGGACGGCTGCTGGGTCGTCGCCGACGACACCCGGCCGCTGATCCCCGTGCACGGTCTCGACGGGCTCGCGGCGACCGCGGCGGCGTGCGGCCCGGCCGTGGAGTGAGTACGGCGCGCTAGCGTCGCAGTCGTGACGAACCAGCTCGCACGGAGGCTCGGCACCGGCTCGGCCGTGATGATCGGCCTCGGCTCGATGATGGGCGCGGGGGTGTTCGCGGCGTTCGGTCCCGCGGCCCGGGCGGCCGGCAGCGGCCTGCTCGTCGGTCTCGCGATCGCCGGCCTGGTCGCCGTCGCCAACGCGACGTCCTCGGCGCAGCTCGCGGCCGTGTACCCGACGTCGGGCGGCACGTACGTGTACGGGCGCGAGCAGCTCGGGCCGTGGTGGGGGTATCTGGCCGGCTGGGGCTTCGTCGTCGGCAAGCTGGCGTCCTGCGCGGCGATGGCGCTGACGTTCGCCGCGTACGTCGCGCCGATCGGATGGCAGCGCCCGTTCGCCGTGGCGGCCGTCGTCGGGCTCGCGGCCGTGAACTACCGCGGGATCACGCGGACGGCGCGGCTGACGGTCGTCCTGGTCGTCGTCGTGCTCGCGGCGCTCGCGGTCCTCGTCGGCGTGAGCGCGGCGGGCGGGGGCGCCGACGTCGGCCGCATCGGGGTAGGGGGAGTCCTGCACGCCGGGCCGTACGCGATCCTCCAGGCCGCGGGCCTGCTGTTCTTCGCGTTCGCCGGGTACGCACGCCTCGCGACGCTCGGTGAGGAGGTGCGCGACCCGGCGAGGACGATCCCACGAGCGATCGTCCTCGCCCTCGGGATCACGGTCGTCGTCTACGGGGTCGTGGCGGTCACGGTCCTCGCGGTCCTCGGGCCCGACGGGGTCGCCGCCAGCTCGACCCCGCTCGCCGCCGCGGCCGCCCGGTCGGGAGCCGGATGGGTCGGACCCGTCGTGCGCGTCGGGGCTGCTGCCGCGGCGCTCGGGGCGCTGCTCGCGCTCGTCGCGGGCATCGGGCGCACGACGCTCGCGATGGCCCGCGAGGGTGACCTGCCGCGCTGGCTCGACGCGGTGCACCCGCGCTACCGCGTCCCGCACCGGGCCGAGGTCGCCGTGGCGGTCGTGGTGTCGGCGCTCGTCCTGGTGACGGACCTGCGCGGGGCTATCGCGTTCTCGTCGTTCGGGGTGCTGCTGTACTACGCGGTCGCGAACGCCTCGGCGCTGACGCAGCCGCCCGAGCAGCGGCGGTACCCGCGGGCGCTGGCCTGGACCGGGCTCGTGGGGTGCGTGGTGCTCGTTGCGACGCTGCCGATCGGTGCCGTCGCGACCGGGCTCGTGGTGTTCGCCGCCGGGGTCGCGCTGCGGTGGTGGCGGCTGCGCCGCTGGCCCCGGTCCTCGACGGACTGAGCGCCGGGCGTCAGGTGCCGATGACCATCGCGACGACGACGCCACCGATTCCCAGCAGCACGCCCGCGATCGCCTGGATCCGGCCGACGGGCGCGTACCCGTGCGAGGCGAGCGTCGACGCCCGCGGCAACGCGGCAGCCGAGCACGCGATCGCGGCGAGTGCCACCCACGGCCCGAGGACGAACGCCAGGCCGAGGCCGACGATCCCGAGGGCCAGGCCGACGGTCGCGACGAGGTTCTTGATGACGGGAGCCGTGGCCGACGGCGGAGTCGCACCCGGTTGCCGGCCGCTCGACCACACCGGCTTGCCGGTCGACGGGTCGGGGCGCCACCCAGCCGCGTGCCCGCTCGCGTCGTCGTCGTGCCCAGAAGTCGTCGACATGTCCGCGCCCCTCGTCGTGAGTCGACGGCCAGTATGGGGGCACGCCGACCGCGTCCCGGTCTTCGCGCTCAGCCCGAGGGCGAGGTCGTCAGCGCAGGAGCGCTTCGACCAGTCCGCGCGCCCAGTCAGGATCGGCCGGTCGGCCGGCGAAGATGGCGCGGTAGTACAGCGGACCGAGCAGCGCGTCGGCGGCCTGCTCGACGTCGGGTGGCTCGCCGCCCCGCGACCGCTCGCGCTCCAGGATCGCCGCGAGCTGCGCCTGCCGGTCCGCGCTGCAGGCGCTGCCGCCCGCCGGCCCGGCGCCGACCGTGGCACGCATGAGGGCGAGCACGTCGGGGTCGGCCAGGTCGACAGCGACGTCGGCCGTCCAGCGCTCGAGGTCTCCCTGGAGCGTGCCGGTGTCCGGCACCACGATGTCGCCGGAGAACCGGCTGGTTGCGACCTCGGCGAGCAGGTCCGCGAGCGACACCCAGCGGCGGTAGACCGTCGTCGGGTGGACGCCCGCGCGCGCGGCGATGGTCGGCATCGTCAGGTCCTCGGACGGGCTCTCGGCGACGAGCTCCCCGACAGCGCGGTGCACGGCGGCACGCACGCGCGTGGAGCGGCCACCCGGACGCGTGTGGGGAGGAGTCGTGGACACCCGACCAGTATCGCATCGATCATTGCGTCTAGGTTATGCTCCCCACTAACGCATTGATCGCTGCTTCAGAGGAGCATGATGTCCGAGACTCCCGCTGTGCCCGTCGCGGTCGCCGTGCTCCGTCCGACTGCTCGCGCCGGTCGCCTGTCGCACCCGTTCGCCTTTGCGGCCATCGCCGCGATCCTCGTGCTGTTCATGGCCGCCTCGAGCGCGCCGTCGCCGCTCTACGTCGTCTACCAGCGCGAGTGGGGCTTCTCGGCGGCGACGCTGACCGTCGTGTTCGCCGCGTACGTCCTCGGGCTGCTGGCCTCGCTGCTGGTCATCGGGGCGCTGTCCGATCACATCGGCCGGCGACCCGTGCTGGCCGCGGCGATCGCGCTCGAGACGGTGGCGCTCGTCCTGTTCCTGACCGCCGGTGACGTGACCGTGCTGCTCGCCGCGCGCGTCGTGCAGGGCGTCGCGACGGGCGCTGCGACGACGACGCTCGCGGCCACGCTGGTCGACCTCAACCCGGCGCACGCGCCCGGCCGAGCAGGCCTAGTCAACGGGGTGGCGCCCATCAGCGGTCTGGCCCTCGGAGCGCTCGGCTGCGGCGCTCTCGTGCAGTTCGCCCCCGCCCCGACGCACCTCGTGTTCGCGTTGCTCCTCGGTGCGATGGCGCTCGCGGGCATCGTGGTCGCGCGCATGCCCGAGACGTCCGCGCGCCGCCCCGGAGGCCGGGCCTCGCTCACGCCCCGGCTCGGCGTGCCCGTCGGTCTGCGCGCCGACGTCTCCGCGATCGTCCCGATCATGGTGGCCAGCTGGGCGCTCGGCGGGCTCTACCTCTCCCTCGGCCCCTCGGTCGCCGTCGGGCTGTTCGGCCTGGGCAGCCACCTGGTCGGCGGCCTCGTCGTCACGCTGCTGTGCGGGACCGGTGCGGTGACCGCGTTCCTCCTGCGCGCCTGGCCGACCGACCGGGTCCTCGACACCGGCGCCACCCTGCTGACCGCCGGTACGGCCGTCACCCTGGGCGGCGTGCTGACCCACGCCGTAGCGCTGTCCGCGGCAGGCACGGTGGTTGCGGGGGTCGGATTCGGCGCGTCGGCCCTGGCAACCTTCGGGACCCTCGCGCGGCTGGCGGCCCCGGCGGAGCGGGGTGCACTGTTCGCCGTGGCGTACACCATCTCGTACCTGGCCTTCAGCCTGCCCGCCGTGCTCGCGGGCGTCGCCAGCGCCTCCGCGGGCCTGCGACTGACCGCCGTCGTCTACGGGCTCGGGGTCGTAGGGCTGGGGCTCACCGCACTCGTAGCCCAGCGACTGCGCCCGTCCCGGCGCGCGGTCCGCATCAGGTAGCACGCAGGCACCGACCCGGGGGTCAGGCGACGGTGATCCGCAGCTGGGCGGCCAGCGCGCCCGCGAGGTCGATGAGCTGCTCGCTGCTGATCGTCGCGCCCGCGAGCCCGGCCACCCCGTCGAGCCCCGAGAGATCAGCTCCGCGCAGGTCGACGTCAGCGAGCGTGGCGTGCGTGAGGTCGAGGCGCCCGATGCGGCAGTCGGTGATGACGAGCCGGGTGACCCGGGCGTCTCCGAGGTCCAGGTCGCCGAGGACGCACCCCTCGAGCCGCACATCCGTCAGCCGGGCGCCGCGCAGGTTGAGGTAGTCGATCTTGCCGCCGCGGATCGTCACACGCGTGAGGATGCCGCTGTACCCCGTGACCGCGCCGAGCCGGCAGTCGGACAGCGTGACGTCCCGCCACGTCGCGTCGGGCATGTCGAGCGCGCCCGCATGGACCTCGGTGAGCGTCGTGTCGAGGAGCTGGACGTGGTCGAGGTTCGCGCCGTCGAGGTTGCACCCCGTGAGCGCGCAGTCCATGAACCGGGCGTGCTCGGCGTCCTGACCGGCGAAGTCGAGGTGGTCGAACGCGAGTCCCTCGTAGTCACCGTCGGGTTCGAGGCGGCCGTCGAACGGCTCCAGGTGCACCATCGCACCAGCCTCGCACGCGACGCGCGGACGCAGGTCGACGCCGGCACATGCGCTCGTCCGGCTCCGTCGAGGCGCACCCGAACCGCGGCCGATGCGGCAGGCTTGTGCCACTGTCGATCGCCAGGGCACCGATGCTCGCGAACAGGACCGGGGGCCGTCCCAGCTCAGCTCGAGGGTTGCGGCAAGTCGCACGTGATCTTGGGGTTGACCCCCACATAGTTCAGCGGCCCGGCCAGGATCGTGACGGCAATCGTCGCCGCCCCCGCGCAGTTCTGCGGTGACCCGCCGAAGTAGCCTCGCTGGCCCGCCGCCACCGCGCCGATCACCAGCCAAACCACGACCAGAAGCCCGACGATCCTGATGCGCGGCCGAGTACCCATACCTGTGTCTACTCCGGTTTCAGGGTTGCTGCGAGCGCGCTGCCCGTAGCGCAGATTCACGGTCGGTCAGTCCGAGTCAGCGGACGCGCCGTGCGGCCTCACGCTCGTCGAGCGGGAGCGCGGAGCGGTCGCCACGTGCCGGTCTCGCGAGCGACTTGGGTGGCGTCAAGCGGTGGTCTCCAGCACGGCCTCGAAGAACGTCGTGTCGGCGGCGTGCCCCGCGGTCAGGACGAACCCAGGGGGCGTCCCTTCCCGTCAGCGGCAAGGTGGGTCTTGCAGGCCTCCCGAACCGTTCGGGGATGTCCCGCCATGACGCACCCGTGCGGAGCCGTTCGACGGTGCGCACCGGTCATGCACGGTCCCGGGCGCCGATCGGGACGAGCCGGACGGTCCAGGTCGCCGGGGAGGCGTACAGCTCGTACTGAGGCAGGACGCCCGGTCCGCACGAGGCGCTCCCCAGACCGGTCTGCGCCAGGTCGAGATTGACGAAGACCCGGTCCTGCGGCACGAGGTCGATCGTGTGCGCGGCGGCATCGAGATCCTCGCTCGTCCACCTGCGGACCGTGAGCTCGAGGGTGGGCTTGCCCTCGACGCGTACACCGCCAGTGCTGCCGCGGAGCTCGGCCCATCTGACCCCTGTCCGGTTCCCGTTCTCCTGCGGGCGGAGGTACGGGGTTTGCAGGTCGTCGACGCTGCTGCGGTACCGGCCCACGACGGCCGATCGCGCACTGTCCGCGTAGGCCTCGCCGGGTCCGCCGCCGAACCACTCGACCTCCCCGATCTCGGCGGGCAACGCCATGCGGAGCCCCAGGCGGGGGATCGGATCGGTCCATGGGCCCTCGGGCACCACCTCCACGGTCAGGACGAGCGCGTCGCCGTCCGCGGTCCACCGGTAGGTGGTCAGCATGCCGAGATCGGTGGCGGCGGGGGCCACGCGCGTGCGCAGAGTGAACCCGTCCGCGTCCCAGCGCTGCTCGACGACCCGGTGCATGACGCGGTCCAGCCCG
Organism: Cellulomonas sp.; assembly: GCF_036279715.1. Classification (GTDB taxonomy): domain Bacteria; phylum Actinomycetota; class Actinomycetes; order Actinomycetales; family Cellulomonadaceae; genus Cellulomonas_A. Next base: position 16,100 of record NZ_DASUIR010000158.1, on the reverse strand, counting down.
AGCTCGCGCCACCGCGGTGCGACAGGCGTCCCGGCCATCCCGAGGTCGTTGTCCGTCGGGGCGCGCCACAGGTCCAGACGTGGGCCGTCGACCGGCAGACCACCCAGGCGGGTCAGCAGCCCGGTGTGCTGGTCGAACAGATCGCGGCTCAGGGGGCCGCCGGTCACCGACCACGCCGGACCTGTACCGACCTGGTACTGACCGACGGCGATCTCGTGCCCGGCAGGAGCCCAGGTCGCGGCCTGTGCGAGGACGGCCCGCACGGTCAGCCACGACTCGGCGGCGACGGCAGCAGGCGTCGGGAGCGCGACGGTGACGGTGCCGTGCGCGGGAACCGGAGGAACGGTGAGCTCACCGCTCGCCGTCGCGACTCCCTCGACCTCGTGCGCCCAGGTGAATCGCAGCGCAGACGTGTCGGCGAAGTCCTGGAGGTTGGCGACCGTGACCCGACCGCGCTCGACTGTGATCCGGACGGGCGCGATCACCGCCTTGTACTCGACCAGCCCCGGCGACGGCGTGCGGTCGGGGAACAGCAGGCCGTCAGCGACGAAGTTGCCGTCGTGCAGCGGCTCCCCGAAGTCCCCGCCGTAGGCGAAGAACTCGCGGCCGTCCTCGGTCCGCTTCCGGATCCCGTGGTCGATCCACTCCCAGATGAAGCCGCCCTGGCACCGTGGGTACCGCTCGAAGAGCTGCTGGTACTCCAGCAGCCCGCCGGGGCCCGCGCCCATGGCGTGCCCGTACTCGCACAGGATGAACGGGAGGCCTCGCCGATGGGCGTCCAGCTCCGGGTCGACGGTGAGGGGCTCGGCGTGCCGACCGATCTCGTCCACCTCGTCGTGCGTCGCGTACATCCGGCTGTACACGTCGACGTAGCCGGACTCCCAGTCGCCCTCGTAGTGCACCGGGCGCCCGGGGTCGCGCTCGTGAGCGACGACGGACATCGCGGGGAGGTTCTGTCCCGAGCCTGCCTCGTTGCCGAGAGACCACATGATCACGCTCGGGTGGTTCTTGTCCCGCTCGACGGTGCGGCGCATGCGGTCCAGCAGGGCCGGGCGCCACCGGAGGTCGTCGCTCGGGTTTCCCATCCAGTCCGTGAGCAAGAAGCCGTGGGTCTCGTAGTCGCACTCGTCGATCACGTACAGGCCGTACTCGTCGCACAGCTCCAGGAAGTCCGGGTGCGGCGGGTAGTGGCTGGTCCGCACCGCGTTGATGTTGTGCTGCTTCATGAGCTTCACGTCCGCGAGCATGTCCTGCGCGGTGACGGCACGACCGCGGTCCGGGCTCCACTCGTGTCGGTTCACACCGCGGATGAGGATCCGCCGTCCGTTGACGGTGAGGAGCCCGTCGGTCACGACCACCGTGCGGAAGCCGATCCGGACCGCGATCGTCTCGCCGCCTGCGGTGAGCGTGGCGTCGTACAGTCGGGGCTGCTCCGCCGACCACGGCTCGACCCCCGGCACGACGTGCGGCCCAGCGGCCGGCACCCGCTCGAGGCCGAGCTCCGGGACCGTGAGGAGCGCGGGGACGTCGGTCTCGACCTGCAGCGTGCCCGCGCCGGTCGTGTGGTCGTAGTCGGCGTGGACGAAGACGTCGTCGACCGCCCCCGCCGGTCGCGAGATCACGCTCACGGAGCGGAACAACCCGGACATCCACCACATGTCCTGGTCCTCGAGGTAGCTCGCCGGTGACCACTGGTGCACCCGGACCGCCAGGACGTTCGCGCCCACCCTCAGGTGCGGCCCGATGTCGAACTCGGTGGTCAGGCGGCTGCCCGTCGACCAGCCGAGCGCGACCCCGTTGAGCCAGACCGTGAACGCCGAGTCGACCCCGAGGAACCGGAGCACGGCGTCGCCCTCGGGCCAGTCGCCGGGGAGCTCGAAGGTGCGGCGGTACTCGCCTGTCGGGTTCTCGTCCGGGACGAACGGCGGGTCCACCGGGAACGGGTACCGGACGTTGGTGTAGGCGGGGCTTCCGTGCCCCTGGAGCTGCCAGTGCCCGGGAACCTCGATCGTCCCCCAGTCCTCGTCGTCGAGACCGGGCACCTCGAAGCCGTCGGTCAGGTCGTCGGCCCGCGCGGCCAGGCTGAACCTCCACGTGCCGTCCAGCAGGATCCGCGGGGCGTCGGACGTCACATGCGCCCGGGGCGCACGTCGGTTCTCGCCGGGCGCCATGCTGGTCAGGAGGAGGGGCGGTGTACTCATGGGACGTCACCTCGACGTGGACTGGGCTGTCACAAGCGGTGGACGGGGCGGAGCGGCTCGCCGGTGCCCGCCGTGGGACGCGTGGCGAGCAGGGCTGGTCAGGGCACAGCATTCACCACCAGGACGAGTGCCTGCCCGGGCGAGAGCACCGGCATCGACAGCCCGACGAGCGTGAGGACGGCGCCGGGCACCTCCAGGCCGGACGTCCGCGCGGTCGCCATCCACCCGGGCTCGGCCACCTGCTCGGTCTGAGGCGCCGGGATCCCCGCGGGCAGCGTCACCCGGTACCGGCGGGCGGGGTCGAGTCCCGGGAGCGGGCGCAACCCCGGGCGGACCGATCGCCCGGTCTCCAGCTGGACGAACGCGAACACCCCCGCACCGGCATCCCGGGCCACGACGCCGTGCAGTCGCTCGCCCGGCTCGTCGGAGTCCGCGCGGACCACGTCACCGCTGTGCAGGAGCGGCCGGAGCTCCTTGTACAGCGAGATCCAGTCGCGCAGCTGGTCGAGCTCGACGGGCGGGCACGTCGTGATGTCCCACTCGAGACCGGCATGACCGAACAGGGCGGTCGCGCACCGCATCCCGAGGTCGACGTGCCGGTGGGTCGTGTGGGCGACCGGTGGGCCGACGTGCGCCCCGACGAGCTCAGGGGGGAGCAGGAGCGTGGTCCAGAGCTGGATGTCGGTCCGCTCGATCGCGTCGTTGCAGTCCGAGGTCCACACGCGGTGGGTCCGCTCGAGGATGCCGAGATCGACCCGGGCGCCGCCGCTCGCGCAGCTCTCGATCTCGAGTCCCGGGTGCCGGGCGAGCAGCGCGTCGAGCAGGGCGTACACCGCGGCGGTCTGCCGGTGGACCGCCGGGTGCCCGCCGCTGACGGCCTCGAGCAGGTCCCGGTTGTGGTCCCACTTGAGGAAGTCGATCCGGTTCTCGGTGACGATCGCGTCCAGGCGCTCGAGGATGTGCGCCCACGCCTCGGGGTTGACCAGGTCGAGCACGTGCTGGTGGCGCCACGAGCGCCCGTCCGCCGGGCCGAGCACCCAGTCCGGGTGCGCGCGTGCCAGGTCCGAGTCGAGGTTGACCATCTCAGGCTCGACCCAGAGCCCCGCCTGCATGCCCAGCTCATGGACGCGGTCGACCAGGGGGAGCAGGCCGTCGGGCCAGACCTCGTCGCTGACGACCCAGTCGCCAAGACCCGCGGAGTCGTCCCGGCGCCCTCCGAACCAGCCGTCATCGAGCACGAACCGCTCCACGCCGATCGAAGCGGCGGTCTCCGCGAGCTCGAGCAACCGCCCCAGGTCGTGGTCGAAGTACACGGCCTCCCACGTGTTCAGGACCACCGGCCGAGGCGAGGACGGGTGCTGGGCCCGCGCCCGAAGTCGGCGGTGCAGTCGTGCCGAGATGCCGTCCAGGCCGTCCGCCGAGTGGACGAACAGGACGAGCGGGGACGTGTGCTGCTCTCCCGGTGCAAGCCGGACCTCGGCGGCGCCGAGGAGCTCGCCGCCCCCGAGCACGCTGCCGTGCGGGCCCGCACCCTCGGGCAGCCGCTCGACCAGGTGGGTGTGGTTGCCGCTCCACGCGACGTGCGTGCTCCAGACCTCGCCACGCCGGAACCCGAACCCGGACGTGCCGGCGCTCATCAGGAGGGTCGCGTCGTGACCGGATCGCCCCCGCCGGCTCGACCGGAGGTGCGTGCCCTGCTGCACCTCGAAGCGCTGCGGTGCGCGCTCGCGGGTCCAGCGTCCGGTGAGGTCGAGGCCGTGCACGGCGCGCTCGGGGATCGGCAGCAGGTGCTGCAGAGACACGATGTCGAGTGCGTCGTCCCCGAGGTTCCGCACGGTCACCTGCTCGGTGAGCACGCCGTGGTCGTCGAGCGTCAGGACGATGACGACCTCGAGCTCGGCGGCGTCCTCGTGCGCGCTGACGGTGACCCGTCCACCGTCCGTGACGACCGGTCCGGACAGCTGGAGGCGGAGCGGGTGGCTTGTGCCGGCGCGCGCGACCTCGAGGCCCGGCGTCCCGCTCCAGCCGTCCGACTCGGAGGGCAGCAGCGTCAAGGGGACCGGGTCGTCCGCGGTGCTGATCGCGGCCGGAGCCCCGGAGACGTGCGCGAGGGAGCTGACGTCGTCGCCGAGGTCGCGACCCCAGTGCAGGACGCGGGGGATGAGCGGTCCGGAGACGTCGAGGACCAGCGCCACGCCTGCGGCGCGGAGGTTGACGAGGGGGGTGTCGGCCGACACGGTGGAGGTCCTCCTGGCTTTCGAGACGGTCCGTCACCGAGCTGTCCGGGGTGACGGATGACGGTACGGCGGTTGTGGCTCCGCCCGAGGATGCCGGTCGGACGTCAGCCCTTCGTCGACCCCATGGTCAGTCCGGAGACGAACTGCTTCTGCAGGAGGAAGAATACGATCAGGGTCGGCAGCGCCACGATGATCGACCCCGCTGAGAGCAGGTTGAAGTCGGTGAAGAACTGCCCCTTGAGGTTGTTGAGCGAGCTCGTGATCGGGTACTTGTCGCCGCTCTGCAGCAGGACGGTCGCCCAGAAGAACTCGTTGTAGATCCAGGTGACCTCGAGGGTGGCGAGGGCGGCAAGCGGTGGCCGGCACAGCGGGATCGTGAGCTGCCACCACTGCCGGAAGACGCTCGCACCGTCGACGTCGGCGGCCTCGTAGAGCTCCATCGGGATCGTCTTCATGTAGTTGCTCAGGACGAACGCACAGAACCCCGTCTGGAACGCGGTGTTGATCGCGATCAGTCCCCACAGGCTGTTGAGGAGCGTGCCCGAGTCGTTGATCCACGGCGGAACCGGGACTGCGCGGAACATCCGGAAGATCGGGATGAGCAGTGCCTGCGGGGGGAGCAGGTTCGCCGCGGTGAACATCCCGAGCAGGGCCAGGTTGAACCGGTAGCTGAACCGGGCCACCACGAACGCCACCATCGACGAGAGCAGGAGCGTGAGGAGGACCGCGGGCACGGTGATGATCGCGGAGTTCAGGAAGTGCTTGGTGAAGTCACCCTGCTGCCACGCGTTCGTGAAGTTCGCCACGGTGAACCCGCCGAACGACGCGTAGCCGTGCAGCGCGGTGTAGTGGTAGTCGCGGAAGCTGTTGTAGAGCGCCCACAGGATCGGGAACAACCAGGTTGCCGCGACCACGATGAGGAAGACGTGCAGCAGCCGGCGGCCCGGGGTGATCGGCTTTCGCCGGATCGTCGGTGCAGATCCGACGGTCCGCGACGAGTCGAGTGCGACCTGGCTCATCGGTCCCCCTTCATGACGACGCGCAGGTAGATGACGATGAAGCCCGAGCTGATCAGCAGCATCACGGTCGCGAGGGCCGAGCCGAAGCCGATCCGGCTCGCCTCACCGACGACGTTCTGCGTCACGAGGGTCGAGATCAGCTCGAGGCCGTTGCGTCCCTTGTTGATGATCCAGACGAGGTCGAACGCGCGGAGCGACTCGATGAACGTCACCACGAGGATGATGATGTTGATGGGCCGCATGACCGGGAAGATCACCCGGAAGAAGGCCTTCGACTCGGAGCAGCCGTCGATCGCCGCAGCCTCGCGGAGCGACTGGTCAACAGCCTTCAGGCCCGCCAGGTAGAGCAGCATGATGTAGCCGACCTGGCGCCAGGAGGTCGCCACAAGAGCGGCCCACAGGTTGTACCTCTGGTCACCGAACCAGTCGATGCTGCTCCCGGTGACGGCGTTCAGCAGCCCGTTGTCCTTCGAGAAGATCAGCTGCCAGATGAAGCCGATCAGGGCGAGGGAGAGGACCACCGGCATGTACAGGGCCATCTGGTAGACCCGAGTCCCGCGGATCTCCTTGTCGAGAAGCACGGCCAGGAACATCCCCATCGGCGTCGCCACGAGGAACATGACCGCGAGCCAGATGAGGTTGTGGGTCATAGCCGGCCAGAACGGCGGGTAGTTCGTCGTGACGTTCTGGTAGTTCGTCAGGCCGATGAAGTTGTCGGCCGTCAGGTTCCCGATCCCGTTCCACTTGGTGAACGAGAGCACCACCGACGAGATCGCCGGCAGCCAGATCAACCCGATCACCACGATGCTCGGGATCGCGACCATCAGGATGATCGTGATCCGGTCGGCCGTGCTGCGCCTCCGCCTGCGCGGCCCGCGTCGCGCGGGCAGACCAGGTCTGCCCACGCGACGCGGTGCGGTCGGGGAGGGAACCTCTACTGATCTCTCAGACATGGTGGCCCTCGTCTCGGTGCGACGTCAGGAGGCGAAGATCGACTTCTTCTGGCTCTCGATGCTGTTCACCAGACCGTCGACGTCGCTCGGGTTGCCGATGAAGGTCTGGATCGCGGGGATCATGACCGTCGAGGCGAAGTCGGGGCGCGTGTCGCGGTCCATGAACTGCGAGATGTTCTTGGCGCTGCCGATGAAGTCGACCGCCTTCTTCTGCAGGACGGTGTACCCCGAGGCATCCGCCTTGCTGTTGGTGGCGATGACGGTCGGGTCGCCCTTGACGTACACCTCCTGCGCCGCGGCGGTGGAGAGGTACGCGAGAAGGTCCTTCGCGCCAGCCGCGTTCTTGGGCTTGCTCGACATCATGAAGCCGTCGATCGGCGCTTCGATCGCGCCGGTCCCGACGTTCGAGTCCATCTCCGGGAACGTGAAGAAGTCCAGGTCGTCGCGGTCGGCGCCGGCGGTGAACTGCTGACCCACGAACATGCCGAGGACGTAGGTCGCGGACTCGTTCTTCTGCAGCGACTGCGCGGCCTCCTGCCAGGTGCGGCCGAGCGAGTCGGGCTGCGACACCTCGAGAAGCTTGCGCCACGCGTCGAAGACGTTCTTGACCTTCTGGTCCGTCCAGGACTCCTTGCCGGCCATCAGGCTCACGTGGAAGTCGTATCCGTTGAGGCGCAGGTTGATCTGGTCGAAGGTGCCCATGGCGGGCCAGCCGTCCTTGTCCGCGAACGCGAGCGGGACCAGTCCGTCCTTCTTGATCTGGGTGGACAGCGTGTAGAAGTCGTCCATGGTCTTCGGGACCGTGTAGCCCTTCGCCTTGAAGACGCTCGGGCGGTAGAAGACGGCCCACGGGTACGTGGTGAACGGCACGAAGTACTGCTTGCCGTCGGTCGCTGTGGACGCGCTCTTCATCGCGTCGGACTCCCCGGAGATCTTGCTCCACACGTCGCTGATGTCACCGGCGAGGCCTTGTTCGGCGAAGAAGCGCATCCGGTACCCGGCGAACCACGTGAACACGTCGTCCGGCGAGCCCTGGAGGTAGTTGTTGATGTTCTCCTGGAACGAGTTGTGGTCGACGGTGTTCGTCGTGACGGTCACGCCGTTGCTCTGCGCCTGGTAGGCCGAGATGATGTCGGCGTACGCCTGCTTCGGCACCGCGTCCGACTGGTTCGAGCCGAAGGTGACGACACCGCTCGCCTTCGACGCGGCGCTGGCGCCTCCGGTAGAGCTCGACGTGGAACCCGACCCGCACGCGGCGAGCGCGGCGAATGCCGCGGCGCCCATCGTGCCCATGAGCATCGTTCGCCTGCTCATGGGGCTCGACGCGAAGGACGAGATGAAGGCTGACGGGACAGAGCCTGAGATCGGCTCGGAGTTCTGGTTGGACACGACTCCTCCTGGGAATCCATACGCGTCGACATTGACGGGTGACGGACGGTGCTGCACGGAACTCGCCAGCGAGGCCGTGGAGTGCGCGCGTCGTTGCTACGCGCCCCATGAAACCGTTGATCAGGCGACAGCGCAAGAGGTACGGTCGTCCTGACTGATAGCGGTTTCATAACGGCGCAACGGCCGCCGAGCTGCGCTCTGTCATGCCCGACCAGCGGGGAGGCCCATGGTCGTCGGGGTCGAGGGCGTCGTGGTCCGGCGCCTCGCACAACCGAAAGTAGGGTCGTCCTGTGAACAACCCGGTCGAGCGTCGACCCGTCATCGCTGACGTCGCGCGGGTCGCCGGTGTGTCGGTCCCGACGGTCTCCCGTGTGCTGACCGGATCGGTCCCGGTGAGCGAGGAGAAGCGCGCGCTCGTGCACGCGGCGATCGAGGCGCTGCGCTACCGACCGAACGCCGCGGCCCGCGCGCTCGTGAGCGGGCATCGGTCGATGATCGCCGTCGTCGCGATCGACACCACGCGCTACGGGTACGCCCAGACGATGAAGGGCGTCGAGGCGTCCGCCCGCGATGCCGGGTACATCGTGGTGGTCGTCGTCGTGGAGTCAGCCGCCCCGGCCGCGCAGCAGGCCGCGATCGACAAGGTCCTCGGCCAGTCGGTCGCCGGCGTGGTGGTCCTCGAGTTCGACCAGGTCGGCATCGCGGTGTCCGACGCGCTGCCCCTGAGCATCCCCACCGTCTCGGTCGGGAGCGCGCGCCGCCGGTCGAACCGGCACCCACGCGCATACCTCGACGACCAGGCGGCGGCGACCGCAGCGACCAACTACCTGCTGGAGCTCGGCCATCGGACCGTGCATCACCTCGCGATCCCCCCGATGTCGGGCCGAGTCGGCCGCGAGCTCGGCTGGCAGCGCGCCCTCGTGGCCGCGGGCGCGCCCGTTCCCCCGCGGCTGGACGCGGGCTACGATCCGGCGTCCGGGTACGACGTCGGCAGACAGCTGGCGGCCGACCCCGAGGTGACGGCGGTGCTGTGCGGGAACGACGAGCTGGCGATCGGGCTCATGCGCGCGCTCGGCGAGGCCGGCCGCGCGGTACCCGACGACGTCAGCGTCGTCGGCTTCGACGACCAGCCCTACGCGGCGATGTGGACGCCGTCGCTCACGACCGTCGTCCAGGACTTCGACCATCTGGGCCGCCGCGCGTTCGCCCAGCTCGAGTCCTTGATCCGGACGGGGTCCGCGCCACGTGTCTGGCGCGCGACCCCGCAGCTGGTCATCCGCGAGAGCGCCGGGCCACCCCCGGGCGCTGCCGAGGGTCTGTCCGACGAGGGACTCACCGCAGCGGCGTCACCCGGCCGGTGAGGTGCGGCTTCCGCGAGCTCGCGTTCCAGCCCGCCACGTCGTACGCGCCCGTCTCGTCCGGCGCGATCCGCACGGTCACCGTCCCCGGCAGGAGCACCGGCGTGGCGAACTCGACGGTCCAGGTGAACGCGTCGCCGCGCGCAGCCCCGACGACGGCGAGCGCGCGTGACGCGGTGTACATCCCGTGCGCTATCGCCCGCGGGAAGCCGAGGGCCTTCGCGGTGAGCGCCGAGAGATGGATCGGGTTGCGGTCGCCGGAGACGGCGGCGTACCGACGGCCGGTGTCGGCGGCGAGCCGCCACAGTCCCGTGGGGACCGGCGGGACGAACGGGGTGCGATCGCCCGCGTCGTCGGCCACGCGCTCGGACCCGAGCCGCACCCCCTTCGCGAGGTACGTCGAGACGCCGCGCCACGCGACCGGACCGGCCGACACGTCGTGGCCAGGCCCAGCGACCCGCACCTCGGTCACGAGCTCGACCTGCGTGCCCCGCCGGTGCGGCGCGAGGTTCTGCGCGAACGCCCGGATGTCGAGCACCTCGCCGAGCGAGACGGGCCGCAGCTGCGTCACATGGTTGGCCAGGTGGACCATGCCGGCGAGCGGCAGCGGGAAGTCGGACCGCACCATGAGCGCCATCGCGACGGGGAACGCGAGGACGTGCACGAACCCGGCAGGCAGCACGTCGGACGCGCTCTCGCCGAGCAGGTGCTGGTACGCCGTGAGGTCGTCGGCCTCCGCGCGGACGCCCGCGACGAGGTACGCGACGTCGGGCAGCGTGCGCGGTGCGCGCCCCGCCCGACCCGCAGCCGCGAGCCGGGCGGATGCCGCGAACCCGCGCGCGTAGAGCGCGCCGAGCCCGGGGACGCGGGGCAGGACGACCTCGACGAGCGCGCGGTCCGCCGCCGCGGGGGCGGAGGTCACTGACCGACCAGGTTCTGCCCGCAGACGCGCAGCACGTGCCCGACTATGCCGCCGGCCTGCGGCGACGCGAGGAAGGCGACCGTCTCGGCGACGTCGATCGGCTGCCCGCCCTGCTGGAGCGAGTTGAGCCGGCGCGCGACCTGGCGTGTCACGGGCGGGATCTTCGCGGTCATGTCGGTCTCGATGAACCCCGGTGCGACCGCATTGGCCGTCCCACCGAACGCCGTGAGCAGCGGAGCGGTCGCGCGGACCATGCCGATCACGCCGCCCTTGGAGGCCGCGTAGTTGGTCTGCCCGCGGTTGCCCGCGATGCCTGAGGTCGAGGCCAGGGCCACGATCCGGGGCTCGTTCGTGAAGTCGCCCGACGTGAGCAGCTGCTCGTTGATTCGCAGCTGCGCGGCGATGTTCACCGCGATGATCGAGCCCCACCGGTCGGGCGTCATGTTCGCGAGCAGCTTGTCGCGCACGATCCCCGCGTTGTGCACGACGATGTCGAGCCGCCCGTGTCGAGCCAGGGCGTGCTCGAGGATGCGTGTCCCCGCGTCGGGCGCGGTGACGTCGAGCTGCAGGGCCGTCCCGCGGACACGGTTGGCGACGGCCGCGAGCTGTTCGCCCGCGGCGGGGACGTCGACGGTGACGACCGTCGCGCCGTCTCGCGCGAGGGTCGCCGCGATGGCCGCGCCGATGCCGCGGGCTGCGCCGGTCACCACCGCGACCCGGCCGTCGAGCGGGCGCTCCCAGTCGAGGGGGAGCGCCCCACCGTCGGTGTCGACGTCGAGGAGCTGGCCGTCGACGAATGCCGAGCGCGTCGAGAGGAAGAACCGCAGCCCGCCGAGCACGCTCGGAGCGGTGACCGGGACACCGTCGGCCACGACGACGCCGTTGCCCGTCGCGCCGGCGCGCAGCTCCTTGGCGACCGACCGCAGGATGCTGTCGACGCCCTGCCGGGCGGCAGCGGTCGCGGGGCCCTCGTCGGCCGTCGCGGGCCGCGAGATCGTCACGATGCGCGCGTGCGCAGGGAGTGCCTTGAGGACCGAGCCGAGCGCGAGGACGGGCTCCGCGAGGTCGTCGGGGTGGGCGACCTCGGTGAGCACGAGCACGACGCCGGCGTACCGGTCACCCGCGGCGGGGTCGCGGCGGACGTCGAGGTCCCAGCCGGGGATGGTCGACGCCGGGTCGATGACGCCGTCGGTCCCTGCGGTGCCGGCAGCGGCGCGCGAGGTGCCGGACAGGATGCGCGCCACGGTGTCGGCGTCCGCGCCAGAGCCCAGCACGAGCACCGGACCGTCGAGGAGCGGCTGCCCCGGGCGGAACCGGCGCAGGACCGCGGGCCGCGGCAGCCCGAGCTGCTGGGCGATCTTCTTCGTGAACCCCGAGTTGACGAGGTTCAGATAGGTGTCGGTCACGCTGCCTCCAGGATCGCGGTGACGCCGATGCCGCCCGCTGCGCAGACGGAGATGAGCGCGCGGACCGGGCGGTCGTCGCCGTTGGCCGCTTTGCGCCGCGCGAGCTCCTTGGAGATCGTCGCAACGATGCGTCCGCCCGTCGCGGCGAACGGGTGCCCGGCCGCGAGTGAGCTGCCGTGCACGTTGAGCCTTGCGCGGTCGATGGTGCCGAGCGCGCCGTCGAGACCGAGCCGGGTGCGGCAGAACTCTTCGGACTCCCAGGCGGCGAGCGACACGAGGACGGTCGAGGCGAACGCCTCGTGGATCTCGACGTAGTCGAAGTCGTCGAGCGTCAAGCCGTTGCGGGCCAGCAGGCGAGGGACGGCGAAGACCGGCGCGGTGAGCAGCCCGTCGACCCCGTGGACGAAGTCGACGGCTGAGGTCTCGGCGTCGACGACGACCGCGAGCGGGGTCAGGTCGTGGGCGGCGGCCCACTCGTCGGACGCGATGAGGACGGCCGAGGCGCCGTCGGTGAGCGGGGTCGAGTTGCCCGCCGTCATGGTCGCGGGCTTGTCGAGCCTCAGCCCGAAGGTCGGCGTGAGCTTCGCGAGCTTCTCGAGCGACGAGTCGGTGCGGAGGTTCGCGTCGCGCACGAGGCCACGGAACGGGGTCACGAGGTCGTCGAAGAACCCGGCGTCGTAGGCCTTCGCGAGGTTCTGGTGGCTCGCGAGCGCGAGCTCGTCCTGCGCCTCGCGGCTGATGTCCCACTGCGCGGTCGTGATCGCCTGGTGCTCGCCCATCGACAGGCCGGTGCGGGGGTCGGACGTGGTGGGCGCCGACGGCGCGAGGTCCTGCGGCCGGATGCGCGCGACCGCCGCGAGCTTCTGCACGGCGGTCTTGGCGCGCGAGAGGTCGAGCAAGACGCCCCGGAGCCGGTCGCTCACGGCGATCGGCGCGTCGGACGTCGAGTCCACGCCGCCCGCGATCGCCGACTCGAGCTGGCCGAGGCGGATCTTGTTCGCGAGCCCGACGACCGTCTCGAGACCCGTCGCGCACGCCTGCTGCAGGTCGTAGGCCGGGGTCTCGTTCGCGAGCGCCGAGCCGAGCACACACTCGCGCGTCAGGTTGAAGTCGCGGCTGTGCTTGAGCACCGCCCCCGCAGCGACCTCACCGATGACCTCGCCCTGCAGGCCGAAGCGTGCGACGAGACCGTCGAGCGCCGCGGTGAGCATGTCCTGGTTGCTGGCGCGCGTGTACGCGCCGCCCGATCGGGCGAACGGGATGCGGTTGCCGCCGAGGACGACGGCGCGCCGTGGCAGCCGCGGGGATCCCGGGGTGGCGTCCGACGACGCCTCGGTGGGGTGTGCGGTCGGGGTGACTGCCATGGTGTTCCTCTCGCGTCGTTGCGCAGCGGTTCACGGATCTCGCCGCGATCAAGATCGCAGAACGGGACTTCGGTCCCGGGTCACGGCTCTCGATCTCTGGTATATCCGAAACCCACAGTACCTGATACCTTCGGTTTCGTGAGCCCCGTCACACCTGGGCCGTCGACGCCGACGGACAACCTGCCTCCGCGGTCGACCGCGGGCGGCGCTGCCCCCACGGGTTCGGCCGCCACACCCTCCCCACGCTCGTCGAGCGACGCGTTCGGCCTGACCTTGCACCGGGACGACGCGGTCGACGGCCGGGCCACCCGGTGGGCCGACCACCGCGAGAGCCGCCGGGCCGAGTTCGTCCGGATCGCGCGCCGGACCGTCCACCACCAGGGACCCGACGTGTCCATGGAGGAGATCGCCGCCGCGGCCGGCACCTCGAAGTCGATCGTCTACCGCTACTTCGCCGACAAGACCGGGCTGCAGATCGCTGTCGCCGAGGCCGTCGTGCTGCAGATCCGGGGCGCCCTCGAGGGTGTCCTGCGGGTCGCCCCGACGCCGCGCGACGGCCTGCGCGCGATGGTCGCGGTGTACCTCGAGATGATCGAGTCGTCGCCCAACGTGTACGCGTTCGTGACCCGCGACGGGTCGGTCGAGTCGGGTGGGCCGCTCGGACACTTCCTCGACTCGGTGACAGCGCTCGTCGCGGCACCGTTCGCGCGCGGCCTCACCGACGACGACGGCGCGGCGCTGCGGGTCGACGTCGGCGACGTGTCCGTCCACCCCCACGCCCGCGACTCCGGCCACACGGCGCTCGCCGAGGTCTGGGCCGCCGGAGCGGTCGGCTTCGTGCGCGGCGCCGGCGAGTGGTGGCTGGCCCACCGCGACGCCCCGGGCGCCCCGAGCCGCGAGGCCCTCACGGCGCAGGTCGCCGCCTGGCTCTGGGCCGGCCCCGTCGGTCTGCTGGCCCGCGACCGCGGCCGGGCGCCCACCGACGAGCCGCTCGGTGGCCCGCTGTCCGCCTCGGCCTTCACGGCCGACGCCGGGCTCCCGGACCTCGCACGCCCCGACCAGCCCTGACCCGACCAGCCCTGACCCGCCCTCACCCGACCCGCTCCATCCCGCCCGCCCCGCCGACGATCGCTGCGACGAAGCTCCGACCACCCGACCGAGGAGACCCGATGACCACCACGACCGAACGCCCGACGCAGAGCCGCCCGGCCGCCCGCACCCCTGAGCCCCGGGTCGACGTCGAGGCGCTCGCGCGGACCCTCCTGGGCCCGTACGCCGAGCTGCGCCGCGGTGCGCGCGCCCTCGCGGGCGACCCCCGCTACCAGCGCATCGAGGGTCAGCCGATCGCCGAGCACCGGGCGCGCGTGCTCGAGCAGGTGCGGCTCCTCGCGGCCGAGGGTGACGTGCTGCGCGCGTTCCCGTCGGCGCTGGGCGGCCGCGACGACCACGGCGGGAGCATCTCGCGCTTCGAGGAGCTGATCGTCGCGGACCCCTCGTTGCAGATCAAGGCCGGTGTCCAGTGGGGGCTGTTCGCGTCGGCGATCCTGCACCTCGGCACGGCCGACCACCACGAGCGCCTGCTGCCCGACGCGATGTCCGTCGCGGTGCCGGGTGCCTTCGCGATGACCGAGACGGGCCACGGCTCCGACGTCGCGTCCGTCTCGACGACCGCGACGTATGACGCCGCGACCCAGGAGATCGTCATCCACACGCCGTTCCGGGCGGCGTGGAAGGAGTACCTCGGCAACGCGGCCCTGCACGGCACGGCGGCCGTCGTGTTCGCCCAGCTCATCACCCCCGACGGCCCCGGCGGGCGCGCGGTCAACCGCGGGGTCCACGCCGTCTACGTGCCGATCCGCGACGCCGCGACAGGTGAGTTCCTGCCCGGCGTCGGCGGCGAGGACGACGGCCTCAAGGGCGGCCTGAACGGCATCGACAACGGCCGGCTGCACTTCGACCACGTCCGCGTGCCGCGCGCCAACCTGCTCAACCGGTATGGCGACGTCGCGCCCGACGGCACCTACTCCTCGCCGATCGCGAGCCCCGGCCGGCGCTTCTTCACGATGCTCGGCACGCTCGTGCAGGGCCGTGTGTCGCTCGACGGCGCGGCCGTCAACGTCAGCAAGGTCGCGCTCGCCATCGCGGTCACCTACGGCAACCAGCGCCG
Source organism: Cellulomonas sp. (assembly GCF_036279715.1). Classification (GTDB taxonomy): domain Bacteria; phylum Actinomycetota; class Actinomycetes; order Actinomycetales; family Cellulomonadaceae; genus Cellulomonas_A. The sequence goes on along the minus strand of NZ_DASUIR010000158.1, from coordinate 1,084 downwards.
CCAGTTCACCGGTGCGTCGGACACCGACGAGGTCGTCCTCATGGACTACGCCGAGCACCGCCGGCGCCTCCTGCCGCTGGTCGCCGAGACGTACGCCGCGGCGTTCGCGCACGAGGGGATGCTCGCCCAGTTCGACGACGTCTTCTCGGGTCGCAATGACACCGAGGGCTCCCGCGCGGACCTCGAGACCATCGCCGCGGCGCTCAAGCCGAAGTCGACGTGGCTCGCGCTCGACGCGCTGCAGACCGCCCGTGAGGCGTGCGGCGGCGCCGGGTTCATCGCCGAGAACCGGCTCGTCGGGCTGCGCGCCGACCTCGACGTGTTCGTGACGTTCGAGGGCGACAACACCGTCCTGCTCCAGCTCGTCGCGAAGCGCCTGCTCGCCGACTACTCCCGGGATTTCAAGGACGTCGACGCGGGCGGGGTCGCGCGCTACGTCGCGGGCCGTGCCGCCGACGCCGCCCTGCACCGCACCCCGCTGCTGCGCGCGGTGCAGACCCTGTCGGACGGCGGCAACGTGCGCCGCTCGGCCGGCCAGCTGCGAGAGGCCGACACCCAGCGCGCGCTCCTGCACGAGCGCGTCGATGCGATGGTCGCCGACGTCGCCCAGGCTCTGCGTCCCGCGACGCGGTCGTCCCGCGAGACTGCGGCTGCGCTGTTCGACGCCCACCAGCACGAGCTCATCGAGACCGCCCGTGCGCACGCCGAGGTCATCCAGTGGGAGGCGTTCACCGCGGCCCTCGAGACGATCGAGGACCCGGGCACGCGCCGCGTCCTGACGTGGCTGCGCGACCTGTTCGGCCTTGTCGTCATCGAGCGCAACCTCGCGTGGTACCTCATCAACGGCCGCCTGTCGGCCGGGCGGGCGCGGACCGTCACGTCCTACATCGACCGCCTCCTGACCCGCCTGCGCCCGCACGCGCAGGACCTGGTGGATGCGTTCGGGTACGGCCCCGAGCACCTGCGCGCGACGATCGCGACCGGGGTCGAGGCCCAGCGGCAGGACGAGGCGCGCGCGTACTACCGGGCGCAGCGCGCATCGGACGACGCACCGCTCGCGGAGAAGCTGCTCGGCAAGCGCTGA
>NZ_DASUIR010000157.1:0-10026 GCF_036279715.1 Cellulomonas sp. | reverse complement strand
GTTCCGGCTGTGGTGGATCCCGCAGGGCGCGGGCGCGGGCGAGGGCGCGTACGTGCGCTACGACCACGAGGCTCTCATCGGGATCCTCGCGCTCGAGGCGCACCGTGCCGGGGCCGTCGTCATCGGCGAGGACCTCGGCGTTTTCGAGCCCTGGGTGCGCGACTACCTGACGGAGCGCGGCATCCTCGGGACCTCGATCCTCTGGTTCGAGAAGGACCAGAACGGCCGGCCGCTCGCACCCGAGCACTATCGACGGCTCGCCCTGGCCAGCGTCACGACCCACGACCTGCCCCCGACCGCCGGCTACCTCGCCGAGGAGCACGTCGCGCTGCGCGAGCGGCTCGGCCTGCTGACCGAGTCGGCCGCCCAGGTACGGGCCGAGGCGCGGGCCGAGCGCGAGGAGATGGTCGCGGTGCTGCGCGGGCGAGGGCTCGTCGGCGCCGACCCGTCGGAGCGCGAGCTCGTCGAGGCCCTGCACCGCCTGATCCTCGCGACGCCGGCTGCTCTCATCGGCGTCTCGCTCGCCGACGCGGTCGGGGAGCGGCGCGCGCAGAACCAGCCGGGCACCGACCAGGAGTACCCGAACTGGAAGGTCCCGCTCGCGAACGGCTCCGGGCAGGTCGTCCTCATCGAGGACCTGTTCTCCAACCCGCGCCTGCGCTCGCTCGCGGCGACCCTCAACCAGGGCTGAGGACCGCACGCCGGGCCTGCGCCAGGCGTGCGGTCGCCAGCAGGCGTCGGATCAGCCGCGCCGGCGGTCCGTCTCCTGGGCTGCGAGCGTGCGCCGGACCCCGTCGCGGCTCTCGATGATGAGGCGTCGCAGCGCGGGAGCGGCATCGGGGTGCGTCTCGAGCCAGTCGTCGGTCGCGCCGAGCACGTCGACGCGTGCGTCGTCCGCGAGGTCGCTCGGGTAGAGGCCCAGGACGATGTTCTGCGCCATCTCGTTCGTCCGCGACTCCCACACGGGTTCCAGCGCGGCGAAGTACGGTGCGACGAACGGCACGAGGAGCGAGCGGTCGTGCACGCGGCCGAACCCGTTGATCGTGGCGGCCTGGATCGCGTTCGCGAGCTCGTCGTGCTCGACCGCCGCCGCCCAGGCCGCGGTCTTCGCCTCGGGCGTCGGGATGGCTGCGCGGGCGGCCGCGGCAGCCCGTTGGCCGGTGGCCGTGGGGTCGCTCGCGAGCTGGTCGGCGATGCGGGCCTCGTCGGCCCGGCCGCCCGTGGCGAGCGACGTGAGCAGCTCCCAGCGCAGGTCGGTGTCGATGGTCAGGCCGTCGAGCGTGCGCGTGCCGTCGAGGAGCGCGGCGACGACGTCGAGGTGCGCGGGGGCCGAGGCGCGTCCGGCGAACGCCTTGACGAGCTGGAGCTGCGTGTCGGAGCCCGCCGCGGCAGCCGTGGCGAGCTCGAGCAGGCTGTCGGCTGCAGCGACGTCGGTCGCGTCGCGGTGCTCGGGCGTGACATACAGGTCGACCGCGGTGCTCAGCTGGCGCAGCAGCACCTGCACGACGGTCGAGTCCGACTCGCGGCCGATGTTGCGCAGGACCAGGTCGACGAACGAGCGCGCGGGGGTCTCGGCGTCGCGGATGGCGTCCCAGACCGCGGTCCACACGAGCGTGCGGGGGAGCGAGTCGGTGAACGAGCCCAGGTGCGCGGTCGCGGTGGCGAGCGACACGTCGTCGAGGCGCATCTTGGCGTACGCGAGGTCGTCGTCGTTGATGAGGACGAGGTCCGGTCGGCGCTGCCCGACGAGCGCGGGGACCTCGGTCCGGGGGCCGTCGACGTCGAGCTCGAGCTTCGACGTGCACTCGAGGACCGTCGACCCGTCGTCGCGGGTCGTCACGGCGTAGCCGCTGACGACGAGGCGGTGCGGCCGCTGCACGGGGTGCGCGGCCGGGGCCTCCTGAAGCACTGCGAACGACGTGATGGTCTCGACGCCACCGTCGGTCGACGTCGTGATGGCGGGCCGCAGCAGGGTCACACCGGCCTGCTCGAGCCACAGCGACGACCATGCCGACAGGTCCCGACCGCTCGTGACCTCGAGCTCGGACAGGAGGTCCCGCAGCTCCGTGTTGCCCCACGAGTGCTTCGCGAAGTAGGCCTGGACGCCGGCGAAGAACTCGTCCCGTCCGACCCACGCGACGAGCTGCTTGAGGACGCTCGCGCCCTTGGCGTAGGTGATGCCGTCGAAGTTCACCTCGACGTCCTCGAGGTCCCGCATGTCGGCGACGATCGGGTGGGTCGACGGCAGCTGGTCCTGGCGGTACGCCCAGTTCTTCTCGAGCGAGGAGAACGTCGACCAGGCGTTGGTCCACTGCGTCGCCTCGGCGGCCGCGAGCGTCGACATGAACTCGGCGAACGACTCGTTGAGCCACAGGTCGTCCCACCAGCGCATCGTCACGAGGTCCCCGAACCACATGTGCGCCAGCTCGTGCAGGATCGTCACCGCTCGGCGCTCGATCGTGGCCTCGGGGACCTTCGAGCGGAACACGTAGCTCTCGAGGAACGTGACCGCGCCGGCGTTCTCCATCGCACCCGCGTTGAACTCGGGGACGAACAGCTGGTCGTACTTCGCGAACGGGTACGGGTGAGCGAACTTCTCCTCGTAGAACGCGAACCCGCGGCGCGTGACGTCGAGGATGTTGTCGGTGTCGAGGTGCGCTGCGAGCGACGACCGGCAGTAGACGCCCAACGGGATGGTCCGCCCGTCGCTGCTCGTGAGCTCACCGTGCTCGGCGTGGTACGGGCCCGCGACGACCGCGGTGACGTAGCTCGCGATCCGCGGGGTCGGCTCGAACGTCCACGTCGAGGTGCCCTCGTCGCGCCCGCCGTTACGGTTGCGGCCGCCCTCGACAGCCACGGGCTGCCCGACGACGGGGTAGTTGGACACGACCGTCCAGTGCGCCGGCGCCGTCACCGTGAACGCGAAGGTCGCCTTGAGGTCCGGCTGCTCGAACACCGCGAACACGCGGCGGGAGTCCGCGACCTCGAACTGCGAGTACAGGTACACCTCGTCGTCGACCGGGTCGACGAAGCGGTGGAGACCTTCACCGGTGTTCATGTACGCCCCGTCGGCGACGACGGTGAGCTCGTTCTCCCCGGCCAGCTCGTCGAGGGCGATGCGTGAGTCGGCCACGACGACGGCGGGGTCCAGGGCCCGGCCGTTGAGCACGACCTCGTGGACCTCGGGCGCGATGAGGTCGATGAAGGTGGAGGCACCCGGCGTCGCGGTGAACCGGACGGTCGTGCGCGACGTGAACGTCGTCGGGCTCGTCGTGAGGTCGAGGGCGACCTCGTACGAGCGCACGGCGACGACAGCGGCGCGGGTACGCGCCTCGTCACGGGTCAGGTTCTGGGCGGGCACGCGGGGTCTCCTTCGGGCAGGACGGGCCAGGTTGTGGCGGTCCCGCGATCATTGCATGCCACCTCCGCCACCTGCGCGGACCTCGGTCGGAGCCGGTGCGGACTGGCACCGCCGCCGCGGCTGCGGGCGGAATGCCCGTGGCACCTGCGCCGTTGGCACGAGGGACGTGACCCGAGCCGAGGAGACAGACGTGCTGGAGACCCTGACGACGACCGACCCCGACACTGCGATCGATCGCGAGTCCGCCCGGGACGTCGTCGACCTCTGGTTCGACCCGCTGTGCCCGTGGGCGTGGATGACCTCGCGGTGGATCACCGAGGTGGAGAAGGTCCGGGACATCGAGGTCCGCTGGCACGTGATGAGCCTCGCGGTGCTGAACGAGGGCCGCGACCTGCCCGAGGACTACCGCACCCTGCTCGACGGGGCGTGGGGTCCCGTGCGGGTCGTCGTCGCTGCGGCGTCCCTGCACGGCGAGTCGGTCGTGGCGCCGCTCTACACAGCGCTCGGCACGCGCCGACACCCGGGCGGGCGCACGGACACCGAGGCCATCGTCGCCGAGTCGCTCGCCGAGGTCGGCCTTCCCGCCGACCTGGCTCGGTTCGCGACGAGCGACGAGTTCGACGAGCAGCTGCGGGCCTCCCACCAGCGGGCGATCGACCTGGTCGGCGACGAGGTCGGGACTCCCGTCGTGGCGTTCAACGGCACGGCCTTCTTCGGTCCCGTCATCACCCCTGCTCCGCGCGGCGAGGCCGCCGGGCGGCTGTGGGACGGGTTCGCGCTCATCACGAGCGTGCCGGGCTTCTACGAGCTCAAGCGCACCCGCACGCAGGGCCCGGTCTTCGACTGAGCAATGCCGTCCGCGGCAGGCTCGTCGCGCCTGTTCGGGTGGAGTGCCCTCGCGAGCCGTGTGATGCTGGTCGTCGCACGCACGGCGAGCGGGAGGGAATTCGATGGCAGGCCCCACGACGGGGATGCGGCTGGGCCGCGGGATGACGATCTTCATCGCGGTCGACGCCGTCCTCGTGACGGTCTTCCTCGTCATGCTCGCGCTCGCACTCACAGGCGGGCTGGCCAGGACCAGCAGCTCGTCGTCGACGGCCGGCTCGTCGAGCCCGGGTGCGTCGGCATCGGGTGCGGTCGCGCCGTCCAGCTCACCGTCCGGCTCCTCGGCGCATCAGGCGCTCGAGTCCTTCGCCCTCCCCAGCGGCAACATCGCCTGCACGATGTCGGACGCCGGGGCCAAGTGCACGATCGCGAGCATCACCTTCGCGCCGCCGACGGACGCCGCCTGCACGGGCACGATCGGGCACGTGTTCGAGGTGGGCACCGACGGCGTCCGCATCCCGTGCGTCGACGGCCCCGCACCGGGCGTGGCGGCCGGAGGCACGCCGCAGCTCGAGTACGGCACGTCGTCGACCGTGGGTGGCTACACGTGCACCAGCTCGACGAACGGCGTGCGCTGCGTCGAGGACGCGACGGGTCGCGGATTCGAGCTCGCCCGCAGCAAGTACGTCGAGCTGCCCTGACCGGCTGGGCAGCCGCGAGCCCGACCCCTCACCAGATCTGGACGCGCTCCTCGGGCGGCAGGTACAGCGCGTCGCCGGGCACCACGCCGTACGCGGCGTAGAACTCGTCGAGGTTGCGCAGCACGCCGTTGCAGCGGAACTCGTTGGGCGCGTGCGGGTCGGTCGCGAGGCGCCGGATCGCCTCTTCGTCGCGGGCCTTCGACTGCCACGCCTGGGCCCAGCCGATGAGCACGCGCTGCACGCCGGTGAGGCCGTCGATGACCGGGGCCTCGTCGAGCGGGCGCCCGAGCGCGATCCGGTAGGCCGTCAGCGCGATCGACAGCCCGCCGAGGTCGCCGATGTTCTCGCCGATCGTCAGTGCGCCGTTCACATGGTGCGAGCTGTCGAGCTGCGCGGGGGAGAACGCGGAGTACTGGGCGATGAGCGCGCTCGTGCGCTTCTCGAACTCCGCCCGGTCCTCGGCGGTCCACCAGTCCTCGAGCCGTCCCTGGCCGTCGTACTTCGAGCCCTGGTCGTCGAAGCCGTGGCCGATCTCGTGACCGATCACCGCGCCGATGCCGCCGTAGTTGACGGCGTCGTCTGCGTCCGCGTCGAAGAACGGCGGCTGCAGGATCGCCGCCGGGAAGACGATCTCGTTCATGCCGGGGTTGTAGTAGGCGTTGACGGTCTGCGGCGTCATGAACCACTCGTCACGGTCGATCGGCCGGCCGATCTTCGCGAGCTCCCAGTCCTGCTCGAACGCCGACGCACGGCGGACGTTGCCGACGAGGTCGTCGGCCGTGACCGTGAGCGCCGAGTAGTCGCGCCACTTCACGGGGTAGCCGATCTTCGGGGTGAACGCGTCGAGCTTGGCCAGGGCCTTCGCGCGCGTGTCCTCGCCCATCCACTCGAGCGTCGAGATCGACTCCCGGTAGGCGGCGACGAGGTTGTCGACGAGGACGGTCATCTTGTCTTTGTGGGTCGGCGGGAAGTGCCGCTCGACGTACACCTTGCCCACCGCCTCGCCCAGGACGCCCTGCACGAGCCCCACGCCGCGCTTCCACCGGTCGCGCAGCTCCTGCGCGCCCGTCAGCGTGCGCGCGTAGAAGTCGAAGTTGGCCTCGACGAGGGCGCTCGACAGGTACGGCGCACGAGCCGACACCGCATGGAACGCGAGCCACGCCTTCCAGTCCTCGAGCGGCTCGTCGGCCCACAGCCGCGCGAACGCCTCCGCGAACGACGGCTCGCGCACGACGAGCTGCTCAAGGGCGTGGTGCGGTGCGCCGAGCGCGTGCGCCCAGGCGGACCAGTCGAAGCCGGGCGCGGAGTCGGCCAGATCGGCGAGGGTCGTCGGGTTGTACGTGAGGTCCGCGTCGCGGTCCTTGACGACGTCCCAGTGCCCGGCAGCGAGCTTGGTCTCGAGCGCGATGACGCGTCCCGCGAGCTCCGCGGCCTGCGCGTCGTCGGCGGCGACCCCGCCGAGCGTCAGCATGCGGGCGACGTGCGGCCGGTAGGCGTCGCGCACCTGGGCGTACTGGTCCTCGCGGTAGTACGACTCGTCGGGCAGGCCGAGCCCCGACTGGGCGAGGTAGACGACGTAGCGGGTCGGGTCCTTGGCGTCGTTGTCGACCCAGAACCCGGTCGCCCCGGCGGCGCCCGTGCGCTGCAGCGAGCCGAGCGCCTCGGTGAGCTCCGCCTGCGTCGTCGCGTCGTCGATCAGGGCGAGGTCGGCGCGCAACGGGGCGATGCCGGCCGCCTCGACCGCGGACTCGTCCATGAAGCTCGCGTAGAGCGCACCGATCTGGGCCTCGACGCCGCCGCTGGCACCCGGCTCGGCGGCTGAGCCGGACGCGGCCGACGCGGCGTCGGTGATGATGTCCCGGACCTGCTCCTCGGCCTGGTCGTACAGCGCACGGAACGCGCCGTCGACGGCGCGGTCGGCGGGGATCTCGTGGGTCGCGATCCAGCGGCCGTTGACGTGCGAGTACAGGTCGTCCTGCGGGCGGACCGCGGGATCGAGGGCGGTGAGGTCGATGCCGCTGTGAGTCATGGGCCCAGGCTATGACACGCGGTGGGGCCGCCGGATGCGGCACAATCGGCGCATGCGCATCCACGTTGCTGCTGATCATGCCGGGTACGAGCTCAAGGTCGCGCTCATCGAGCACCTCAGTGCAGGTGAACGGTTCGACGTCGTCGACCATGGGGCGTTCGCCTACGACGCCGAGGACGACTACCCCCCGTTCTGCCTCGAGGCGGGCGAGGCCGTCGTCGCCGACCCGGGAAGCCTCGGTGTCGTGATCGGTGGCTCGGGCAACGGTGAGGCCATCGCCGCCAACAAGGTGGTCGGCGTGCGCGCCGCACTCGCCTGGAACCATGACACCGCGCAGCTCGGCCGCGCCCACAACAACGCGAACGTCGTCGCGATCGGGGCGCGGCAGCACTCGGTCGACGAGGCGATCGAGCTGGTCGAGGCGTTCCTCGCCGAGCCGTTCAGCGGCGACGCACGTCACCAGCGCCGCATCGACCTGCTGACGGCGTACGAGGCGTCCCGCTAGAAGACCCAGCTGCACACCGGCGCGACGGGCCACGCGAACGCCCCCGAGGCCGCCTGCACCGCCCCAGCGTGCTGCTCGGTCACGAGGCCGGCTCGAGCCAGGGCAGCCAACGACCGCCCGCCCAGGTAGGTCGCCGCGAGCTCACGCACGTCCGCCGTCAGGTCGGCCGGCGCGTTCGTCGAGGTGACCTGCGCGTCCCACGTGCCGTCCGGTTGCTGTGTGCCCGTCACGAGGCGCCACCGGCCGTCGTTGGCGGGCAGGCGCGCGTCGACCACGTCGAGCACGACGTCGACGGGGGCGCAGTAGCGACGCGCCGAGAGCGCCGCTGGCACATCGAGGAGCCGCACCCACAGGTTGTCGGTGACCTTGGGGATCGTCGTGCGCGCGTCGACCAGGAGGTGCAGCAGCTCGTCGTCGACGGCGAGCATCCCGGTCTCGACCGTCGCCGTCAGGTCGAGGTCGAGCAGAACCGACCACAGCCGGTGCGCGGAGGCGGCGTCGAGGGCTGCGACCTCGCGCACGAGGACCTTGCTCCGGGCGCCGCCGTCACCCCAGACCTCCTTGCGGCGCAGCAGCGCGTAGGCGCGGGGCGTGTCTCCGGCCAGCACCGTGACGACCCGCAACGGCTCGCCACCCTCACGCCACGCGGGCGGGTCGGCAAGCTGGCGTTCCTGGAGCAGGCTCGTGTCGCGCCGGATCCAGCCGGGGCGCCCCTGCCCCGCGGCTGCGTGCACCGCCTGGACGAGGGGGACGTGGACCGCGCGGTCGAGCGGCTCGAACCTGATCGTGAGCTCGTCGGACCCCGGGACGTCCCGCAGCGCAGCGCCGCGGGGGACGACCAGACGCAGGTTGTCGGCCGCAGAGCCGTACCCGAACCGGCCGTAGATGGCCGGCTCGGCGGCGAACAGCGCCGACACAGGCTCGCCGCGGTCGACTGCGCGTGCGAAGTGCGTGTCGATCATCGCGGAGAGCAGTCCCCGCCGCCGGTGGTCGGGCCGTGCCCCGACCCACGTGAGGCCCGCGCACGGGACCTCGGCGCCGGGGACCGGGAGCGTGAACGGGAACGACGAGTGCACCGCGGCGAGCGTCCCGTCCTGCGTCTCGACGGCCATCGTCCGCGACCAGTCCAGCGTGAGGGGGACCTGGGCGGACGTCTCGGCGTCGGGCTCGAACGCGAACGCGAGCTGGTCGACCTGTTGGAACTCGTCCTTGCGGGACTCGGGGACCTGGACGATGCGGTAGCCGGCGGGTGCAGTGGTCACCTGAGCCATTCTGGCCGCGCCGGCCCGCATCGGTCACGTGATTGGCGCCGCGACCTGCGTCTGGCCACGCCGGGGGGCGGGGTGCGCATGCGGCGCAGACCTCGGTACCCTCGGGCGTGCACACCACAGCGCGCGCCGCTCGACACGAGACAGCGCTGTCGCACGCCCGCTCGCGCATGCGCCGTCGCGGGATGGGCCTGCAGCTCACGGCGACCGGGATGCTGGTGATCCTCACGGTGATCGCCTCGGCGGGGGTCGTCGGCGCGCCCGCGTGGGTGCCGCCGTCGGTGCTGCTGCTCGTCGAGCTGCTCGGGGCGTTCCTGCTGCGCCTGCGCGGGATGATCGTGCTGTGCCTGGCCATCGTCGTCCAGGTCGTCGTCATGATCTGGACGGGCATCGCCGACGTCAGCCCGGGGCAGCAGCTGGTCCTGGCCGTCTCCATCGTCGCTCTCGTCGCGTTCACGGCGTATCGCGACCGGTTGGGCCTCCAGGGCGCTCCGAGCGACCTCATGATCGTGGACCTCCGGGACCGGCTCGCCGCGCACGGCCGGATCCCGCAGCTGCCGTCGGGCTGGCGCGTCGACAGCGCGATGAGGTCGGCGCACGCCGAGGCGTTCTCTGGCGACTTCCTCGTCGCGGCGCGCGCCCGAGATGCGGCGCTCCTCGAGGTCGTCCTCGTGGACGTCTCGGGGAAGGGTCAGGGTGCGGGAGTGCGCTCGCTGCAGCTGTCCGGGGCCTTCGGCGGGCTGCTCGGGCTCATGCCTCGCCAGGACTTCCTGGCCGCAGCGAACACCTACCTGCTCGAACGTTCGTGGGAGGAGGGTTTTGCGACCGCGATCCACGTGGCCGTCGACCTCACGACGGGCCAGTTCTGGGTGGCGTCGGCCGGCCACCCGCCCGCTCTCCACCTGCACGCCGGTTCCGGGCTCGTCGAGATCATCGACACGATCGGTGCGCCGGCGCTGGGCATCGTGCGCGACCTCCCACGCGTCGAGCGGACCGGGCGGCTCGAGCACGGCGACACCCTGATGATCTACACGGACGGGGTCGTCGAGGTGCCGGGCTACGACCTCGACCTCGGGATCGACCGTCTCATGGGTGCGGCGCAGCGGGTCGTGGCGACCCGGCGCGGCGGCGCCGAGGCGGTGCTGGACGCCGTGCGCGCGGGCGACAGCGACGACCGCGGCCTCGTGCTGGTGCACCGGGACTGACGCGAGGCACGGGTGGACGACGACTATCTCGAGATCGTGCTGGACATGGTCGACCGCATCCCGTCCGGGCGCGCGATGACCTACGGCCTGGTGGCCGAGGTGGTCAGCGAGGAGCTCGTCGCCGCGGGAGGT
>NZ_DASUIR010000156.1:0-8830 GCF_036279715.1 Cellulomonas sp. | reverse complement strand
AGCGAGTCGCTGCGCGCCAACGTGGCCTGGCACGTCGGCCTCGGTCGGGTCGACCACCTGCTGTCCGACAGTCAGGACCGGGCGTTCGCCGCCGGCGCGCGGGTCACGCCGGACACCGAGCTGCGGGGGGAGCGGGGTGCGTACCTCGTGCGCTCGCAGGTCGTGCTGGGCGCGGGTGAGCAGCAGCGGTGGAGCGTCGTGGCCGACGCCGACCTCGATGCGGCGCAGGTCGTCGCGCTGCAGACCGAGCTGGCCGCCCCTGCCGGAGTCGCGGCGCGGCTCGCCGCGGACATCGACCGCACCCGCACCGACCTCGAGGCCCTGATCGCGACGTCCGACGCCGCCCAGCTGACCGGCGACGAGCTCGCCGCCGCGCACCACAGCGCCAACGTGCTCTTCAACTCGATGCGCGGCGGCGTGCCCGCCGACGGGTACGCGGTCGAGGCCGCGGACTTCCGCCTGTTCGTCGCGCAGCGCAGCCCGCGCACGGCGAACCGCTGTGCGGGCGTGCTCGCCGGCCTGCCGGACCGCCTCCCGGTCGACGCGCTCGTCGCTCTCGCTGAGCGCGACGGCGACCCGGACCTGTGGCGCCTGGCCCGCGAGTACCTGCCGCTCACGTTCAGCCGCCGGCACGGCGACCCGAGCCGGCCCTGGAACGTGTTCCGGATCGCCCTGCACGACGAGCGCGGCAAGCTGAAGGTCGACTTCCAGGGCAACTGGCGCGACATCTTCCAGAACTGGGAGGCGCTCGCCTGGTCGTTCCCCGAGTACGTCGAGTCGATGGTCGCGGTGTTCCTCGACGCGAGCACCGCCGACGGCTACAACCCGTACCGGATCTCCCGGACCGGCATTGACTGGGAGGTCCCGGAGCCGGGCAACCCGTGGTCCAACATCGGTTACTGGAGCGACCACCAGATCGTCTACCTGCTCAAGCTCATCGAGACCTCCGAGCGGTTCCACCCCGGCGTGCTCGCCGGGCTCGTCAACCGGCCCGTGCTCACGCACGGCGACGTGCCGTACCGGATCGCGTCGTACGACCAGACGCTCATCGACCCGGGCGAGACGATCACGTTCGACGAGGCGGCGGCCGCGGTCATCGCGCGCCGCGTCGCGGTCGAGGGCGCCGACGGCAAGCTCGTGCACGGCGCAGACGGCGAGCTCGTGCGGGTGACGCTCGGGGAGAAGCTGCTGCTCCTCGTCCTGGCGAAGCTCGTCAACCTGGTCCCCGACGGCGGGATCTGGATGAACACCCAGCGCCCCGAGTGGAACGACGCGAACAACGCGCTCGTCGGGCGCGGGCTCTCGGTCGTGACGCTGGCGTACGTGCGCCGCTACCTGGGAGTCGTCCGCGACCTGCTGACCGAGGACGTGTCGCTGACCGCCGAGCTGCGCGACCTGCTCGCGGACGTGCACGCGGCGCTCGCCGGGCACGCAGGTGGCGTCGTCACCGGGTTCGACGACGCGTCCCGCAGGTCCGTGATGGACGCGCTCGGTGCCGCCGGGACGGCGTACCGCACGCGGGTCTACGCGGGCTTCCGCGGTCGCCGGGCGACGGTCGACGCCGGGACGGTCCGGGCGTTCCTCGACCTGGCCGAGCAGTACGTCGACTCAGGGCTCCGGGCCAACCGTCGGGCCGACGCGCTGTTCCACTCGTACAACCTGCTCGAGCTGCGCCAGGGGACGGCCGGGATCGGACGGCTCCAGGTGATGCTCGAGGGCCAGGTCGCGATCCTGTCGTCCGGACTGCTCGGCCCGCACGAGTGTCTCGGCCTGCTGCATGGGCTGCGCCGGAGCGCCCTGTACCGCTCTGACCAGCACAGCTACATGCTCTACCCGGACAAGACCCTGCCCCGGTTCCTCGAGCGCAACCTCCTGCGCGCCGACCGGGCTGCAGGGGTCCCGCTCGTCGGCGAGCTCGTGCGGGCGGGAGACACCTCGATCGTCCTGCCGGACGTCACGGGCAGCTTCCGCTTCGCCCCCGACATCCACAACGCGGGGGACGTGACCGCGGCGCTCGCGGCGATCCCGGCCGACGTCATCGCGCCCGAGGTCGTCGAGCGCGGGCGTGCGGCCCTGCTGGCGGTCTTCGAGGACGTCTTCCAGCACGCCGAGTTCACGGGCCGGTCGGGGTCGTTCTTCGCGTACGAGGGACTCGGCAGCATCTACTGGCACATGGTCTCCAAGCTGCTGCTCGCGGTCCAGGAGAACGTGGAGCGGGCGGTCGCCGAGGGTGCCGACGCCACCGTCGTGGACCGCCTGCGCGACGCCTACGAGGACGTCCGGATCGGGCTCGGGTACTCCAAGGCCCCCGAGGTCTACGGCGCGTTCCCCGTCGACCCCTACTCGCACACCCCGGCGGGCCGCGGCGCACGCCAGCCGGGCATGACCGGCCAGGTCAAGGAGGAGGTGCTGACCCGGCTCGGCGAGCTCGGCCTGCGCGTCGAGCACGGCCGGATCGCGTTCCGGCCGGTGCTCCTGCGTCCGCAGGAGTGGACGACGCGACCTGAGACCTTCCGGTACCTCGACGTCGCGGGGCGGCCGCAGTCGATCGAGCTCGATGCCGGCTGGCTCGCGTTCACGTTCTGTCAGGTGCCCGTCGTCTACCGCCGCAGCGTCCGGAGCGAGGCCCGGGTCGACCGGGCGGACGGGACGCAGGTGGTTCTGACCGGGGGGAGCCTCGACGCCGACCTGAGCGCGCGCGTGTTCCAGCGGCTCGGTGACGTGGTCCGCGTCACGGTCGACATCCCGGTGGCCTGAGCGGGCGGCGCCGAGGGTGCCGTGCGCGCGACGAAGGCGGAGGCCGACGCGGCCGAGGAGTCCGGGCAGGACGAGCCGCCCGCGCGCTGACCAGCGACTGCCCCGGCGGCACCAGTCGTCGGGGCGGGAGCGCTGTCGCGGGACCCCGCGGAGCGGTAGAACAGACGCTAGGGCAGCTGCTGCGCCCGCGCGACACCGCCGTACGGCCGCGGCTGCCGGACCGGGAGGAGTGACCCGATGGCGACGGTCGTCGTCGAGCGGCTGCGCAAGAGCTATGGCGCTCTCGCCGCGGTGGACGGGCTGGACCTGACGATCGAGGCCGGCGAGGTGATCGCCCTGCTCGGGCCGAACGGCGCCGGCAAGACGACCACGGTCGAGATCCTCGAGGGCTACCGCAAGCCAGATGCGGGCACGGTCTCGGTGCTGGGCATGGACCCGCAGACCGGCGGGCGGGCGTTCCGGGAACGGATCGGCGTCGTGCTCCAGGAGGCGGGCTTCGAGGAGCAGTTCAGCCCGCGCGAGCTCATCCGGCTGCACGCGGGCTACTACCCGCACCCGCGCGCGGTGGACGACGTGATCCGGCTCGTCGGCCTCGAGGAGAAGGCCGACGACCGGGTCCGGACGCTCTCAGGCGGTCAGCGGCGACGGCTCGACCTCGCGCTGGGCATCGTCGGCGGCCCCGAGATGCTGTTCCTCGACGAGCCGACCACCGGCTTCGACCCGTCGGCGCGCCGCAAGGCGTGGGACCTGGTCGACCGGCTCCGTGACCTGGGCGCGACGATCCTGCTCACGACGCACTACCTCGACGAGGCCCAGCACCTGGCGGACCGGGTCGTCGTCATCGACCACGGCCGGATCGTCGCGCAGGGCACGCCCGAGGAGCTCGCGTCGTCGTCGGGCCTCGCAACCGTGATCACGTTCCGGCTGCCGGCGGGGTCCGAGACCCACGACCTGCCGACCATCGGTGAGGACGTCCGCCTCGCGGGCAGCGTCGTCGAGGTACGCACCCGGACGGCGACCGCGGACGTCAACCGGCTCGCGGCGTGGGCGGTCGGTCGCGGCATCGAGCTCGAGGGCCTGACGCTCGCCCGGCCCAGCCTCGAGGACGTGTACCTCGACCTCGTCGAGGAGCCGGGGTCGGAGGAGGAAGCCCAGGTCGGGTCATGAGCAGCGACGCGGGAGTCCTCGGGCGTCAGGTGCGCCACGAGCTGACGAGCCTGTGGCGCACGCCGATCACCATGATCCTGAGCGTCGGCTTCCCGCTGCTGTTCTTCGTCCTGATCGCCTCCCTGATCGGCAACGAGACCCTCGACGCGCGGTCCGGCGTGCGGCTCGCGCAGTTCGTCGCCCCCGGCTTCGCGTCGTTCGGGGTGGTCATGGCCACGTTCTCGTTCCTCGCCGTGGGGTTCGCCGAGGCGCGCAGCACCGGGGTGCTCAAGCGCCAGAACGGCACACCGCTGCCGCGCTGGGCGCTGCTCGGCGGTCGGATCGGTGCTGCGCTGCTGCTGGGTCTGATCGCCACCACGCTCGTGCTCGGCGTGGGGGTCGTCTTCTACGACGTCCAGCTGTTCGCACGCACCCTGGCCGCCGTGGTCGTCACCCTCGTGGTCTCGGCCGTGTCGTTCAGTGCCCTCGGGCTCGCGGCGGCCGTCCTGCTCCCGACCCCGCAGGCGACCCTCGCGGTCACCAACGGGATCGTCATCCCGATCTCGTTCTTCTCGGACATCTTCGTGTTCGGCGGGACCACCCCGGGGTGGATGTCGACCCTCGGCTGGCTCTTCCCGCTCAAGCACCTGGTGAACGTCTTCGCCGACGCCCTCAACCCGTACCTCACCGGCAACGGCTTCCAGCCGGACCACCTCGCGGCGATCGCGGCATGGGGTGTCGCGGGTGCGGTCGCGGCCGCGTGGGGCATGCGGCGTGAGGGGTCCCGCGTGTCGACGACAGCGCGTTCGCGAGGTCGCCGAGCGCCGGCGGCGGACGCCGTGCCACGCCGGACCGTGTCCCCGTCGGGCCTCACGGTGCTGGGCGGTCAGGTCGGGCACACCAGCACGGTGCTGTGGCGGGACGCGTCGTCGGTGTTCTTCGCGGTCGTCTTCCCCGTCCTCCTCGTGGCGATCATCCCGACCGTCTACGGCGGTGGGGGCGGCGTGCTCGCCAACGGGCAGACGCTCGGCGCGTTCTTCGCCGCGACGATGGCGGTCTACGGCGCGGCAGTCACGGCGTACGTCAACATGCCGCAAGGCCTCGCCGAGGCGCGCGACCGTGGGGTGCTCAAGCGGCAGCACGCCGCACCCGTCCCGATGTGGGCCCTGCTGGCCGGCCGGGTCGCCGGGACCCTCGTGGTCGCCCTGCTCACGCTGGCGGTCATCTACCTGGTCGCCGGGCTGATGTACGGGGTCGGCGTCCCGCCGGCGTGGCCCGCGGCGCTGCTGACGTTCGTGGTCGCCACCGCCTGCTTCGCGGTGCTGGGCCTCGCCGTCATGTCGCTGATCCGGTCCGCGGAGGCCGTCGTCGGAGTCACGCTCGGCACGCTCCTGCCGCTCTGCTTCATCTCCGACGTGTTCGTCGTCGGCGTGACGTTCCCGCCGCTCCTCGACCGCCTCGCGTGGGTGTTCCCGCTGCGCCACGCCACCCGGGCGATGTCGCTGGCGACGGCGACCGACGTCGTCGGCTCGGGACTGTCGTGGGACCACCTGGGCGTGATGCTCGCGTGGACCGTCGCGGGGCTCGTCGTCGTGGCGTGGCGGTTCAGCTGGGTCAACCTCGAACCGAGGGCCAAGTCGATCCGCGAACGGGCCACGGCGTCGCGTCCCGTCGCTAGGCTCGGCCGTGGTTCGTGAGGCCGGTCGGGCCGACGACGTGAGCAGGGGGAGCTCGGTGGCTGAGCCGCTGGTGCACATCAGGAACTTCCGGATGGACTTCGGGAGCCAGACGGTGATCCGCGACCTCTCGTTCGACGTGCGCGCGGGCGAGACGTTCGGGTTCCTGGGGAGCAACGGCTCGGGCAAGACGACCACGCTCCGGGCGCTGCTCGGGATCTACCAACCCACCGCCGGTGTCCTGCACATCGACGGGAAGGTCTTCGAGCCGCGCGACGGGGCCCGGCTCGGCTACCTGCCCGAGGAGCGCGGGCTCTACAAGAAGGAGCCCGTCCTGGACGTCATGGTGTACTTCGGCCGGCTCAAGGGACTGAGCCGGGAAGCAGCCGCCGCCTGGTCGCGGACCTACCTCGAGCGGGTCGCCCTGGCGGACAAGGCCACGACGCGGCTGGACAAGCTGTCCGGCGGCCAGCAGCAGAAGATCCAGCTCGGCGTGACGATCATGAACGACCCCGAGCTGCTCATCCTCGACGAGCCGACGCAGGGTTTCGACCCGGTCAACCGCCGGCTGCTCATGGACATCATCGAGGAGCAGAAGCGCGCGGGCGCGACCGTCATCATGGTGACCCACCAGATGGACGAGGTGGAGCGCCTCTGCGACCGCGTCGTCCTGCTCAAGGACGGCACCGCCGAGGCGTACGGGACGGTCGAGGACGTGCAGGACCAGTACGGCGGGACCGTCATCCGCGTCGCCTGCACCGGTGCGCTCCCCACGTCGGACCTGTTCGACGTGATCTCCACCGACGACGGCGCCGCCGTCCTCGCGCCGCGCGCGGGTGTGGACCTGGCCGAGATCCTGCACGAGCTCGTCGCGACGGGGGTGACGGTGCGCAGCTTCACGCCGGTCCGGACCTCCCTCGAGGAGATCTTCCTGCGGATCTACGGCAGCCAGAACGACCGAGCGGGGGTCTGAGCCGTGGCGCAGCACAATCTCGGCACCGTCGTCGGCTTCGAGTTCCTCCGGGTCGTGACGAAGCGGCGGTTCTGGGCCGCTGCCCTCGCCATCCCGATCGTCCTCGTGGCGGTGTTCACGCTCGTGTTCGCCAGCAACTCGAGCACCGACCAGAGCGCCAAGGCGCAGAAGAACGCGCAGCTCGCGTTCACCTACACCGACGAGTCCGGCCTGGTCACCGATACGGTCGCCGCGGCGTTCGGCGGGACGAAGGCGGCCAACGGGGACCAGGCAGTCGTCGACGTGAAGAACGGCACGGTCGACGCGTACTTCGCCTACCCGGCCGACCCGGCGACGCAGCCCGTCCAGGTGTACGGGGTCGACCGGGGCATCTTCGAGAACGGCAAGTACGACGCCGTCGCCCGGCAGATCCTCGTCACGGGCGCGCAGCAGAAGATCGGCTCGCCCGCGCTCACCGCGATGGCGCAGGGCGACGTCAAGATCACGGCTCTGACGTACAAGGACGGCCAGGTCTCCGGCGGTCTGGACACCGTCATCCCGCCGCTGCTCTTCCTGGTGGCCTTCTACCTCAGCATCGTCATGCTGGGGAACCAGATGCTCAACAGCACGCTGGAGGAGAAGGAGAACCGGGTCACGGAGATGATCCTCACGACCATGAACCCCACGACGCTGATCGTGGGGAAGGTCATCTCGCTGTTCATGGTCGGCCTGGTGCAGATGCTGACCTTCGCGGTGCCCGTGGTGGTCGGCTACGTCTTCTTCCGGTCGAACCTCAACCTGCCCGACGTCGACCTGTCCCACCTGGTCCTCGAGCCGCAGCCGATGATCGTCGGGCTCCTGCTGCTCGTCGGCGGGTTCGTCCTGTTCACCGGCACGCTGGTCGCGATCGGCGCGATGGTCCCGACGGTCAAGGAGGCGGGCACCTACTTCGCCCCGCTGATGATCATGATCTTCGTCCCGTTCTACGTCGTGAGCGTGATCGTCAGCGACCCCCACGCGGTGATCGTCCAGGTCTTCACGTTCTTCCCGTACACGGCGGCCGTCACCGCGATGCTCCGCAACGGCTTCGGGACCCTCACGCTGGCGGAGTCCGGCATCGTCATCGTCGAGCTGTTCGGGCTCGGGTTCGTCGCGCTGCGGCTCGCGGTCTACCTGTTCCGCTACGGCTCGATCGAGTACTCGAAGAAGCTGTCGCTGAGCAGCGTCATGCGCCCCAGACGCCGCGCCTGACTCAGGCCGGACCGCACCTCTCGGACCGGGACCTTTGGCACTTCCTCGACAATTCCACCGACTGCGAGCGTGGAGTCGGTGAAGGGAGGCGCGATGACATCCCAGCGCCCCAACGGTGCGTCGCCCGCGGCCCGGAAGGTCGGCTACCTCGTCGGGTTCGTCGTCAACGCGATCCTGCTGTACCTCGTGAACGAGCGCCCGGGCTGGCGCGAGGTGCCGTTCCTCACCGAGCGCATGACCGACGTGCTCCCGCTGATCAACCTGTCGTTCCTCGTGGGCGCCGCGGCCAACCTGCTGTACGTCGTCGTCGACGCCGCGTGGTTCAGGTCCCTCGGTCAGATCGCGGTGGCGGTGGTCAGCATCGTCGCCTCGCTGCGAACGCTCCAGGTGTTCCCGTTCGACTTCTCGCCGTACGCGTTCGACTGGGCGACCGTCGCGCGCTGGGTCCTCGTCGTCGCCGTCGTCGGGTCGGCCATCTCGATCGTGGTGGAGCTGGTGCGCCTCGTCGCGCACGCGGGCCATCCCTCGATCGGCGGCGGCAGCGCCCGGCCCAGGGGCGCCGTCTGAGCGCACGACGACGGCGCGGGCGTCACGGGCGGGCCGCGAGCCCCCGCACCCCATCGGCAGCGGCAGAGCGCGTGCGAGCGGATCCAGCGCCCGTGGACCCCGCCGGAGCCCGGTCGGAATCTGGTGCAAAGCCCCTGAGAACGGGGCACGTCCTGTGCCAGACTGACCCGGCACCCAGACACCAGTCGACGACGGACGGGCGGAACGTGAGCACCGAGGCGGCAGCCCAGAGCGCATCCCTGCTGGCTCCTCCGCGCGGGCACGTGCTCGTCGCGCGCGACCTCGTACGTCGCTACGGGGACCTGACCGCCGTCGACGGCGTGTCCTTCCACATCGACCCGGGCGAGACCTACGGGCTGCTCGGACCGAACGGCGCGGGCAAGACCACGACGATCTCCATCGTCGCCGGCCTGATCCCTGCTCATGGCGGGACAGTCACGGTCGCCGGTCGGTCGATGGGGCCGAGCGAGGTCGGCGCCAA
>NZ_DASUIR010000155.1:0-18950 GCF_036279715.1 Cellulomonas sp. | reverse complement strand
GCCAGCACGACGACGATGCCCGCCGACAGGGCGACGGCGTGCGGGGCGAGCGCAGGGAAGGCCGAGACGATGTTCGACACGCCCGCGGCGACCGACACGGCGACGGTCAGCACGTAGTCGATGAGCAGCGCGCCGGCAGCGATGAGCGCCGCGTTCTGGCCGAGGTTCGCGCGGCTGACCGCGTACGCGCCGCCGCCGTTGGGGTACGCGTAGCAGGTCTGACGGTACGAGATGACGACGACGGTGAGCAGCAGGATGACCGCGCCGGCCACCCACGGCGCGAGATGCAGCAACGACAGACCGCCCACCGACAGCACCAGGAGGATCTCCTCGGTCGCATAGGCGTTCGAGGACAACGGGTCGGAGCAGAAGACCGGAAGCGCGAGCCGCTTGGGCAGGAGCGTGTCGCCCATCTTGGCGGAGCTGAGCGGCCGCCCGACCAGGAGACGCTTCGGCACACTGATGGCGATGGACATGGACCCAGTGCATCCGCTGTGCGGCAGCAGCCCGCCACCCTTGACGCGTTCTTGACGCCGGACCGCGCATCCTTGACGGTCGGCCCCTCTCGGGGCGAGAACTTCATCAGATCTCTGCATCCTCTCGGCGAGATCGCCGGGTGGTCGCGAGAGGCTGCTCCCCAGGCGCCCGGACGCGGCGCCACACACGTCGAGCGTGGGAGACGATCATGATGCGTTGGTATGGCGGCGGCATGAGTGGTGTCGGCTGGATCTTCATGGGGCTGTTCTGGATCGCGTTGATCGCGTTGATCATCTGGCTCGTCCTGCGACTGCTCCCCTCGAGCGGCCACGCGGGGCCGACGCCGACCGCTCCGCCGCAGCTCCCCGGACCGGACTCAGCGATCGACATCCTGGACCGGCGGTTCGCTGCGGGCGAGATCGACCTGGAGACCTATCAGAGCCATCGCGCGGCACTGATCGCGGCGCGAGGAGGCCGATGATGGCTGTCGCGACGCCACGGGGCCAGCTGATCGCCGGCCTCGTCGCCGCGGTCGCGCTGCTGCTCGGGTCCGTCGGCGCGGTCGTCGCGTGGGCCGGTGCGAACCATGACAGCTCGCGCTCCGTGGCCTGGGGCGACGGCGGCGGTCGCGCGGGGATGCTCGGTCCGAGGTCCGGCACCGACAGCTCGGTGCCGGACCTCCCGGGCACCGTGGTCCACGCCGTGGTGGGGGACATGGGCGGGCCGATGATGCGCGGGAACGGGGGCAGATCGGCGGCCAGGATGTTCCTGCACCTCGACCGGTCGACGGTTCCCCACGGCACGGTGTCGTTCGTCGTGACGAACACGGGGATGCGCAACCACGAGCTGGTCGTCCTGCCGCTCGACGGCGACCAGCGCGCGGGCTCGCGGGCTGTCGGCCCGGACCGCCGGATCGACGAGTCGGGCAGCCTGGGCGAGGTGGCCGACGCGGGCGGCGGGAGCGGCGACAGCGGTATCGCGCCCGGGGCCACCGGCTGGGTGACGCTGGACCTCCCCGTGGGCAGGTACGAGCTCGTCTGCAACCTGCCCGGTCACTACGCGGCCGGCATGTTCGCGGAGATCACGGTCACCTGACCTGCGACATGATGGGTCGACGCGCGAGTCCGTTCGCACGGGTGAGAGAGGGAGCCGGGCATGGCGATGGTTGACGCGTCCGTCGCCTCGGCGGACCCGGGCGGGCCCGGCGGCTCGAGCCGGGTCCGCGCGCTGGTCGTCGACGACGAGCCGGCGCTCGTGCGCGTCGTGGCGGCGTATCTCGAACGTGAGGGCTTCGACGTCACGACCGCAGCCGACGGCCGTGAGGCCCTCGACCGGGCCCGCGAGGTCCGGCCCGACGTCGTCGTCCTGGACGTCATGATGCCGGGCGTCGACGGGATCGAGGTCTGCCGTCAGCTGCGCACGTTCAGCGACGCCTACGTGATCATGCTCACGGCGCGGGCCGAGGAGATCGACACGCTCGTCGGACTGTCGGTCGGGGCCGACGACTACATGACGAAGCCGTTCTCGTCCCGGGTGCTCGTGGCGCGGATCCGCTCGCTCCTGCGACGGCCGCGCCACGGATCGGGACTCCCTGGCGGAGCCGGGGGGTCCGACACGTCGGCGACGCGCCGCTTCGGTGACCTGACGATCGATCCTGAGGCCCGCGAGGTGCGGCTCAACGATCGCCTGGTGGCGCTGACCCGCACCGAGTTCGACCTGCTGGAGGCGCTGTCGTCCCGACCGCGAGCGGCCTTCACCCGCACCCAGCTCGTCGAGCGTGTGTGGGGGCCGGGCTGGTTCGGTGACGAGCGGCTCGTCGACCTCCATCTGGGCCACGTGCGCCGCAAGCTCGGCGACGACCACACCGAGGGCCAGTACGTGCGCACGGTGCGCGGAGTGGGCTACCGGATGGGCCCTGGATGAGCCGCGGGCGCTCGGTCCGCGGCGCGCCGTTGGGGTTCACGTGGCGGCTCTTCGTCTCGCTCGGCCTCGTGGTGCTCGCCTGCGGCGTGACGCTCCTGGCCGTCGCGCTGCTGGTCGCGCCACAGATCTTCCAGGGTCACCTGCGTGCGGCGCTGGGCGCGTCCGTCGAGCCCGAGGTCCAGCGTCATGTCGACGAGGCGTTCGCGGACGCCATGATCAGCTCGATGGGGATCGCGTTGCCTGTCGCGCTGCTCGTCGCGTTCGCCGTGACCTGGGTCGTGGCGCAGCGGCTCGGGCGCTCCGTGGTCGCGGTCGCCGCAGCGACCGACCGGCTCGCGCGGGGCGATCTCGCGGTGCGCGTCGAGGTCCCGGCGGTCGGCCCGGAGCTGGCGCTGCTCGCGGACGCGTTCAATGCCTTGGCGGGACGACTGGCCGACTCCGAGTCGATGCGGTCCCGCCTCATCGGGGACCTCGCGCACGAGCTGCGTACGCCGTTGGCCTCGATCGAGGCCACCGTGGAGGCCGTCGTCGACGGCGTCCTGCCCGCTGACAGTGCGACGCTGGCGACGCTCGTCGACCAGACCGGACGACTGAAGCACCTCGTCGCCGACATGGCCGCCGTGTCGCGGGCCGAGGAGCGTCAGCTCGACCTCCATCCACGGTCGATCGACCTGGGTGCCCTGTCGAGGGAGGCCGTCGCCGCCGCGGGTGCCCGCTATGTCGCCGCAGGTGTCGGCCTCGACGTCGAGGCGGCGGGTCCGGCGGCCGTCGTCCGGGCCGACCCGCAGCGGCTGACCGAGGTGCTCGCGAACCTTCTCGACAACGCCCTGCGGCACACCCCCCGGGGAGGCGCGGTGCGCGTCGTGGTCCGCGCCGGCCCGCGCGGTGCGGTCGTCGAGGTCGTCGACACCGGTGAGGGGTTCGACCCGTCCGAGAGCGAGCACATCTTCGAGCGGTTCTACCGCGCCGACTCCTCGAGGACCCGGAGCACGGCAGGCAGCGGCATCGGCCTGACCATCGCCCGCGCGATGGTCGCTGCGCACAGCGGCACGCTCACGGCGACGAGTGCCGGTCCCGGGACAGGTGCGACGTTCCGGGTCGAGCTGCCGTGACCATCGACCGGGTGAGGTAGCGCGGGCCTCGGCGCCCAGTGCTCAGGAAAGCCGCTCCCCAGCCGATGAGAGGGCGTGGACCGATGGTGGCGGGCGTACGTCCTGGGCGGAGCACTGTTCGTCGCGGCCTACCTCGCAGTTCCGTCGGCGTTGACCCGGGACGTCATGTACCTGGTCGTCGGGCTGTCCGGTGTGGTCGCGATCGTCGTCGGTGTGCGGCGCAACCGCCCGGCCCGACGTGGCGCTTGGTACTGGTTGGCTGCCGGGCAGCTGTGCTGGGTCGCGGGCGACACCCTCTACTCCTGGTTCAACGATGTCGCCGGCGTCTCGCCCTACCCGTCATCGGCTGACGTCCTGTACCTCGCCGCGTACCCGCTGCTCGCCGTGGCCTTCGCGCTCCTCATCAGAGCCCGCAGGCGGGGTCGCGACGTCGTGGGCTGGATCGACGCGAGCATCGTCACGGTCAACCTCGGCCTGGTGGCGTGGGTCGTGCTCGCCGGACCGATCGTGCGCTCGGGCGACGGAACGGCGCTCTCGCGGGCCGTCGGCCTGGCGTACCCGGCCGGCGACGTCCTCCTGCTCGCGATGATCGTCCGACTGGTGATCGGCGCCGGCGCACGGACCGCGGCGTTCCGTCTGCTCGTCGGCGGAGGCGTGCTCCTCTATCTCGCGGACACCACGTTCTCGGTGCTGAGTGTCACCTCGGCGTACGAGGGCGGTGCCGTCGATCCCCTCTGGCTCGCCGCCTACGTGCTCTGGGGTGCGGCGGCGCTGCACCCATCGATGACGGAGCTCTCCGAGCGCGGGACCGAGCCACGCACGCTGACGTCGCGTCGCCTCGCCGGGCTCGCCCTGGCCGTGCTGATCGCGCCGGGCACCTCGATCGTCCAGCTCGTGCTCGGCGTCCCGCTCGACGCGTGGCCGGTCGCCGTGTGCTCGATCGTCGTGTTCTTCCTCGTCGTGGCGCGCATGTCGCTGGCCGGACGGGCAGTCCGGGCGTCGACCGCGCAGAGCGACAGGCTCCGGGACGACCTCACGCACCAGGCCGCGTACGACTCGCTGACGGAGCTCGCGAACCGGGTCCGCGCGCTGGAGATCATCGAGGCTGCGCTCCATCGCGGCCGACGTTCGGCGAGCAGCGTCGGGCTGCTGTTCGTCAACCTCGACCATTTCAAGGCCGTCAACGACGCGCACGGTCATGCCGTCGGCGACGGCGTCCTGCAGGAGATCGCGCGCCGGATGCGCGGCAGCGTCAGCGCCGGTGACACGGTCGGCCGGCTCGGTGGCAACGAGTTCGTGGTGGTCGTCGAGGCCCTGGACTCCGAGACCGCGCTCGTCGCGCTCGCCGACCGACTGGTGACCGCTATCGCCGAGCCGGTGCGCGCCGGTGCCCATGACGTCGTAGTGACAGCGAGCATCGGTGTCGCCCTCGTCAGGGACGGCAGCACCGACGCCGATCAGCTGCTGCGCGGGGCTGACGCGGCCTCGCACCGCGCGAAGGCGGCCGGCCGTGGTCGCGCCGAGGTCTTCGACGACGGCCTTCGCCGCGAGCTCCAGGAGCGGGCGCTGCTCGAGTCGGCACTGCGGGCAGGGCTGGCCGACGACGACCTGGAGCTCCACTACCAGCCGATCGTCGGGGTCACGACCGGTCGCGTGGAGGGGTACGAGGCGCTCGTGCGGTGGCGGCGGCCGGGCCACGGACTGGTCCAGCCCGACGACTTCATCCCGACCGCCGAGCTCTCGGACCTGATCTGCGAGCTCGGTCGCTGGGTCCTGGGCGAGGCAACACGGCAGCTGGCCGCCTGGACGACGCAGCGGCCGGACCTGTGCGGGGCGATGACCGTTGCCGTGAACATCTCCGGTCGTCACCTCGCGAGCGCGTGCATCGTCACGGACGTCGCGACGGCCCTCGCGGCAGCCGGGCTCGCTGCCGACCGCCTCGTCGTGGAGATCACCGAGACGGTGCTGGTCGACCAGCCGACCGCGGACGCGCACGTGCGTGCCCTCCGCGAGCTCGGGGTGGCCGTCAGCATCGACGACTTCGGGACCGGCTACACCTCCATCAGCCAGCTGCAGCACCTGTCAGTGGACATCCTCAAGATCGACCGGAGCCTGGTCGAGTCGTCGGCGTCCGGCGCGATCGAGCTCGTCCGGCTCGTGATCCACGCGGCCCATGCGTTCGGTCTGACAGTCGTCGCCGAGGGGGTGGAGAGCGATGCCCAGCTCAGCGCGCTGCAGCTGGCGGGCTGTGACACCGCGCAGGGCTACCTGTTCGCGGGGCCCGCGTCTGCAGCCGTGATCGCCGACCAGCTCGCGTCGAGCGCGACGTCGACCACCGTGGAGGCCCAGTCGTCCTAGGCGGGCCCGGTCCGACCGATCCGCACCCGCCAGACCTCCGGCCCCTCGTCGAGGTACTCCCACGTGAACTCGCCGGGGTTCTCCGCCGCCAGCTGGTAGTAGAGCGGCTTCGGGTCGTGGTCGTTGACCAGCACGAACGCGGTGCCTGCGGGCAGCGTGGCGAACGTCGAGAAGATCAGCTCGTGGCGGGTCCGGGGGATCTCGGTACGGACATCGACGACTCGGTCGGTGGCAGGCACAGGACGGTCCTTTCGCTCGGGTCGCGCGGCCGTCTCGAGCTTCTGCTCAAGACGAGCCGCATGGTGCATGGTGCCGTCGAGGCGCTGCGCCTGGACGGGGTGGGATCGGCGGAGCAGAACCCAGCCGTCGGCGGCCAGGCGGCCGGCCCGCTGCGGCTGACCGGCCTCCGCGAGCTGACGGCACGCCCGGGACAGGACGCGGCTCAGCCCGTCGACGACGTCGGCAGAGTCAGCGGGCACGGGTGATCGCGACGCGCCACAACGCCGGCCCCGCCTCGAGGTAGTCCCACGTGTAGACGTCGGGCCACAGCGCCTCGGTCTGGTAGCGCAGGGGCTTCGGGTCGTGGTCGTTGAGGATGACGAAGGCCTCACCGGGCTCGAGAGCGTCGAGGCTCGCGAAGATGATCTCGTGCCGGCCGCCGTGCGGCAGCGTACGGACGTCGAGCTCATGGAGCGCGCGGCCGGCGGGGCCTTCCGGTGCTGGTGAGACGGAGGGTGCGAGGGCGGGGCTGTCGGCGTCGAGCGGCATGGGAGCTCCTGAGGGTTCAGATCGGGAACGTACGGGGTGCGGGTTGTTTTTACTACACATTCAGTGAAAACTACAGATCGTGCACTCCGAACCGATCGATCTCTCGTCCCACAAGGCGCTTGCCGGCGTGAGCCGTGTGGCCATCCTCGAGGTGCTGCGCGGTGCCCCGGACGCCCAGGACGTCCAGGCCATCGCGGCCCAGGTGGGACTGCACCCCAACACGGTGCGCACCCATCTGGACCAGCTCGTCGATGCCGGACTCGTCGAGAGCTCGATCGAGGTGCGGACCACGCCGGGCCGTCCTCGCGTGCTGTTCCGAGCATCCGCCGCAGCGCCTGCAGCCGAGGCGGACTCCTACAAGCTGTTGGCCGGGATCCTGGCGAGCACGATCGACGCGGGCGCCCCGGTGCCGGCGCCGGGCGGGCCGACACCGGGCGGTGCAGCCGCCGAGGCTGGCAGGCGATGGGGCCGCACGGTCGTCGGGTCCGACGGCCCCGCCAACGGTTCGGTGGACGTGGAGCACGGGGTGGCCCGCATCGTCGCCCTGCTCGACGACGTGGGCTTCGAGCCGCGCCTCAGCGCGCACCCGCTTCCCGCCCACGCCTCGCAGGGCAGCGGCGACCCAGGGGCGCGCGGCACCGTGATCGAGCTGCACCGATGCCCCTTCCGCGATGTCGCCGTCGAGCACTCCGACGTGGTCTGCGGAGTCCATCTCGGACTCATGCAGGGCGCCCTGGAGCAGATGGGGGCGCCCGCCACGTCGATCCGGCTCGAACCGTTCGTCCGGCCGGGGCTCTGCCTCGCCCACCTCTCCTCGGCCGGCCCCACGGACCCGGCCGGGATCGGGGGAGCGGCGTGAGCCGGGACCTGCTGTCCGTGACCCGCCTGCTCGGACCCGGGACCGAGGCCGAGCAGCTCCGGGAAGCCCTGCGCGACGTCATCGACCCCGAGCTCGGCATCGACATCGTCTCGCTCGGTCTCGTCTACGGGCTGGACGTCCACGACCGGGTCGCGGGCGTCGTCCTGACGACGACGACGCCGGCATGCCCGCTCGGTGAGTACCTGACCGACGAGGTGCGCCGCGTGCTCCTTGCCGGCGGGGCGGTCGACCGCGTCGAGGTCGTCCTGACACACGTGCCGACCTGGACCCCCGACATGATGACCGCGGAGACCAAGCAGGCCTTCGGATGGTGACATCCGCACCACCCGGCGCTCGCCCCGCTGCTGCCGCCTCGGCGCGACGCGCCCCGAGCGTCCCGCGCCCTCGGGTCCCCCTTCTGCTCGCCGGGCTGGTCTGTCTCCTCGCGGCGCTGTGGGGCGGGCTGCTCCTGCTCGGCCTGCCTGTCCCGACCCTCCTGGCGAGCACGGCGGCCGACCATGGGCCGCTCATGGCGCTGGGGTTCCTGGGGACCGTGATCTCCCTCGAGCGGGCCGTGGCGCTCGGTCGCCGATGGGGCTATGCCGCGCCGGCCCTCGCCGGCACCGGGGGCCTCGCTGTCCTGGTCAGCCTGCCGCCCGTCGTCGGGCGCCTGCTGCTGTGCACGGCGTCGATCGTGCTTGTGGTCGTCTACGTCGTGGTCCACCGCATCCAGCCCGCGCTGCACCTGCGGGTCATGGCTGCCGGAGCAGTCTGCTGGTACGTCGCGACCCTGCTCTGGCTGACGGGGTGGACGCTGCCACGGCTCGTGCCGTGGATCGCAGGCTTCCTCGTGCTCACGATCCTCGGCGAGCGGCTCGAGCTGGCGCGCGTCGCGATGCTCACGCGCTCCTCGGTGCGCCAGTTCCTGCTCGCCGCCGGGCTGTTCGGTGCGGGGCTTGTGCTCACGACGATTGCCGGGGCCGCCACGCAGGTCGGCGTCCGGCTCGTCGGGGCCGGGATGATCGGACTCGCTGCCTGGGGGGCGGCGCACGACGTCGCGCGGCGCACCGTCAAGATCGCCGGCGTCACGCGGTTCATGGCGGTGTGCCTGCTGACCGGGTACGTGTGGCTGCTCGTGGGCGGTGTGATCTGGCTCGTCGCCGGTGACCTCGGCGCCGGCATCGCGGTCTACGACGCCGCGCTGCATGCCGTCTTCCTGGGATTCGTGATGTCGATGATCTTCGGTCACGCGCCGGTCATCGTGCCCGCGGTGATGCGCGTGCGCCTGCCGTACCGCGGCTGGTTCTACGCGCACGTCGCCCTGCTCCATGTCTCGCTCCTGGTGCGGGTGGTGCTCGGTGACGCACTCGGTCTCACGGCGTGGTGGCACGTCGGCGGCGTCGGGACGGAGCTGGCGATCCTGCTCTTCCTGGGCGCGTCGGTCACGGCGGTCGTGCGAGCGCGCCGTGCGGCGCCGGTGCGCTCGCAGGTCCGGGCAGCGAGTACGGAGGAGACCCGATGACCTCGACCGCCCAGACCACGGCCCCGTCCGCGCCGCCCGCAGCCCGCGCGCCCCGCGACGACCGGACGGGCCTGGTGTGGGGCATGGTCCTCGGCGCCGTGATGCTCGTCGTGGCTCTGGTCGTCGCGCTGGGCGGGGGATCAGTCCCGGCCGCCGGTGACGCTCGCGCGGTCGTCAGGGCGGGCGGCACGCAGACCGTCGCGGTGACGCTGGCCGGGATGCGGATCACACCGTCGGTGATCGAGGTGCCGTCGGGGACGCGGCTGGTCCTCGCCGTCACGAACACCGACGCGATGCGGCATGACCTCGTCCTCGCGACCGGGCAGCAGACGCCGCCGCTCGCCGCGGGCGGATCCACGGACCTCGACGTCGGCCCGGTGACAGCCTCGATCGAGGGGTGGTGCAGCGTCCCCGGGCACCGGGCCGCCGGGATGACGCTGAGCATCGTCGTGACCGGCGGCGCGGCAACGGCTTCCGGGTCGGGGCACGACATGGGTGGCATGGCCACCGGGACATCGGGCGCTGCGGCGCCGGTCATCGACTTCCAGGCCTCGCCGGGGCCGGACTGGCGACCGTACGACCCGGCTCTGCAGCCGGCCCCCGGGGCCACCGAGCATCGCCTGACGATCGCCGTGCAGGACACGGTGGTCGAGGTCGCTCCGGGCGTCCGGCAGACGTTGTGGACCTACAACGGGACGGCGCCGGGTCCGACGCTGCACGGGCATGTGGGCGACGTCTTCACGATCACCTTCGTGAACGACGCGGACATGGGCCACGGGATCGACTTCCACGCGGGTTCGCTCGCCCCGGACGTCCCGATGCGCACGCTCGACCCGGGCCAGTCGCTGACGTACCAGTTCGTCGCGCGCTACTCGGGAGCCTGGCTCTACCACTGCAGCACGATGCCGATGTCCCTCCACATCGCCAACGGGATGTACGGCGCTGTGATCATCGACCCGCCCGACCTGCCGGCGGTCGACACCGAAGTCGTGCTCGTGCAGTCCGAGCTGTACCTGGGCGCGCAGGACCGGACGGCGGACGAGGCGAAGATCGCCGCCGAGACGCCGGACGCCCTCGTGTTCAACGGGTACGTCGACCAGTACGACCATGCGCCGATCCGCGTCAAGGCAGGGTCCCGGCTGCGGGTCTGGGTCGTCGACGCGGGTCCGCAGCGGGGGACGGCGTTCCACGTCGTCGGCGCGCAGTTCGACACGGTCTTCGCCGAGGGCGCCTACCGCCTGAAGGCCGGGAATGCCGAGCAGGGCGCCGCGCAGGTGATGGACCTCGCGCCCGCGCAGGGAGGGTTCGTCGAGCTCGTGCTCCCGGAACCCGGTCACTACCCGTTCACCGATCACGCCGTGGTGGACGGCGAGCGGGGCGCCCACGGCATCTTCGAGGCGTACTAGGTGCTCGGGCTGTGGTCGGTGGTGCGGTTCGTGCACGTGCTGGGTGCCGTCATCTGGCTCGGCGGTCAGCTGACGATCTCGGCGCTGGTGCTGCCGGTCGCGCGGCGACGACTCGAGGCGGCCGACCGCGCCGCCCTGATGCGGACCCTGGGGATGCGATTCGGTGTCGCGACCGTCACGGTCCTGATCCCGCTGCAGGTGGCGACCGGCATCGCCCTCGCCGCCCACAAGGGCGTCACCTGGAGCGGCCTCGCGCAGCCGGGGTACGGGCGGACTCTCGCGGGCAAGCTCGTCGCGTTCGTGCTCGTGATGCTGGCCGCCGGACTGCACGGATGGGCGACCAGTGCCGGGCGCACGGTGGTCGCTCGGGCCCTGGCTGTCTCGTCGCTGCTCGGCTCGTTCGTCGTCGTGCTCCTGGCCACGGCGCTGCCGGTGAGCTGACGGACCAGCCCGGGTCGTCCGACCCCCGTACGAGATCGACCATCCGAAGGAGACAGAGATGACCTACGTCATCGGCGCACCCTGCATCGACGTGAAGGACAGCGCCTGCGTCGAGGAGTGCCCCGTCGACTGCATCTACGTCGGCGCACGGACGCTCTACATCCATCCCGACGAGTGCGTGGACTGCGGTGCGTGCGAGCCGGTGTGCCCGGTCGAGGCGATCTACTACGAAGATGACCTGCCGGCGATCCAGCTGCCGTTCCTCGCCGACAACGCGCGCTTCTTCGAGGAGACCCTTCCCGGGCGCCCGGAGCCGCTCGGCTCACCGGGCGGAGCCGCGAAGCTGGGTGCCGTGGGCGTGGACACCGCTCTCGTCGCCGGTCATCCGGGGGTCCAGGAGTCCGGCGCGACCGTGTGACGGTCGACGGACGAGGACCCCGCACCGCAGATGCCGGTGCGAGGCCCTCGTCGTGCACCATGACGGTGCGATCCCGGTCGCCCAGAGCGCTACGGCGTGATCGTGAGCGCCTGGTCGCCGTAGGTCAGCTGCCAGTCCGGGTTGGTCTTGGAGAACGTCGACGGGTCGATCACCTGCTGGGCGGTCACCCAGTCGATGAGCAGCTGCCGGATCTCCATCTGCGTGTTGTAGACGACCGGCGCCGTCGTGACGTTCGGGAAGTTCCCGCCGCCCGACTGTCGGTAGTTGTTGATGGCGACGACGAACACCGCTGCGTCGTCGATCGTCTGACCGCCGTACCGGAGGTGGGTGATCCGTGCCCCGGGGGCCTGTGACAGGTCGACGTCGTACGTCAGCGGCTGGTCGAGCCCGCCCATGACGTCGTAGTTGTAGTCCGGCGTCCCGCTGGGTGCCGTCGACGTCGGGGCGTTGGTCACGTCGGCGGCCGCGTAGGAGCCCGGACCTGCCACGGCCTTGAAGTACTCCGAGGACTTCTCGAGGTACGCCTTGACCTGGGCGCCGGTCAGCTTGATGCCGAGCAGGGTGTTGTCGTAGATGTAGAGCCCCGCGATGTCACGCACCGACACGTCACCGGCGGGGATCGCGGCGTCCTTGTTGAACGGCGCTGCGATCGACAGCACGGGGAGGCCGACGTCGGCGCCCGTGAGGTTCGCCTTGACCTCCTGGGCCTGGACGTAGTTGATGAAGTCGAGCGCGGCGGTGTCCTCGTAGCGCGCCGTCGCAGCCGACATGGGCTCGGTCGCCGTCCCGATCACCCCGTTGACGTAGCTCACGACCTTGGCCTGGTCCGCCTGCAGGAGGTCCACGATCTTCGGGTCCTCGGGAACGGTGTTGGAGTTGAGGACGCTCGAGTGCACCGAGCCCACCGTCCAGCGGCCGTGCGTGAAGGACAGGTCGACGTCGAACAGCGACAGCCGCTCGCCCCACTTCAGCGGCTCGGAGAGCACGACGGGCTTGCCGGTCGCCTCGTTCGTCACGATGCGCTCCGCGATCTCCTGGTGAGCGTGGCCGACAAGGATCGCGTCGATGCCGGGCACCTGCTGGGCGACGAGCGTCGCGGCGTTCTCCGGGAAGGGGAGCGTGTCGCCGTACGACGACGACGTGTCTGCTCCCGAGTGGGCCGCGACGACGACGACGTCAGCGCCGGCCTTGCGCATCTGCGGGACCCAGACCTTCGCCTGCTCGACGAGGCCGGGGAAGGTCATCTTCCCCTCGACGTTGGCCTTGTCCCAGATCGCGATCCCGGGGTTGGTCAGACCGAGGATGCCGACGCGGATGGGCTTGCCGTGTGCGGGGTGGATCGTCTTGATGACGTACGGCGCGAAGGCGGGCTTGCCGGTCGCGTCGTCGATCGCGTTCGCGCCCAGCAGCGGGAAGTCAAGCTGCGACTGGAACGTGCGCAGCAGCGGGATGCCGTAGTTGAACTCGTGGTTGCCGAGGGCCGCGGCGTCGTAGCCGATGGCGTTCATCGCCGCGGCCATCGGGTGGATGCCGCCGGACGTGATCGGCTCGACCTTGGCGTAGTAGTACGCCAGGGGAGTGCCCTGGATCGTGTCGCCGGCATCGATGAGCAGCGTGCTGGCTCGACCGCGGTCCGCTCGGACCTGGTTGACCAGGGTCGAGACCTTCGCGAGGCCGAGGTCGTTCTTGGCCTTGTCGTCGTACTCGGCGTTCTTGAAGTAGTCCCAGTTGAGGGCGTTGCCGTGGAGGTCCGTTGTGCCCATGACCGTCAGGTGGTAGTCGTTCTCGGGCCCGTGGCCCTTGTCGGCCAGAGCAGGGGGAGCGGCCACGGCGACGAGCGCCACGGCCGCTGCCAGGACTCCGAGCCGCCGGATGCGGCGCGCGATGGGGATACTCATGCTGGGATCCTCCGGAGCTCTCAGGGGGCGCACAGGAACTGGTGCGGGTCCATGCTTGGCCCCATCGGTCCGGACGGCAACATGTCGGGAACGTCGGATTCACTGTTCAGCTGCGGTTCACTCCCCGGACAGCATGCCGACCCGGCGACCCGGCGACTCGCGTCGGTCGGCATGGCTACTGCGGGAGGTGCACCTCGTGGTGCTCGAGCTGGGAGATGTCGTCGGACGTGGCCTTGAGCAGCCGGTCGGCCACGTCGCGCAGTGCGCGGGCCGATGCAAGCTCCTCGCCGATCTCGGGGACGTCGGGGTCGCCCGGGCTGCGGCGGGCACGCCCGTAGCCGTTGAGCGTCGTGCCGCTCGACGTCGTGAGGACGGCGTGGGCCTTGGTGACCACCCCGTCGGCCTTCAGGTCGTCGGTGTCGAAGAGATTGATGGTCACGTGCCAGGTGTGGGTCATGGCGGCGCTCCTCTCAGGCTCGTCTGTCATGCCCATCGTTGCGCGCATCGTGGCGACACGCCCGAGGTGCGCCCGACGGGGGGCTGGGGGGGCAACCACCGGACGGCGGGCGTCGGACTCTGGTTGACTCAGGACTACCGGTCGATGGGGATGGGGAGGCAGTCGCATGTCGATACTCGTGCTCTATGCCAGCAAGCACGGTTCCACGCAAGGCATCGCGGAGCGCATCGCTGTCACCCTCACGGCGTCAGGTCAGCGGGTCGCGGTCCGTCCCGTCCAGGACGCCGGAGCGATCGACGGCTACGACGCGTTCGTCATCGGGAGCGCCGTCTACATGGGCCACTGGCTCAAGCCTGCCGCGGAGTTCGTCGCGAGCCACCGCGAGCTCCTGGCGACCCGCCCGGTGTGGTTGTTCAGCAGCGGTCCGCTCGGCACCGAGCCCACCGACGCCGAGGGCAGAGATCTGCGTGAGGCGTCGGAGCCCAAGGAGACCGCGGAGCTGTTGGCCGCGGTCCACCCCCGCCAGCATCGGGGCTTCTTCGGTGCACTGGATCCCAGCAGCCTGACCCTTCCCGAGAAGGCGCTGCGCCGGTTGCCGGCTGCCCGGGCGATCATGCCGGCAGGGGACTTCCGCGACTGGGCCGACATCGAGCAGTGGGCCAAGGACATCGCCGAGGAGCTGACGTCCGGTACCGCCGCGGGGGCAGCACGATGACGCGACGCAGCGTGGTGAGAGCCGCCGGCGTGCTCGTCCTGCTCCTTGCGCTGGCCGCGTGCGCCGCGGGTCCGAACGACGCGGCCCTGGTCGACGCCCCGCATGTCGCCGGCTTCTGGCTCGGCCTGTGGCACGGCGCGATCAGCCCGATCACGTTCGTGGTCTCGTTGTTCAGCTCGGACGTCAACATCTACGAGGTCCACAACAACGGCGGCTGGTACAACTTCGGCTTCATGTTCGGTGCGTCCATCGCCCTGTCGGGCGCCGGTCGGTCGAGCGCCGCGGCGAGTTCCCGTTCGCCTCGGCGACGTGGGCGGCGCGGATCATCTGACTGAGCTCACCGCCTGGTTCCGCGACGCGCGCCCGGCGGGCGTGCTCTCGAGGCGGGTTGGACCCGTCACGGGCGACCCGTAGCCTCGGGTCCCATGAGCACCCTTCACGAGGTCGGCGAGAAAGACGCCTGGCGATGCTGGCTGTGCGACGAGCCGGTCGACCCTGACGCGTCTGTCAATGCCGACCGCGGCCCCAGCATCGACGGCGGTGCTGCACCGAAGGGGAAGAAGCCTCCGGCAGGGTCGGAGCGTCTGGCGCACCGGGCGTGCAACACCCGCAAGGGCGCCGTCAAGCCCGTCGTGCCCTGGTCTCCGGACCTGTTCGTCGTCGAGCCCGCCCCGATCGTCTCGACCGTCGAGCGGCTGACGCGCAAGGGCGGCCGAGAGGTCGTGGCCCGCTGTCCTACCAAGGCCGACGCGGACGAGGCCGCTGTGTGGCTGCTCGACCGCGTGTCGCGGTTCGCCCCCGAGCTCGGGGTCGCGACGCAGGTCGAGGCGGGCGGCGGTCAGTTCCTGCTCGTGCTACGAGCTGTGTGACGGAGCGTCGGACGAGGCGCCCGACCTCACGGCCGGACGCGTTCCGGCACGGCGTGAGGAGCACCTTCATCGCACGCCGCTCGTCCATGGCCTTGCACGCCTCGGCGACCTCGGACGGCGGGAGAGTCCCGTCGGCATCGGGGATCCGGATCCTCTCCGCCTGGCACCCGTCGAACCCACCGACGTGCCCGGAGGCCCTGCCGCTACCTCCTTCGCGATGCCCCCGTCCTCAGAGCTCGTGCTCGGCGAGCTCCCTGAACTCGTCGGGCACCGCTCCGGCGGTGCGCAGCACCACGGGCAGGTAGCCCACCGCGGCTGTGCCGAACCGGCCCCGGATCCGGTCCATCGACCCGTCCACGGCCCGCCGCGCGGCGCCGGCGTCGGTGCCCGGCCGCCACGGGTCCTGGGGTGGCAGATCGAGCTCGAGCTGGATCGCACGCTGCACGGTGAGGTTCGACACCGACACCGCGAGCAGCGTGATCTCGCACGGCGCGGGAGCCTCGTCGATCGCGGACCACACCAGGCGCTCGGAGATCTCGGTGAGCGTGAGTGTGGCGGCGACCGGCTCCCTCAGGGTGTGGGACCGGGTCACCGAGTGCATCCCGGGGAACCGCACGCGCACCGTGATCGTGCGGCCCGCGAGATCCCTCGCGCGCATCCGCCGGGAGATCCGGTCGGCCAGGTGGGCCAGCACGGCTCGCAGGTCCTCGGGATCGGGGCGGCGCCGGGGGAGAGCGGACTGCGCGCCCACGGACCGTGCGCGGTGGTCGGTCACGATCCTGCGCGGGTCCTCGTCGTGCGCCATGGCGTTGAGCTTGCGACCGACGGCGTGACCGAGGAGCCGCTCGACGGCCGAGGACGGGGTCTGGGCCAGGTCGCCGATCGTCCGGATGCCGCGATCGGCCAGTCGCTGCTCGTTCACCGGGCCGACGCCCCAGATGAGCCCGACCGGCAGCGGGTCGAGGAACTCCCGCTCGAACCCGGGCCGAACCACGACGAGACCATCAGGCTTGGCCACCTGGGACGCGATCTTGGCCAGATGCTTCGTCCGGGCGGCACCCACCGAGATGGGCAGGCCGACGTCGACCCGGACCCGGTGGCGGATCGTCGCGCCGATCACCTCCGGCGGGCCGAAGAGATGCGTCGAGCCCGACACGTCGAGGAACGCCTCGTCGATCGAGATCCGCTCGACCAGCGGGGTGAAGTCCGCGAGCACAGCCATGACCGCGTCCCCGAGGCGCTGGTACTCGGCGAAGTGACCTTGGACGAACGACAGCTCCGGGCAGAGCCGCGCGGCGCGCCATCCCGGCATGCCGCCCTGCACCCCGAAGCGCTTGGCCTCGTACGACGCGGCAAGCACGACCCCGCCGTGAGGGCCGCCGCCGACGGCGATCGGACGGCCGCGCAGCGCAGGGTCGAGGAGCTGCTCGACCGAGGCGTAGAACGCGTCGAGGTCGGCGTGCAGGATCGTCGCGCCACCGCTGGGCATCTGTCCACTCTAGTCGAACACCTGTTCGATCCGCGATGCCAGTGAGGTGCGACCCGTGGGGAGGCGGGGCACGGGTGGCGTCCTCTTGCGCGCACCTTCCATAATGGAACGTCTGGTGAGGAGACGACCATGACCGAATTCAGAGACCGTCACGAAGGCTTCCGTTCCCAGGTCCCGCCCGAGGTGCGAGAGCACATGAGTGCGGCCCGCGCCGAGATGCGCAAGGGCGTCGAGACGTTCTTCCCGGCGGACTTCTTCGAGCACCGTGACACGGCTCGCCGCGAGATGCTCCTGGCGTGGCGCGGCGTCATCGACGCAGCCATCAGTCGTATCGACGCGCGCACGTCCCGGCCGTAGCCACCGGCCCGGCCACCGCGTCAGCGGCTCCGGCTACCGCCTCGCGCCGCCGACCAGGACCCGCAGGAGAACCAGGCCCGCCAGGCCGAGAAGGGCTGCGCCGGCACCGATGCGCCCCGCGGCGACCAGCACGGAGCCGGCCACCAGCAGGCCCGCCAGGATGACGGTGTCTCCGAGCCGGTCGACCGAGCGGCTCACCGCGCGCAGCTCGTGGCCGACGTGCTCGTCGCGCACCTGCAGCCCGCTCCCCTCGGCACGCGCCAGGACCCGGCTCGTCTGCGCCGGCAGGGCGAGGAGGGCCAGCAGAGCCTCGCCGACCTCGTCGAGCCAGTGGCCGACGCCGGATGCCGCCTCGTCCTGGACAGCGCGCCGCGCGTACGGGCCGATCTGCTGCCAGAGGTTGACGTCCGGGTCGAGGCCCGTGCACATGCCCGACAGGATCGCCACGGTGCGCACGACGTAGATGAGGTTCTGCGGGACCTGGAACGGCATGTCGAGCAGCAGGTCGCGGTACTGGTGAGCGAACTCGCGCACCTCTTGCACGTCGATGTTGCGCAGCTCGCTCATCGACAGGCCCCAGTACCTGTCGAACACGTGCGCCTCGGCCCGCTCGATCGCCGCGAGGTCCGCGCCGGGCAGCAGCATGTCGAGCATCTGGTAGGCCTTCACGACCCGGGTCGCATCCCGCGTTCCCACCGCGATGAGCAGCTCCCGCAGACTGCTGCGGACGGAGTCGGGGACGCGCGCCATCATTCCGAAGTCGACGAAGGTCAGCCGCCAGGTCACCGGCTCACCGTCCTGACCCGGCAGAGGGGTGACGAACAGGTTGCCCGGGTGGGGGTCGGCGTGGACGAACCCGTCCTCGAAGATCTGCTTCAGGTAGACGGCCACGAGCCGTTCGGCGACGGCGGCCCGGTCGATGCCCGCCTCGGTGATGGCGGCGTAGTCCGTGATCTTGATCGCCGACACGTCCTCGAGGGTGAGCACCCGCCTGGTGCTCAGGGACCGCGCGACCCTCGGCACCTGCACGGTCGGGTCGTCGGCGAAGTTCCGGTAGAAGGTCTCGGCGTTGCTCGCCTCGTGCTCGTAGTCGATCTCCTCGTGCAACGTCGCCGAGAACTCGCGCAGCAGCGCCGGGACGTCGGCGTGCGCGCGGATCGGGCGGTAGCGCATGAGCCACGAACCCACCCTGCTCAGCGCGGACAGGTCGGTCTCGACGATCGCGGCGATCCCCGGGCGCTGGACCTTGATCACCACGTCGCGATAGCCGACGTCGTGCTCGATCCCGAGCCTGGCACGGTGCACCTGTCCGAGGGACGCGGCCGCGAGCGGAACGGGGTCCACCGTCTCGAAGAGGTCCTGGAAGGACGCCCCCAGCTCGGTCTCGGCGAGCTGCCTGATCGCCTCGAAGTCCTCGGCCGGGACCTCGTCCTGCAGGTTGGCGAGCTCGTCGGTCACCTCGCGCGGCAGCACATCGAGGCGTGAGGACAGGAACTGCCCGACCTTGATCATGACGCCGCCCATGCGGATGGCGAGCACCCGGAAGCGCGTCGCCTCTCGCCGGAGCCGCTCGGTGCGGTTGCCGTGCACCCAGCGACGGAACCCGATGCGGCGCAGGACGATGTCCCAGAGGATGAATCGGCTGATGACACCGGCGAAGAACGTCA
The DNA here is from genome assembly GCF_036279715.1 of Cellulomonas sp. Classification (GTDB taxonomy): domain Bacteria; phylum Actinomycetota; class Actinomycetes; order Actinomycetales; family Cellulomonadaceae; genus Cellulomonas_A. The sequence continues at coordinate 193 of NZ_DASUIR010000155.1, read as the reverse complement.
GGATGTGGACGTACCTGCCGCGCAGGTGGGTCGATGCCATGAGTCCTCCAGCGGCCCCGTCTTCGTCACGCTACACGCGTCCCGCGGGCGCGGGCGCTTGCACGACTGGCGTTCGACTACCGTGCACGAGTGGACGTGAACCGGATCGGTGGTGCAGCGCGCGGGTCGACGCGGCGGGGGCGCGCACGGGACG
>NZ_DASUIR010000154.1:0-5612 GCF_036279715.1 Cellulomonas sp. | reverse complement strand
TGCAGTCGACGACCGACGGGCTCGCCGTCAAGGCCGTCACGGGCAGCCTCACCGACGTGCACGACTACACGATCGCGGCCGCCGAGTCGAAGCTCACGATGGAGCTGACCGCGGCGGTCCGTAACAAGGCCGTCGACGCGTTCAACGAGATCATGCGGATGCAGGCCTGATGCCCACCCAGGTCACGGCCGCGTTCGGCCGGTTCACGTCCACGCTCAAGCAGTTCACCGTCGCCCAGCGCACGCTCGCCGTCATCGGTCTCGCGGTCCTCCTGCTCGGCGGGTTCGCCGTGGCGAGCTGGGTGTCGAAGCCGACCATGAGCCCGCTGTTCACGAGCCTGTCCGCGACCGACGCGAGCGCGGTCGTCGACCAGCTCACGTCCGAGGGCGTCGCCTACCAGCTCTCCGACGGCGGATCCACGGTGCTCGTCCCGAACGACAAGCTCTACGCGATGCGGCTCAAGCTCGCGGCCGCCGGGCTACCGGCGAACGCCGACGGCGGCGGCTACTCGCTGCTCGACAACATGGGGATGTCGACGTCGGAGTTCCAGCAGCAGGTCACCTACCAGCGGGCGCTCGAGGGCGAGCTCGCCAAGACGGTCGGGGCCCTGCAGGGCGTCGACGCGGCGACCGTCAAGCTCGCGATCCCGCAGGACACCGTGTTCGTCGCCACCAAGGCGGACCCGACCGCGTCGGTGTTCATCCGCACCAAGGTCGGCGTCACGCTGAGCGCCGACCAGGTCCAGGCGATCGTGCACCTCGTCTCGGCGGGCATCCAGGGCATGAAGCCCACCGACGTGGCCGTCATCGACTCGACCGGCAAGGTTCTGTCGACCGTCGGGGGCGAGCTCATGTCCGGGTCGGACGGTCAGCAGACGGGCGACTACGAGGCCCGGGTCAGCGCAGCGGTCCAGGTGCTGCTCGACCAGGTCGTCGGCGTCGGCAAGTCCGCCGTCACGATGAACGCGGTGCTGGACTACGACAAGACGCAGCGCACGAGCGAGTCGTTCACCGCGGCGCCCAACACGCCCGCCCTCGCGTCCTCGAAGAAGAGCGAGACGTACACGGGCAACGGGTCGACAGCGACCGGTGTGCTCGGCCCCGACAACATCGCGGTGCCGAGCGGGAACGCCACCGCCGGCACGTACGCGTCGGCCAGCGAGGACGTCACGAACGCGGTCGACAAGGTCACCGAGCTCACGACGACCGCGCCGGGCAGCGTCCGCCGCCAGTCGCTCGCCGTGGCCATCGACGCCAAGGCTGCCGCCGCGATCGACATGACCCAGCTGACCGCGATGCTCAGTGCTGCGGCGGGGATCGACGCCGCCCGCGGCGACACCATCGCGGTGCAGGCCATCGCGTTCGACACGTCCGCGGCGCAGACCGCCCAGGACGCGCTCGCGGCCGCCGACGCGCAGTCCGCGAAGGCCGCGTCCGCCTCGCTCGTCAGGCAGGGGGCGATCGCCGGGGTCATCCTGCTCGTCGTCCTCGCGCTGGTCGTCGCCGGGGCCCGCCGGTCGCGTCGTAGTCGCCGCGAGTCGCTCGACATCGGGGAGCTGTCGCGGCTCGACCGCGACGCCGACCCGCTCGGGATCGGCGCGGGCGCCGACGGCCTGCCCGCGCTGCCCGCCGGGATGGCCCCTGTGCCCGCCCTTCCCGACGCCGTCGCGATCAAGCGCGCCGAGATCTCCGCGCTCGCCGACGAGCAGCCCGCTGAGGTCGCCGACCTGCTGCGCGGCTGGCTCGCCGCCCCGAGCGGTCGACGCTGATGGCCACGCTGACCGGCACGCAGAAGGCCGCGATGCTGCTGCTGCAGCTCGGTCGCGACCGGGCCGCGCGCGTCATGGCGCAGCTCGACGTGACCGAGATCGAGGAGCTGACCGTCGAGATCATGCGCCTCGAGCGCATCGACCAGACGATGGCCGACGACGTCCTCGAGGAGTTCTACGACGTCTCCGTCGTCGGCCCCGGGGTCGGCGGCGGCATGGCGTACGCGCAGGCGCTGCTCGAGTCGTCCCTCGGCACCGAGCTCGCCGCGGGCATGCTCGAGCGGCTCCAGACGAGCATGGCCGGTCAGCCGTTCGAGTTCCTCCAGCATGCCGACGCCCGCCAGGTCATCTCGCTGATCAGCGGCGAGCACCCGCAGGCCGTCGCGCTCGTGCTCGCGCACCTGCGTCCCGAGCACGCATCGGCGATCCTCGCGGGCCTCGGGTCCGAGCTGCAGGGGGAGGTCGCGCACCGCATCGCCCTCATGGAGCGGGCGTCGCCCGACGTCGTGGCCGTCATCGCCGAGAGCCTCATGCGCAAGGCGTCCACCGTCCTGACGCCGCGCGAGATGTCCGCGATCGGCGGGGTCCAGCCGCTCGTCGAGATCATCAACCGCGCCGACGCGACGACCGAGAAGGCGATCCTCGAGGGTCTCGAGGCGCGCGACGTCGAGCTCGCCGAAGAGGTCCGGAGCCGGATGTTCGTCTTCGGCGACATCGTCCTGCTCGAGGACCGGGCACTGCAGCTCGTGCTGCGCCAGGTCGAGACGGCCGGGCTGTCGGTGGCCCTCAAGGGTGCCGGCCCCGAGGTGCGGGAGAAGATCCTGCACAACTTGTCCGAGCGTGCCCGCGAGAACCTCGAGGAGGAGATCGAGCTGCTCGGGCCGGTGCGCCTGTCGCAGGTCGAGGACGCCCGCTCCGGCATCGTCCAGATCATCCGCCGGCTCGAGGAGAGCGGGCAGATCGTCATCCGCCGCGACGGCGAGGACGAGTATGTGTCCTGAGATCCGCTCCGCGTCGTTCGGGCTCGCCCCGATCGGCCGACCGGTCGACTCCGCGCGCGACGCCGACCGCGACCGGGCCCACGCGGCCGGGTACGCGGCGGGCTACGCCGGTGGCGCACGCGAGGCCGCCCGGGCTGCGGCCGCTGCGGCGGTGCGTGGCGAGGAGCTCCGGGTCGCGGCCGAGGAGCGGCGGTCCGTCGAGCACACCGCAGCCGTCGCAGCGCTGGCCCGTGCCACCGCGGCCGCCGCTGTGCGCACCGCACCCGTGCTGGCCGACGCCGAGCGCGCGCTGCACGCGGCCGCGTTCGAGCTCGCGACCGTCGTGCTGGGCTGCGAGCTCGCGGACGGCGAGCACTCGGCCCGCGCCGCGCTCGCCCGCGTCCTCGACGACCCCCTGGTTCCGGGCGTCCAGACCGTGCGCATGAGCGCGCGCGACCTCGACGCGCTGCGTGCCGCAGGCGGGCTCCCGGACGTCGCCGGCCTCGAGCTCGTCGCCGACCCGACGCTCGCGCCGGGCGACGCCATCGGCCGGCACCCCGACGGCTACCTCGACGCGCGCATCACCACGGCGCTGGCCCGCGCCCGCGTCGCCCTGCTCGGGACCGACGGCACCCCGTCGGCGTTGCCGCACCAGCACGGGCCGCTCGCATGAGCGCCGCAACGCTCGACCGCTCGACGCCCTGGGGTCGCGCGCTCGACGCAGCACGCCCCGAGCTCGTCGGCACCGTCCGCGGGATCGTGGGACTGACCATCGAGGTCGCCGGGACGTCGTCCGCGGTCGGCGACCTCGTCGAGATCACCGGCGGTCTCCCCGGCACAGCACCCGTCCTCGCGGAGGTCGTCGCGGCCGACCGTGGCTCGGCGCGCTGCATGCCGCTCGGTCCGACGCACGGGCTGCGCAGCGGCATGGCCGTCCGCGCGCTCGGCACCCCGCTGACTGCGCCCGTCGGCCCCGGGCTCCTCGGCCGCGTGCTCGACGGCCTCGGCCGGCCGATCGACGGCAAGGGTCCGCTGCGCGACGTCGTGCACGTCCCGATCACCGGCCACGCGCCGCACCCGCTCGAGCGCACCCGCGTCGACCTGCCGCTCGAGCTCGGCGTGCGGGTGCTCGACACGCTCGTGAGCGTCGGCCGTGGCCAGCGCATCGGCCTGTTCGCCGGGTCCGGCGTCGGCAAGTCGAGCCTGCTGTCGATGGTCGCGCGCGGCACCGACGCCGAGGTGTCGGTCATCGCGCTCGTCGGCGAGCGCGGGCGTGAGGTCCGCGACTTCCTCGAGGACGACCTCGGGCCCGAGGGCCTCGCCCGCAGCGTCGTCGTCGTCGCGACGTCCGACGAGCCCCCGCTGGTCCGGCTGCGTTCCGCGTTCGTCGCGACACGCATCGCCGAGTACCTGCGCGACGGCGGCTCCGACGTCGTCCTCATGATGGACTCGCTCACGCGCGTCGCGATGGCGCAGCGGGAGATCGGGCTGTCGGTCGGCGAGCCGCCCGCGACCCGCGGCTACCCGCCCAGCACGTTCGCGCTGCTCGCCCAGCTGCTCGAGCGCGCGGGCACCGGCGCCCGCGGTTCCGTCACCGGCATCTACACGGTGCTCGTCGACGGCGACGACCAGAACGAGCCCATCGCCGACGCCGCCCGCTCGATCCTCGACGGGCACGTCGTGCTCGACCGCAAGCTCGCCGTGAGCGGCCACTTCCCGAGCGTCGACGCGCTCGGCTCCATCTCGCGGGTCGCGACCCGCATCATCAGCCGCGAGCAGCGCGACCTGACCATCCAGCTGCGCCGGGTCATGGCCGCCCGCCGGCAGGCACAGGACCTGCTCGACGTCGGCGCGTACGTCGCGGGCAGCAACCCGCTCGTCGACGCGGCCGTCACGCACTCCCGTGCGATCGACGCGTTCCTGCAGCAGCAGATGGACGAGCGCGCGCCGCTCGCCGACTCCTGGGCGCGCCTCGGCACGCTCGTGCACGCGATGGGGGACCTGCGATGAGCCGCCCGTTCCGCCTCGCGAGCCTGCTCCACCTGCGCGGCATGGCCGAGGACCGCGCCGCGGCCGAGCTCGCCGCCGCGTCCCGGCTGCGGGCCGCCGCCGAGGCCCGCCGCCACGACACCGAGGTCATGCTCGGCTCCGCGAGCCTGCCGGGACGGTCCGACGAGCTGCACTTCCGCGCGGCCGCCGCGAGCCGCGCGGCCCTTGGCAGCCTGCTGACCGAGCGCCGGTCCGAGGTGCAGACCGCGGACGCCGAGGTCGTGGTCGCCAACGCCGCCTGGACCGCTGCGCGCGTGCAGACCAAGGCCCTCGAACGGCTCCAGGAGCGTCACGACGCGCAGGTGCGTGCCGAGGACGAGCGCGCCGAGCAGCTGGTGCTCGACGAGGTCGGGACCCGGATGCTCGCGGCGCGGGCCGCGGCTGTGCCGGCGACGGACGAGGCAGCCATCGACGCGACCGAACCGGTGCGGCCATGAGCGCCGGGATGGCCGGGATCGCCGGGATCGCTGCCGTGCAGGCGCGGATCACCGAGCTGCGCACGCTCGTCGCCCCCGAGACGGTCGTCGCCACGGAGCTGGCGAGTGCGACGAGCGCCGCGACAGGCGGTGTCTCGACCGGCGGCACCTCGAGCGCGTCGTCGTTCGCGTCGGCGCTCGCAGCCATGGGGGTCGACGCCTCGTCGATGAGCTCGCTGACGGCGCTGACCGGGGCGTCGTCGGCGACGTCCGGCTCGGTGGTGTCCGCGACCGGCACCGCGACCGGTCAGGGGCTCGTGGCGGCCGCCGAGAAGTACATCGGGATCCCGTACGTGTGGGGCGGCGAGACGCTCAGCGAGGGTGGCCTCGACTGCTCCG
>NZ_DASUIR010000153.1:0-102397 GCF_036279715.1 Cellulomonas sp. | reverse complement strand
GCGGTGTCGCGTGCGCTCGCGAGCGGGACCTGGTGCGAGCGCCAGGAGGCCTCGACCTGCTTGCCGTCGATGACCGGCGGGCACGTCCAGCCCTTGGGCGTCTTGAAGATGATCATCGGCCACTGCGGACGGGAGTCGTCGCCGGCCGCGGCGCGCGCCTTGATCGCGGCGATCTCGTCCATGACCTCGTCGAGCACCGCCGCGAAGCGTGCGTGCACCGCCGCGTGGTCCTCGCCGTCGAACCCGCCGACGAACATGTGCGGCTTGTGGCCGTAGCCACGCATGAGGTCGAGGAGCTCGGACTCGGGGATCCGGGCCAGGACCGTCGGGTTGGCGATCTTGTACCCGTTGAGGTGCAGGATCGGCAGGACGACGCCGTCCTTCAACGGGTGGACGAACTTGTTCGAGTGCCAGCTCGTCGCGAGGGGGCCGGTCTCGGCCTCGCCGTCGCCGATGACTGTCGCGACCAGCAGGTCGGGGTTGTCGAAGGCCGCGCCGTAGGCGTGCGACAGCGCGTAGCCGAGCTCGCCGCCCTCGTGGATCGACCCCGGCGTCTCCGGCGCGACGTGGCTGGGGATGCCGCCCGGGAAGGAGAACTGGCGGACGAGACGGCGCAAGCCCTCGTCGTCCTGCGTGATGTCGGAGTACACCTCGGAGTACGTGCCGTCGAGGTAGGCGTTCGCGACCAGGCCGGGACCACCGTGACCCGGCCCGGTGATGTAGATCGTCGACTGCTGGCGCTCGCCGATCACCCGGTTCAGGTGCGCGTACAGGAAGTTGAGGCCCGGCGTCGTGCCCCAGTGCCCGAGGAGGCGCGGCTTGACGTTGTCCCTGGTCAGCGGCTCGCGCAGCAGCGGGTTGTCGAGCAGGTAGATCTGTGCGACCGACAGGTAGTTCGCCGCGCGCCACCAGGCGTCGATGCGCTGCAGCGTCTCGGCGCTCACCGACTCTCCGGTTCCCGCGTGCCAGGAGGTCGTCCGCGAAGCAGTCGTAGTCATTGCTGTCTCCAGGTCCCTCGTACTCCTCCCCGCGCTGGCCGCACCGGGGATGACTCCAGCCTGACGTGGATCGCGGGCGCCTGGCAGGACGTCCGACCCAGGGCGCGCGCCGTTGCGCACCCTGCTCCGCCAGCAATACAACCGCATCGCGCGCCCGAGCGCATCGGGTCACGGCGATCCGGTCGAGCACATGTGCTGGTCAGGTGGCATAAACAGGGTGCCGAGGGGGTTGCGGGCCCGCCCAGGGCCGCGCGTAGGACGAGTGTCCCGCGACGGTCACGGGTTACCGTGAGACGTGCCACACACCGACGCCTCGACGGACCCGGTGCTCGCGGCCGCAGATGGCGAGCCGGTCGGCGCTGGCGACGGTGCTGCCGACCGCGCCGACGGGTCCCGTGAGCCGACGACGATGCTCCGCGCCGCGGTCCGGCCGCGCATGCTGGTCCTCCTTCTGCTCCTGCTCGGTGCCGCTGCGGTGTGCGGGCGACTGGGGGTCTGGCAGCTCGACCGCGCCGAGATCCGTGGGGCGACCGCGGCGGCCCAGAAGCTCGCCGCGCAGGAGGCGCTCCCGCCGGTCGGGCTCGGCGACGCGCTCGCCCCGCAGACGGCATTCACCGGCGAGCTCGTCGGGCGGCGGGTGGTCGCCCGGGGCGTGTACGACGCGGCGGGCCAGGTGCTCGTCGTGGACCGCGCGCTCGGCGGCCGCACCGGCTACCTGGTCCTGACCCCGCTGCGCGTGACCGACGACCGGCCCGGCCCTGCGGCGGGCAGCGCGTCGACGACCGACGTCGCGCAGGTCCCGGCCGGCACGCCAGTGCTTCCCGTCGTCCGAGGCTGGGTCGCCGTGCCCGACGACGCCGCCGCGCTCGCGGTGCCGACCGGCGAGGTGACCGTCACCGCCTGGCTGCAGAGCTCCGAGGCGTCGGGACGGTCCGACCTCCCCAGCGGACAGGTCGATGCGATCAGCTCGGCGCAGCTCCTCAACAGGTGGGGCGGACCGATCTGGACCGGGTACGGCGTGCTGACCGCCTCGGAGCCGGGCCAGGGCGACGCCCTGACGCCGCTGCCGACGCCGGTTCGCTCGGGCACAGGGCTCAACGTGCAGAATCTCGCCTACGCCGCGCAGTGGTGGATCTTCGGCGGGTTTGCGATCTTCCTGTGGCTGCGCATGGTCCGCGACGAGGCGACAGGGGACCGGGCGGTCTGAGGACCGGGCTGCCGGCACCTCACGCCTGGGGCCGGCGGCGCATCTCCTTCACGGACCGGCGACGGCTCTCTGCCTGGACCCGACGCGCGCGCGAGGCCCGGCTCGGACGGGTCGCGCGGCGCGGCGGGGGAGGCGGTCGCAGCGCGTCGTCGAGCAGCTCGGTGACCCGCGCGAGCGCTGCCTCCCGATTGCGCAGCTGCGAGCGGTACTCGGACGCCGCCACGACCAGGACGGTGCGGAGCGGCTCCCGTGGTTCGAGCCGGTCGCCGTCGTCGCCGTCGTCGCGACGGGCCATGGCTTCGCGACGCTCGTCGACGGCCAGCCGGGTTGCGAGCCGCGCGAGAACGCGGTCACGGTCGGCCGGCGTCGCCCACGTGACCGACGCGAGGTCGACCGAGAGCTCGACGCGGGAGTCGGCCGTGTTGACGGACTGTCCGCCCGGACCGCTCGACCGCGAGAACCGCCACGTGAGGGCGTCTTCGGGGACGACCGATCCCCCGCGCAGCACCACCGGACCGAACATGCGTCCAGGATCGACTATCGCGAGCACCCCTGTCGCGTGGATACTCACCTCGGCCGTCCCGATGACCGGCTGCCGCTCTCGCAAAGGAGCCGATGTGGCGTTCGTCCGACCGTACGAGGACTTCGACCGCGCCGACGTGTATGACGTCTGCGTGCGTACCGCGGACGGCGGTGGTGACGCCCGGGGTCAGTACAGCGACGACCACCTGATGCCGGACGTCTACGCGGGCTCGTACCTGCACCTCGAGCCCGAGCTGGCCTTCGTGCTGGACGACGGGAACCGCGCGGTCGGCTACGTGCTCGGGACTGCCGACACCCGCCGCTGGGCTGGGGAGTATCGGCGCAGGTGGCTCCCGATGGTGGCACCCCGCTACCCGAGGTCGGACGTGCCCAGGACCAGGCAGGAGCGACTGGTCGACACGCTGCACCACCCGGAGCGGGCCGTGCACGAGGGGCTCGCGGACTACCCCGCGCACCTGCACATCGACCTGCTGCCCGAGCACCAGGGCCACGGCCACGGGCGCGCACTGCTGCGGACGTTCCTCGCAGCGCTCGCGGAGCGAGGCGTGCCGGCGGTTCATCTCGGCATGGCGAGCTCGAACGTGCGGGCCCGAGGGTTCTACGACCGGCTCGGGTTCCATGAGCTCCCGGTGACTGAGCCCGGCGTGACGTTCCTCGGGATCGAGAGCGGCGCGGTCCTGTGACCGGCCGCTACTCCTGCTGCCAGGAGCGCCAGAGCGCCGCGTAGTCGCCGCCGGCTGCGACGAGCTCGTCGTGCGAGCCGATCTCGACGATGCGCCCACCGTCCACGACCGCAACCCGGTCGGCGTCGTGCGCGGTGTGCAGCCGGTGCGCGATGGCGACGACCGTCCGGCCCGCGAGGACCGCCGACAGCGAGCGCTCGAGGTGGCGCGCCGCGCGCGGGTCGAGCAGGCTCGTCGCCTCGTCGAGCACGAGCGTGTGCGGGTCGAGGAGCACGAGCCGGGCGAGCGCGAGCTGCTGGGCCTGCGCTGGCGTCAGCGCCACGCCGCCTGAACCCACGCCGGTGCCGAGCCCGTCGGGCAGTGCGTCGACCCACTCCCAGGCGTCGACGGCACGCAGGGCACGCTCGAGCTCGGCGTCGTCGGCCGCGACCCGCGCGAGGCGCAGGTTGTCCGCGACCGTGCCGACGAACACGTGGTGCTCCTGCGTGACGAGCGCGACGTGCCCACGCAGGTCCCCGAGCGGCAGCTCGACGAGCGGGACGCCGCCGACGGTCACGGACCCTCCGCTCGGCGGGTGGATGCCGGCGAGCATGCGGCCGAGCGTCGACTTCCCGGCACCTGACGGGCCGACGACGGCCAGGCGCTCCCCGACCACGAGGTCGAGGTCGATGCCGTGCAGCACGTCGTGCCCCTCGCGGTAGGCGTACCGCACCGCCTCTGCGACGACATGCTCGTCGGACGGCTGCGCCGAACCGGCCGTCCGGTCCGGGAGCACGTTCGCGACACCGAGGATCCGGGCGAGCGACGTCGCGCCGACCTGGATCTCGTCGAGCCAGAAGATGAGCTCCCAGATCGGGTGGATGATCTGCGTCGCGTAGAGCGCGATCGTCGTGACCGCGCCGATCGTCGCCCCGCCGGTCGAGACGAGGTAGGCGCCCCACGCCAGCACGGCGACCACGGGCAGCAGGAAGGACGCGTCGATGCCCGGGAAGAGGATCGAGCGGAGCCAGAGCGTCCTCGACTCGGCCGCGAACGCCTCACGGAGGTCGTCGTCGACGCGTGCCCGCCGGCGCGCGCCGAGGTTGAGCGCGTCGACCGTGCGAGCACCCTCGACGCTCTCGGTGATCGTGCCGTTCAGCGTCGCGTACGCCGCCGACTCGCGCAGGTAGGCCGGCGCCGCGCGGCGCAGGTCCCAGCGCGCGACCGGCAGCAGCAGCGGCAGCCCCGCGAGCAGCCCCAGGGCGACCAAGGGGCTCGTCAGCGCGGCGGCGACCGCGGTGAGCGCGATCGTCGCCCCACTGACCAGCAGGCGCGGAACGCCGAAGCGGACCGTGTACTGCACCCTGTCGATGTCGGTCGTCGTCCTCGCGATGAGGTCACCCGTCCCGGCGCGCTCGACGATCGACAGCGGCAGCCGCGTGACCGTCGAGAGGAACTCCTCGCGCAGCTCGGCGAACACCGACTCGCCGAGCACCATCGCGGAGCGCTGCGCGTAGCGGATGAGGACGGTCTGCGCGAGGACGGCGACCACGAGGACCACGACCGTCCGGTCGACGTACGACGACGTCGTGCCGACCGCGACGGCGTCGATGAGGCGGCCGAGCAGCCACGGCCCGGCCAGGCCGGCGCACGCCGCTGCGGCATGCAGCGCGACGACGACGGTCAGGGCGCCGCGGTGACGGCGCAGCAGCGTGCGGGTCTCGCGCCGCAGCGCGGGACCGTCAGCGACGGGCAGCTTCATGGCGGGCCTCCTCTCGGGCGTCGTCGGTGGGGCCGGTCGGATTGGTCGGCCCGTGACCGCGGGACACGACCGCGCGGTAGGCCCGACCGGCCGAGTCGGTCGCCGCGAGCAGCTCGCGGTGGCTCCCGCGCGCCAGCACCCGGCCGTCCTCGATGAGCACGACCTCCTCGACGACGTCGAGCACGAGCGGGGACGCGGTGACCAGGACGGTCGTGCGACCGCGTCGGGCCTGCGCCAGCCGCCGCGCGATCCGCGCCTCGGTGTGGGCGTCGACGGCACTGGTCGGCTCGACGAGCACAAGCACCTCGGCCTCGGTCAGCAGGGCCCGGGCGAGTGCGACGCGCTGCCGTTGGCCACCGGACAGCGACCGCCCCTTCTCCTCGACGGCGCCGGCGAGACCGCCCGGGACCGAGTCGAGGACGTCCGCCGCGTCCGCGACGTGCATGGCCTGGAGCAGGTCGGACTCCGTCGCCCGGCCGCGTACGTCGAGCTCGTCGGCGAGCACCCCCGTGAAGAGGTGCGGCGTCGACTCGGCGACGACGATGCGGTCGCGCACCTCGCGCAGGTGCAGCTCGCGCAGGAGCGCCGCTCCCCAGCGCACCTCACCGAGCGACTCGTCGTCGTCCGCCCCGCTGCCTGTGGGCGCCCGGAAGCGACCGAGCCGCGTGGCGAGCCGTGCGGCCTCGTCGGGATTCGCGCTGACGAGCGCGAGCAGCGCGCCCGGCCGCACGACGAGCCCGCTCCGCTCGTCGACGAGCGCCTCGGTCCGAGCGGGGCTCGTCGCGGCGACCGCGGCACGCCGGTCGGCCGAGTCGGCGCCTGCCTCGGGGATCTCGAGGACCTTGATGATCTTGCGGCAGCCGACGACGGCGCGCGTCATGACGCGCATGGCCTCGGTCGCTGTCCACAGGGGCTGCGTGAGGAATGCCGCGAAGCCGTAGAACGCCACGAGCTGACCGGGGCTGATCTCGCCCGCGAGCGCGAGGTGCGCACCGACCCACACGACCGCCGCGAGGAACAGCCCGGGCAGGAGCGTCTGGAGGGCGTCCAGCAGCGACTGCGTCTGCGCGACCCCGACGCCCGCGCGACGCACGAGCTCCGACTGAGCGCGGTAGCGCCCCGCGAACACCTCCTCGCCACCGATGCCGCGCAGGATCCGCAGCCCCGAGACCGTGTCGGCGCCGAGCGTCGTCAGGCGACCCGCCGCCTCGCGTTGCGTGGCCTGGCGGCGCTGCAGGGGCTTGACCAGGAGCGCGAGCACCGACACGACGACCGGGAGGCCGAGCAGCACGAGCAGTCCGAGCGTCAGGGAGGTGCGCATGAGGACGACGGCGACGGCCGCGTAGGCGACGATCCCGCCGACGAACCGGGCGGCGACCGCGTACACCTCCCCGATCCGCAGCGCGTCGCTCGCGACGGTCGCGACGACCTCGCCGGTCGGCAGCTCGGCGGTGACGGCGTCGCCCGTGCGGGTCACGTGGTGCCCGATGAGCTGCGACGTCGCGTAGGCCGCGCGGAGCCAGTTCTCGACGTCGAGACGGTGGCCCCAGACGTTGGCACCCACCTGGACGAGCCCGACGGCACCGAACGCGGCGCAGCCGAGCCACAGCGTGCGGCTCAGGCCATCCGTCAGGCCGCCGTCGATGATGCGACCGAGCACGTACGGCAACGCGGCGGCCGCCACGTTGCCCACGATGCCGCACGTGATCGAGGCGAGCAGCAGCCACTGCTGGTGGCGCGCCTGCCACCACAACAGGGCGGCAGGGGACGTCAGCGGCGCTGGGCCGGGATGGGGGAGCGGGAGCTGACGCACAACCGCCACAGTAGGTGCGGGCACCCACAACGCCGAAGGCAATTCCGCAGGCCCGCGCGGGTCCACCTGCCGTTCGGGGCGCCCGCACCGCCGGCGTCGGGGATGATGGACCCGCCCCCTGTCGGCGGTGCTCGCCGCGGTGGCGACCACTGTGCCGACCGGGCAGAACAGGAGCGTCAGATGGCTGCGCTGGACCCGGTCAAGGGCCGTCAGGCACTGCAGCGATACCGCGTCATGGCCTGGGTCACCGGCACGATGCTGCTGATCCTGTGCCTCGAGATGCTGCTCAAGTACGCGGTCCACGTCGGACCCGACGTCGTGAGCAAGATCAGCTGGGTCCCGTTCGCGCACGGGTGGATCTACGTGGTGTACCTCGTGACCGTCATGGACCTCTGGTCGAAGATGCGCTGGAGCTTTGGTCGTCTCGCCGCGATGGTTCTGGCCGGCGTCGTGCCGGTCATGTCGTTCATCCTGGAGCGTCGCGTGCACGTCGAGGCGCTCGCTCGCCTCGACGCCGCGGAGCTTGCGGCCCGCTAGCCCGGGCTGTGCGGCCGGTCCCGCGGACGTGCGCGCAGGCAGGTGGTGCCCGCCGCCTATCCTGGGACGCGTGACCTCCGCCGCGCAGAACCCGTCGCAGCCGTCCTCCGCCACCCCGAAGCACAGGCCTGTCCTGGTCGTCGACTTCGGGGCGCAGTACGCGCAGCTGATCGCGCGCCGGGTGCGCGAGGCGCATGTGTACTCCGAGATCATCCCGCACACCGCGACGGTCGAGCAGATGCTCGCGAAGGACCCGGTGGCGATCATCCTGTCGGGCGGCCCGTCGAGCGTGTACGCCGACGGCGCACCGTCCGTGGACCCCGCGCTCTTCGAGGCGGGCGTGCCGGTCCTCGGCATCTGCTACGGGTTCCAGGCCATGGCGGCGGCCCTCGGCGGGACGGTCGCGCAGACCGGTGCGCGCGAGTACGGCGGGACGGCGGTCTCGGTGCACGACGCCGGCACGGTGCTGGCAGGCAGCCCGGAAGCGCAGACCGTCTGGATGAGCCACGGCGACGCGGTGCACGCCGCGCCGGAGGGCTTCGAGGTGCTCGCGACGTCGACAGGGTCGCCCGTCGCCGCCTTCGAGGACCGCACCCGGCACCTCTACGGCATGCAGTGGCACCCCGAGGTCAAGCACTCGCCGCTCGGTCAGCAGGCGCTCGAGAACTTCCTCTACCGAGGTGCGGGGCTCGCCCCCGACTGGAACCCCGGCAACGTCATCGCGGAGCAGGTCGCCGCGATCCGCGCGCAGGTCGGCGACGCGCGCGTGATCTGCGGGCTCTCGGGCGGCGTCGACTCCTCGGTCGCCGCGGCGCTCGTGCAGAAGGCCGTCGGGGCCCAGCTGACCTGCGTGTTCGTCGACCACGGCCTGCTGCGGACGGGCGAGGCCGAGCAGGTCGAGAACGACTTCGTGGCCGCGACGGGTGTGCAGCTCAAGGTCGTCGACGCGCGCGACCAGTTCCTCAGCGCGCTCGCGGGCGTGAGCGACCCCGAGACGAAGCGCAAGATCATCGGCCGTGAGTTCATCCGGGTGTTCGAGCAGGCGGCTCGCGAGGTCGTCGCGGACGCCGGCGAGCACGGCACCGAGGTCAAGTTCCTGGTCCAGGGCACGTTGTACCCGGACGTCGTCGAGTCGGGCGGCGGCGAGGGGGCCGCGAACATCAAGAGCCACCACAACGTAGGCGGACTGCCCGACGACCTGCAGTTCTCGCTCGTCGAGCCGCTGCGCGCGCTGTTCAAGGACGAGGTCAGGGCTGTCGGGCTCGAGCTCGGTGTGCCCGAGGCGATCGTGTGGCGCCAGCCGTTCCCGGGACCGGGACTCGGCATCCGGATCGTCGGAGAGGTGACGGCAGAGCGGCTCGACATGCTGCGCGCAGCCGACGCGATCGCGCGCGAGGAGCTCACGCGGGCCGGCCTCGACCGCGAGATCTGGCAGTGCCCCGTCGTCCTGCTCGGCGACGTGCGCTCGGTCGGGGTGCAGGGCGACGGGCGGACGTACGGTCACCCGATCGTGCTGCGGCCGGTCTCGTCGGAGGACGCGATGACGGCCGACTGGACGCGCCTGCCCTACGACGTGCTCGCGATCATCTCGACGCGCATCACCAACGAGGTCCCCGAGGTCAACCGTGTCGTGCTCGACGTCACGAGCAAGCCGCCGGGCACGATCGAGTGGGAGTAGCGCCCCGGCGCACCTGAACGGCACGCGTGACCGGGTCGCTCGGAAACGGCGGGTCAGGTCGTGCGCGCCCGCAGTCGCTTGTCCGCGTACATCCACCGGTCGGCCTCGGCGATGACCTCAGCGGCCGTGACTCCGATCGAGGAAGGCGGGCGGGTGAGTCTGCGCCGGTTAGCCTGGGCGGGTGCGCATCGCTCATGTCTCCGACTGCTTCCTGCCCCGGACGGGTGGGATCGAGTCCCAGGTCAGCGACCTCGCGGCACAGCAGGCGGCGGCGGGCCACGACGTCCATGTCCTCACCGCGACGCTCGGGGCGGACGGCGAGCGCGGCGGGGTCGTCGAGCTCGCGCGGGGTGTGCAGGTCCACCGGCTCGGTACCCGGTTGCCGTTCGACCTGCCGGTGAACCCCGTGCAGGCGCGCCTGCTGCGTTCGACGCTCGACTCCCTGCAGCCCGACGTCGTGCACGTGCACGCGGGTGTCGTCTCGCCGTTCGCGTTCGACGGCGCACGCCTCGCGGTCGCCCGGGGGCTGCCGACGGCGATCACCTGGCACTGCATGCTCGACGGCATGGTCCCGCCGCTGCGCGCGGCCGTCCGCGCCACGCGCTGGCGGTCGACCGCCGCGGCGCTGAGCGCGGTGAGCCGTGCGGCCGCGCAGCGGGTCGGCCAGGTCTTCGACGTACCGGTCGAGGTCGTGCCGAACGGCATGGACCTGGCGGCATGGGCGCCGGCGGCGGGCGGCGACGTCCGCGCCGAGGGCAGCCCGGTCCACCTCGTCTCGACGATGCGGCTGGCGCCGCGCAAGCGCGCGGTGCCGCTCGTCGAGCTCGTCGCGGCGGCCGCTCGCCGCGTGCCTGCCGGTGCGGTGCGCCTGACGATCATCGGCGACGGGCCGACGCGCCGCCGGGTCGAGCAGGCCGTCGGGTCGCACGGTCTCGAGGCTGTCGTGCATCTGACGGGTCGGCTCTCGCGCGAGGAGGTCCGGGCTGCGTATGCCGACGCGGACGTGTTCCTCGCACCCGCCGAGCTCGAGGCGTTCGGCATCGCAGCCCTCGAGGCCCGCACCGCGGGGCTCGCGATCGTGGCGCGCAGCGGCACCGGGATCGAGGAGTTCGTCGTGGACGGCACGGACGGCCTCCTCGTGGTCGACGACGCGGAGATGACCGAGGCGATCGTGCATCTCGTGCGTGACGAGCGGCTCCTCGCGGGCATCCGTGCGCACAACCGCGCGGTCAGGCCGGCGTTCGGCTGGGATCGCGTGCTGGGTGCCGCCGAGTCTGAGTACCGCCGCGCGGCCACCCTCGCCGGCCTATAGCCCCCCGGGTATTTCTTCCCAAAAGGGCACCCTTGAGACGCGCCGAAATGCACGAATCGAACCGTGACTAACGTCCCGCTTCAGTACTGTGGGCGTGCAGCACGCTTCACATGTGAACCGCAGAAGGTTCACCGGGTCCCGAATCCACCAGGGCCCGACCCCCGGGGGTTACTCGAAAGGGATCGGACGATCATGTCGAACGTCACAGTCACGGACCGCTTCAAGGGCGCGCGCATCATCGCGCTCCTCTCCATCATCGCTGGTGTCGTCCTCATCGTCGCCGGCGGGATCACCTGGGGCGCGGTCACCTCGCAGCTCAAGGACGAGAAGATCACCGTTGCGCCCATCACCGCGGACAACCCTGGATCGCTTGCCAACAAGCCCGTTCAGGACCCGTTCACGGCCTTCGCCCAGGCGAACGCCATCAAGCACCACGCGCTGACCGCGACCAACGGCCTGACCTACGCCGAGCTCGGTGACGCCATCAGCGCCAAGAAGGCCGAGCTCAAGGCGGCCGGCACGTCTGACGCGGACATCGCGAAGGACAAGGACGTCCTGGCCCTCACCGGTCAGCGCACCACGAGCATGAATGGCTCGTTCCTGCGGTCGTCGCTCTTCACGTCGGTCGTCGCGTACGGCATCTCGGCCCTCGTCATGGGCCTCGGCATCCTCTTCATCATCATCGGCTACGCGATCCGCGTTCTCGCCGTGAAGCCGGAGACGGTCGTTGCTCCGGTCGCGCCGGCCACGGTCACCACGCAGGTCTGACACACCCCGCACCACACTCCTCGGGCCGAGGTCGGCAGCTGCCGACCTCGGCCCGAGGCGTTTCTGCGTGCGACGCGCGACGATCGCAGCGACGCGGCCGGCCCGCTCAGGGCCCGCGATGCCGGACGGCTGCCGCGATCGATCCGGCGAGCATCGCGGCGCCGGCGACCGCGAGCAGCGCGATGCTCGCGAGCTGGAGGTCGAACACCGCGCCGGATGCCAGGGCGACAACGCCCACTCCGATCGCAGCGATGACGAGTCCCCAGACCGCCGTGGAGACCCGCAGGCGCGGCCGCTCGGCCGGGCTTGCGGCCGGCACGTCGACGGGGTGGCTCGTCGGGGCGAAGGCCGGCGCCGCAGCCGGGCTGCCCGCCGTGGCGGCGTCATGGAAGGCGCCGGGGATCTCGGTGTGCGGGGCGGTCGGGGCACCGTGCGCGGTGTCCTGCGGCTCGTCGCCGCTGGTGGGGAGCTGCTGGGTCGTGTCGTCGGTGCTCATCGTGACTCCTTGATCGTGACGTCGCCGGCACCGACGTTGACGTCGAGGGCGAGCTGGGCGTCGGTGCCGTCCGCGACCTCGGTGCTCGCGAAGTGCCGCGGCCCGTTGCCGATGCCGCTGGACGTCGTCTGCGTCCCGCCGATGTCCCAGGTGATGTCGCCGACGCCGACCTGCACGTCAGCGGTGACAGGGGTGCCGGCCGGCACGAGGACGACGAGCGTCCCCACACCCACGTGGATCGGGACGTCGAGCGTCTCGGCGGTGAGCGGGACCTGGCGCAGGTCCACCGTCGTGTCGCCGGCGCCGACCGAGTAGCCGACGGCTGCCTCGTCGCGGGTCGTCATGACGACGACGCTGTCCCTGACCGTGTTGTTCAGGTTGCCGTCCCAGTGCCAGTCGTTGCTCTCACCGAAGGCCAGCGGTCCCGCGACCAGGATGGTGACGATCGCGAAGAACCCCAGGATGCCGCTCGTGCGTCCGCGGAGGCCCGAGACCACGATCCCGAGACCGAGCAGCGCGATGGCGACCCCGGCAGTGGTGAGCAGGACCGGGCCGTCGAAGTACCCCTGCCGGCTGGCGAGGAGCAGACCCGCGAGGGTCAGGACCGTGAGCGCGACCACGACACCGAGCGCACCGGCGCCAGGGCCGCGTGTCCGTGCCTTGCGGGGGAGCGCCGTCGCGACGGGAGCGCCCGCATACGGCGCGTACGGGGTGCCGCCGTAGGACGCCGTCGCACCGTAGGGCGCTGCGGAGGCGTACGGCGCCGACGGCGTGCTCGAGGACGGGGGACCGTACGACGTCGTGGGCGCGTAGCCCTCGGCGCCAGCGGTTCCCGGCGGGGGAGGCGGCACGGGCGGCATGCCGGCCGTCGGGTAGGGACCGTAGGGCGTCGGCGGGCGCAGACCCGCGGCGCGACGACGGCTCGAGGAGTTGGCGATCAGGACGATGACCGCGACGATCCCCGCGAGCCACACGAACCCGACGATCCACGCGGCACCGTTGCCGCCCCACCACCAGTGGTCGCCGCGGCTCAGCCCGATGATGACGAGGGCGATCGCACCGAGCAGCGCGACGTCGAACCGGCCGCGGATGGTCTCCTCGAGGTGGATGCGGCCGTCACGCTGCTCGGGCAGCAGCGCCCAGCCGACGCCGTAGGCGACGAGGCCGAGGCCGCCGAGCAGGAAGCTGACGACGAAGATGGCGCGGACAAGCAACGGGTCGATGCCGAAACGGCGCGCGAGGCCGCCGGCGACTCCGCCGACCCACCGCTCGTCGGAGCGGAACAGCCCGGTGCGCCGGATGGCGGCGAAGAAGCCGTCGGTACCGTGCGGTGACGGCGGCGGTGGAGGTGTCGGCCCGGTCGGGTCGGGGATGTAGGTGTCCATGACCTGATCGTGCGTCGTCGCGGCGACGCAGGACATCGGGTACGTCCCTGAGCGGACCCTGAACTGCCGTGACGCAAGCCCTGAACTCTGCCCTCACACGCCCTGAGGGGGCGCCGCGGAGCCGTCGGTCGTGTGACGATCAACCCATGACCCCGCCGGAGCCCGCACGCGACGACACGACAGGCGCGGCCGTGCCGGTGCCGTCTGCGCCGTCCGGTGCGCCCGTGCGGCCCGCGCTGCGTCGGCCCACGACCGGTCGTCGCATCGGCGGGGTCGCCGCGGGGCTCGCGGCGCACCTGGGGCTGCCGGTCGGCGTCGTGCGGTTCGCGTTCGTCGTCCTCGTGGGGCTCGGCGGCGTCGGCATCGCCCTGTACGTCTTCCTGTGGGTCACCGTGCCCGAGGGGGACCCCTACGCCCTCGACGAGCGACCGGCCCACCTGTCCCGTCTCGTCCGTCCGGCCGCTGGTCCGGCGGACCCGGTCGGCGGCTACGGCACAGAGGGCGTGCGGGGCTCGGGGGCACCGCTGCCGACCGGCGGACCGCCGCCCGACGCGCTTGCGGCTGCCGCCGTGCGAACCCTGCCGGTGACGGACATCGCGATCGCGCTCGTCCTCATCGCCGCCGCCGTCGTCCTGCTCGCCGTCCGCAACGGCGCGCACCTCCAGAGCACCTGGGTGGTGCCGACCCTCATCCTGCTGGCCGGGACGGCCCTCGCATGGAGCCAGCTCGACGCCGGTCAGCGCGGACGCTGGCGCTCGCGCGCCGGTGGCCGCACGCCCGTCAGCGTCCTGCGGCTCGTCGGCGGGATCGTGCTCGCCGGGGCCGGGGTCCTGCTGCTCGTCGGCCAGGAGATGTCCCCCGACCTGCTGGTGCAGTCGATGGTGGCCGCGCTCGCCGTGCTTGCCGGTGTCGCGCTCGTGCTCGCGCCGTGGTGGCTGAGGCTCGTGCGCGAGCTCGGCGACGAGCGCGCCGCGCGGGCGCGCGAGTCCGAACGCGCGGACATCGCGGCGCACCTGCACGACTCGGTGCTGCAGACCCTCGCACTGATCCGGGCGCGCGCGGACGACCCGCACGAGGTCGCGCGCATGGCCCGTGCGCAGGAGCGGGAGCTGCGCGAGTGGCTCTACGACGACCGGCCGGCGCCGGGCACGTCGTTGGCCGCCGCGCTGCGGGCCGTCGTCGCCGAGATCGAGGACACGAGGTCCGGCCCGGGCGGCGAGGCGGTCGTCATCGATGCCGTCCTCGTCGGCGACCGCGAGCCCGACGCCGACACCGAGGCGCTGCTCCAGGCGACCCGCGAGGCGCTCGTCAACGCCGTCGTGCACGGTCGCCCGCCGCTCTCGCTGTACTGCGAGGTCGGCCCGGAGGTCGCCGAGGTGTTCGTGCGCGACCGCGGGGACGGCTTCGACCTGGAGTCGGTGCCGTCCGACCGGTTCGGCGTCCGGGAGTCGATCATCGGACGCATCCGACGCCGGGGCGGGTCGGCGAGCGTCCAGTCGAAGGACGGCAACGGCACCGAGGTGCACCTGAGCATCCCGGTGCGTGCGAGCGAGGATCATGGGGTGCGGGCCGCGCCGGGGCAGCCCCGGCCGAACGACGCCGACCCGGTCAAGGAGCGGTGAGACACATGAGCGAACCTGTCGACGTGGTGCTGGTCGACGACCACCTGATGTTCCGTGCCGGCGTGCGTGCGTCTCTCGACGACCGCGTCCGCGTCGTGGGGGAGGCCTCGAGCGTCGACGAGGCGATCCGCGTCGTGCGGGAGCTGAGGCCGCCCGTCGTCCTGCTCGACGTGCACCTGCCGGGCGGTGACGGCGGCGGTGGTGCGGAGGTCATCCGGGCGTGCTCCGACCTGCTCGGCGAGACGAGGTTCCTTGCCCTCTCGGTCTCGGACGCGGCCGACGACGTCGTCGCCGTCATCCGGGCCGGCGCGCGCGGATACGTGACGAAGGCGATCACCGGCGCCGACCTGGCGGCTGCCGTGCAGCGCGTGGCCGGCGGTGACGCCGTCTTCTCCCCGCTGCTGGCGGGCTTCGTGCTCGACGCGTTCGGCGCTGCGGCCGGTGACGTCGCGACGGGCGACGACGAGCTCGACCGGCTGTCGGCCCGGGAGCGGGAGGTCATGCGGCTCATCGCACGCGGCTACTCCTACCGGGAGGTGGCGAGCGAGCTGTTCATCTCGATCAAGACGGTCGAGACCCACGTCTCGGCGGTGCTGCGCAAGCTCCAGCTGTCGTCGCGCCACGAGCTCACGCGCTGGGCGGCCGCCCGGCGACTGATCTGAGGTTCCCGACACAACTGTTGGGAAAATGGCCGGCGAGACCCTAGGGTGGGCCCATGACCGTCGTCCTGAACCTCCTTCTCGTCCTGCACCTCGTCGGCTGGGCCATGGTGCTCGGTGGCGTCCTGGCCCACATGAAGCAGCCCGTCGTCCCGGTGGGTGCGCTGCACGGCATCCTCACCGCGATCGTCACCGGCATCCTCATGACCGGCATCCTTGCCGCGGGCCTCGCGGGCGACCCGCCGAACAACACCAAGGTCGGGATCAAGCTCCTCGTCGCCCTGGTCGTGGCCGCGCTCGTGATCGTGGGTCGGCGCACACCGGCCAAGGTCACCACGGGCTTCCTCGGCGCGATCGCGGGCCTCGTCGTCCTCAACGTCGGGATCGCCGTCCTCTGGAGCTGACCGTGCACCACGCGCACCGGACCGACCCCGGCACGTCACACCGATGAGCCCTGCGGGCGAGCTGCTGGTCGGGCTCGTGATCGCGGCCGGGCTCGTGGGAGTCGTCGTCCAGGTGCTCCCCGGGAGCCTGATCGTGCTCGGCGGCGTCCTCGTGTGGGCCACAGAGACGGGTGGGGGCGTCGCCTGGACCGCCTTCGGGGTGGGCGTGCTCGCGGTCGTCGCTGCGGCCGTCGGCAAGTACGTGCTCGCGGGCCGGCACCTCACGGGCGCGGGCGTGCGTCGCTCGACCCTGGTCTGGGGCGCCGCGCTGGGGGCTGTCGGGTTCTTCGTCGTGCCCGTGGTGGGGCTGCCGCTGGGGTTCGCGCTGGGGGTCTACCTCATCGAGTGGGGTGGGCGCCGCGACCGGCGGGTCGCCTGGAGTGCGACGGTCGCCGTGCTCCGGGCGACCGGGATCGCGCTGCTGGTCGAGCTCGCCGGTGCGCTCGTGGCCGCCGGGGCCTGGCTGGTCGCGGTGCTCCTCACCTGAGCGCAGGGGGCCGCCTGGTCCCGGCACGGCCACCGGTGCGTTTAACCCGCCACAGGTCTCACATGGGAGCGTCGCACGTCGATGAGGCGCGCAGAAGGCCCCGTCGACCTAGGGAAGTCCCATGTCTGCGCTCGCATCGTTGTCGATCCGTAAGCGCGTCCTCGCCCTCGTGGCGGTGACCGCTCTGGGCCTCGCCGGGATCACGGCGATGGCCGCGGTGCAGGTCGAAGGTCGGATCATGACCGAGCGCAAGGCGGCGACACGCGCCGTCGTGGAGACCGCTCTCGGGATCGTCGCCCGCTACGGCGAGCAGGCGACCGCGGGCGACCTGACGACCGACCAGGCGCAGGCCGCGGCGATCGCGGCCGTGAGTGAGCTGCGGTACGCCGGCGGCGAGTACTTCTGGATCAACGACATGCACCCGACGATGGTGGTGCACCCCATCAAGCCGCAGCTCGACGGCACAGACCTGACCCAGAACGTCGACCCGGACGGCAACCACCTGTTCGTCGAGTTCGTCGACGTCGTCAAGGCCCACGGCGCGGGCTTCGTCAGCTACAAGTGGCCCAAGCCGGGTGCCGACGCGCCGCAGCCCAAGATCTCCTACGTCGCGGGCTACGAGCCGTGGGGCTGGATCGTCGGGTCGGGCATCTACGTCGACGACGTGCGGGGCGAGGCCCTGTCCGACGCGCGCGGCCTGCTGCTCGGCGCCGCCGGGATGCTCGTCCTCGTGGTGGGCCTCAGCCTCGTCGTCGCACGCAGCATCGTCCGACCCATCGAGGACGCGGCAGCGGCGCTCGCGAGCGGCGACCTGTCAGCCCGGCTCGACCCGGGCCGTGGCACGACCGAGCTCGACCACCTCGCGATCGCGCTCAACGCGACGCTGGACCGCACGGCGGCAGTCGCCGGGGAGGTCACGGGAGCCGCCGAGCAGGTGAGCTCGGCTGCGCACCGACTGGTCGGGACGAGCGACGCCATGGGTGACGTCGCGGCGGGCTCCGCGCGACGGACGGTCGAGGTCGCCACCTCGGCCCAGGAGGTCAGCAACGGGATCGACACCGTCGCGTCGGGGACGACGCAGATGGGCGCCTCGATCTCCGAGATCGCCCGCAACGCCAACGCTGTGGCACGGATCGCGGCGGAGGCTGTCGACGTCGCCCGCCGCACGAACCGGACGGTGGCCGAGCTCGGGGAGTCGTCCGCGCAGATCGGCAACGTCGTCAAGGTCATCACCGCGATCGCGGCCCAGACGAACCTGCTCGCACTCAACGCCACGATCGAGGCGGCGCGGGCGGGGACGGCCGGCAAGGGGTTCGCGGTCGTCGCGGGTGAGGTCAAGGAGCTCGCGAGCGAGACCGCGCGCGCGACCGGCGACATCGCGGAGCGCATCGAGGCGATCCAGGCCGCCGCCCAGCAGGCGGCCGGCGAGATCTCGCAGATCTCGCAGATCATCGACCGGATCAACGACTACCAGGGCACGATCGCCGGCGCGGTCGAGGAGCAGACCGCGACGACGTCGGCGATGGCGCAGGCCGTGGCCGAGGTCGCGACTGGCGGACGGGCCATGGCGTCGAACCTCGAGGAGGTCGAGCACGCGTCGCAGCGCACGACCGCCGACATCGACGGCATCCGCCAGGCCGCGCGCGACCTGGCCGAGACGTCGCTGCGGCTGCAGCAGTCGGTGCTGGTGCTCCAGGGCTGACCGCGGCGGTCCGGGCGGTCGAAGGCCGGCGACGGTCACGAGTGTCGGCGCGGTTGCCTAGGCTGGTGTCGCCATGACCTCGCTCTTCCAGAACCTTCCCCTGCCCGGGCTCGGCGCCGCCGACGTCGCGCGGCTGCCCTCGGCCGTGCCCCCGCGCGATGTCGCCACCACCCGCCGTGCGGCCGCCGCCGACGAGGAGACCGATCCCCCGACCGGCCGCGTCGCAGGGTCGGCCGCCGAGGCCGAGGCCCTGCTCGTCGGGCTGAACCCGCAGCAGCGCGAGGCGGTGCTGCACCACGGTGGCCCGCTGCTCATCGTCGCGGGTGCGGGCTCCGGCAAGACCCGGGTTCTCGCGCACCGCATCGCGTACCTCCTGGCCACGGGTCGTGCACACCCCGGCGAGATCCTCGCGATCACGTTCACCAACAAGGCTGCCGCGGAGATGCGCGAGCGCGTCGCGACCCTCGTCGGGCCGTCCGCGCGCCGCATGTGGGTCTCGACGTTCCACTCCGCGTGCGTGCGGATCCTGCGCCGGGAGGCAGCGACGCTCGGTCTGCGGTCGAGCTTCTCGATCTACGACTCGGCCGATTCGCAGCGCCTGCTGACGATGGTCGCGCGCGAGCTCGACCTCGACTCGAAGAAGTTCCCGCCCAAGGCGCTCGCCGCGAAGATCTCGGCGCTCAAGGACGAGCTGGTCGACCCCGAGACGTTCGCGGCGACGGCGAGCAGCGACACGAGCTCCTTCGAGTCGGTGCTCGCGCAGGTCTACTCGCGCTACCAGGCCCGGCTCCGCCAGGCCCACGCGCTCGACTTCGACGACCTCATCATGACGACGGTCCACCTGCTGCAGGCGTTCCCCGCGGTCGCGGAGCACTACCGGCGGAGGTTCCGCCACGTGCTCGTCGACGAGTACCAGGACACCAACCACGCGCAGTACACGCTGGTCCGCGAGCTCGCCGGGGTCGGCGCGCGTCGCCGCGTGGAGGGTGAGGATGTGCCCGACGACGGCCCCCGCGGCGAGCTCACGGTCGTCGGTGACGCCGACCAGTCGATCTACGCGTTCCGCGGCGCGACCATCCGCAACATCCTCGAGTTCGAGGCCGACTACCCCGACGCGCGCACGATCCTGCTCGAGCAGAACTACCGCTCGACCCAGAACATCCTCTCGGCCGCGAACGCCGTGATCTCCCGCAACTCGGGTCGCAAGCCCAAGCGGCTGTGGACCGACTCGGGAGCGGGCGCGCAGATCGTCGCGTACGTCGCGGACAACGAGCACGAGGAGGCGCGCTTCGTCGCCGAGGAGATCGACCGGCTCGGCGACTCCGACGGCGTGCGCCCGGGTGACGTCGCGGTGTTCTACCGCGCCAACGCGCAGTCCCGCGCGCTCGAGGAGGTGCTGATCCGGGTCGGCCTGCCCTACAAGGTGGTCGGTGGGACGCGGTTCTACGAGCGGCGCGAGATCAAGGATGCCGTCGCGTACCTGCGGGCGATCGCGAACCCGGACGACGACGTCAACCTGCGTCGCATCCTCAACGTGCCCAAGCGCGGCCTCGGCGACCGTTCGGAGGCCATGGTCGCGGCGTTCGCCGAGCGTGAGCGCATCTCGTTCGGTTCGGCGCTCGGGCGCCTCGACGAGGTGCCGGGGCTCGGCACCCGCGCGATCACGGGCCTCGCGGCGTTCGCGACGATGATGACCGACCTGCGCTCGCTCGCCGCGTCCGGGACGGGTCCGGCCGAGGTCCTCGGCGCGGTGCTCGACCGGACCGGCTACCTCGCCGAGCTGCGGGCGAGCGAGGACCCGCAGGACCAGTCCCGGGTCGAGAACCTCGCCGAGCTGCACGCGGTCGCGAGCGAGTTCGCCCAGAGCGAGCCCGACGGCGACCTGGCCGACTTCCTCGAAAGGGTCTCGCTCGTCGCCGACTCCGACCAGATCCCGTCGGCCGACGGCGAGGACGGTGGGATCGACCAGGGCGTCGTGACCCTGATGACGCTGCACACCGCGAAGGGCCTCGAGTTCCCGGTGGTGTTCCTCACCGGCATGGAGGACGGCACCTTCCCGCACATGCGGTCGCTGGCCGACACCGACCAGCTGGCCGAGGAGCGCCGGCTCGCGTACGTCGGCCTGACGCGCGCCAGGGAGCGGTTGTACGTCTCGCGCGCCGCGGTCCGTACGTCGTGGGGCGTGCCCAACGAGTTCCCCGCGAGCCGGTTCCTCGACGACCTGCCCGAGGAGGTCGTCGACTGGCGGCGGCGTGAGTCGAGCATGGACACGCTGCGTCGTCCGGCCTACGGCTCGGGCGGGTACGGGTCAGGTGGTCACGGCTCGGGCGGGTACGTCTCGGGCGGGTACGGCTCCGGCGGGTCCGGGACGCGCACCGCGGGGTCGTCGACGCGCAGCGGATCGACCTCCACGGCGCGGGCAGGCTCGACGGCGCCGCGGGCCGCCGGCGGCGCGACGTTCGGCTCCGCGACGCCCCGACCCGAGGGCACGGTCCCGGACCTCGCGCTCGGCGATCGCGTCACGCACGACGCGTACGGGCTCGGCACCGTCGTCGGTCTCGAGGGCTCCGGTCCCAACGCGGTCGCGAAGGTCGACTTCGGCACCGAGGGGACCAAGCGCCTGCTGCTGCGCTTCTCGCCGGTGACCAAGCTCTGACGAGGGTGTGTCCGAGACGACATCTCTCGATGTGAAGATAGTTCGTCGTCGCGGTTACGATCGACTGGGCGGCGCGGCCAGACCAGGCCACGCGCGGGTCGACGGAAGGACCAAGCCAGGTGGACCTGTTCGAGTACCAGGCACGTGACATCTTCGAGAAGCACGGCGTGCCCGTGCTCGGCGGCGTCGTCGCCACCACACCCGAGGAGGCCCGCGCGGGCGCCGAGCAGCTGCTCGGCGGCGGGCCGGGTGTCGTCGTCGTCAAGGCGCAGGTCAAGGTCGGCGGTCGCGGCAAGGCGGGTGGCGTCAAGCTCGCCACGTCGGCCGACGACGCCGAGGCCAAGGCGTCCGAGATCCTCGGCATGGACATCAAGGGCCACACGGTCCACCGCGTGATGATCGCCGCGGGCGCGAAGATCGCCAAGGAGTACTACTTCTCGGTGCTGCTCGACCGGGCCGAGCGCCGGTGCCTCGCGATGGCGAGCGTCGAGGGCGGCATGGAGATCGAGCAGCTCGCGGTCGAGCGCCCCGACGCCCTCGCGAAGGTCGCGGTCGACCCTCTGGTCGGCATCGACCAGGCGAAGGCCGACGAGATCGTGGCGGCCGCCGGCTTCGACGCCGACGTCGCCCCGAAGGTGGCCGTCGTGCTGCAGCGGCTCTGGGACGTCTACCAGGGCGAGGACGCGACGCTCGTCGAGGTCAACCCGCTCGTGCTCACCGAGGCTGGTGACATCGTCGCACTCGACGGCAAGGTCACGCTCGACGAGAACGCCGGGTTCCGCCATCCCGACCACGCCGAGCTCGAGGACGCCGCTGCGGCCGACCCGCTTGAGGCGCGCGCCAAGGAGAAGTCGCTCAACTACGTCAAGCTCGACGGCTCGGTCGGCATCATCGGCAACGGTGCGGGGCTCGTCATGAGCACGCTCGACGTCGTCGCCTACGCCGGCGAGGCGCACGGCGGGGTGCGGCCCGCGAACTTCCTCGACATCGGGGGCGGCGCGTCGGCCGAGGTCATGGCCGCCGGGCTCGACATCATCCTGTCCGACCCGCAGGTGAAGTCCGTGTTCGTCAACGTGTTCGGTGGCATCACGGCGTGCGACGCGGTCGCCAACGGCATCGTCGCGGCGCTCGTGATGCTCGGCGACCACGCGACGAAGCCGCTCGTCGTGCGGCTCGACGGCAACAACGTCCTCGAGGGTCGCCGGATCCTCGCCGAGGCCGCGCACCCCCTCGTGACGCTCGCGGACACGATGGACGGCGGGGCCGACAAGGCCGCCGAGCTGGCCAACGCCTGAGCCCCCTGACTTCTTCACGAGACGAGAGAAACAACTGACATGGCGATCTTTCTGACCGAGTCCTCCAAGGTCATCGTCCAGGGCATGACGGGCTCCGAGGGCCAGAAGCACACGACGCGCATGCTCGCGGGTGGCACCCAGGTCGTCGGCGGAGTGAACCCGCGCAAGGCGGGGACGTCGGTCGACTTCCCGGCGGCCGACGGCGGGACCGTCGCGGTCCCGGTGTTCGGCACGGTGGCCGAGGCCATCGCCGCGACCGGCGCCGACGTGTCCGTCATCTTCGTGCCCCCGGCCCACACCAAGGCCGCGGTCATCGAGGCGGTCGACGCCGGCATCCCCCTCGCGGTCATCATCACCGAGGGTGTCCCGGTCGCGGACACGGCCGAGTTCTTCACCTACGCGCGGGCCAAGGGCACGCGGCTGATCGGCCCGAACTGCCCCGGGCTCATCAGCCCCGGGAAGTCGAACGTCGGCATCATCCCGGCCGACATCACGGGACCCGGGAGGATCGGTCTCGTCTCGAAGTCCGGGACGCTGACGTACCAGATGATGTACGAGCTGCGGGACCTCGGGTTCTCGACCGCGATCGGCATCGGTGGTGACCCGATCATCGGCACGACGCACATCGACGCGCTCGAGGCGTTCGAGGCCGACCCCGAGACTGAGGTCATCGTGCTCATCGGTGAGATCGGCGGGGACGCCGAGGAGCGCGCCGCGGCGTACATCCAGGCGCACGTCACGAAGCCGGTCGTCGGCTACGTCGCCGGGTTCACCGCGCCCGAGGGCAAGACGATGGGCCACGCCGGCGCGATCGTGTCCGGGTCGGCCGGCACCGCGCAGGCGAAGAAGGAGGCCCTCGAGGCCGCCGGGGTCAAGGTCGGCAAGACGCCGAGCGAGACGGCCGCGCTCGCCCGCGCGCTGCTCTCCTGACGCCGGGCCGGCCCGACAACCACGGCGCGCCGAGCCGGTTGGCTCGTCGGTCGCGTCCGAGCGGCGACCATGGTGGGGTGAACGACCCGTCTGGCACCGACCGGCTCGACCGGCTGCGTCGGCGTGTCCTGACGTCCGACGACGGCACCCCGCGGTTCTTCGCGAGCGACCTCGACGGTGCACCACGCTGGGTCGGCGGACTGCTCGCCGGACTGCAGGGCGCGCTGCTGTCCCTGCTCGTCGTCGTGCTGCCCACCGTGACGGCGTACGTGGTGACGTCGGCCGACCCCACGAACGCCGGCGTCCCCTGGACCCGGCCGGTCGCGTTCGGCGGCGCGGTGTGGCTGCTCGCGCACGGCGTCCCCCTGACCGTGGCAGGCGACGTGCTCACGTTGACGCCGCTGGGGGTGACCCTGCTCGCGGTGTTCACGTGCTACGTGTCGGCGCGGCGATCGGGGAACGCCACCGTGCTGTCCTGGGCCGCGGGCGTCGGCGGGTACACGGCGATCGCCGTCGCCGTCGCCCTCCTGGTCCGCGCGTCCGCCGCGGACGCGATCCTCGCGGCGCTCGGTGCGGTGGTGGTCTCGGGCCTCGGGCTCGCTGCCGGGCTCGCGCGCCGGCCCGAGGCGCGCCCGCTGCGCGACGTCCTGCGCCCGGTGTGGTCACGGCTCGCCCCCCCGCTCCGCACGGGGGCCGCCGCCGGGACGCTCGCGGTCGCGCTGCTCCTGGTGGCCGCGTCGGCCACGGTCGTCCTGTGGGTCCTGGCGGGACGCACGACCATCACCGACATCATCTCCTCGCTCGGGCTGGACCCGGTCGGAGGCGGCGTGCTCGCCGTCGCCGAGGTCGCCTTCGTGCCGAACTTCGTCGTGTGGGCGCTGTCGTGGCTCGCCGGCCCGGGCTTCCACGTGGGGACCGGCACGGTCTTCTCGGGAGCCGCTGTCGTGTCCGGTCCGCTGCCGGCGATCCCGCTCCTGGGGGCCCTGCCGCAGCCCGACGCCGCCGGTGGGCTGCTCAGGGCGGTGCCTCTGGTCCTGGTCGTGGCCGGGGTCGTCGCGGGTGCGTGGCTGCGCCGGCGGCTCGTCGCCGTGCGGTGGACCGACGCCGTCCTGGCGTGCGTCGCCGCGGCCGTCGCGGCCGGTGGGGGAGCTGGGCTCCTCGTGGTGCTCGCGAGCGGCGCGCTCGGACCCGGGCGGATGGCGGACGTGGGTGCGTCCGGGCTCGTCGTCGGGGCCGCGATCGCTGGCGGCGTCCTGCTCGGTGCGTTCCTCGCGGTGCTCCCGTTCGACCCTGCCGTCAGGGCGCGGGTCGGTCGTGCGTGGCACGACGCGCTGGCCCGCGGCACGGACACGACGGAGCCCGCCGCGGTGCGCCCCGTCCGGACGGGCACGACCTCGAACGAACCGGGCGGGTGATCCGACAGCGGGCGATCAGGCAGCGGCCGATCTGACGGCCGAGAGCTCGGACGCCGCGTCTTGTCGCCTCAGCCGCCGGTCGAACGGTCGCGCAGCTGCTGCTCCCAGTCCTTCAGGCCCTGCTCCAGGTCGTGCTGGCACGCCGCCTGGGCTGAGATCGTCAGCGCGCCGCGCAGGCAGTCCTGCTGCTTGACCTGCAGCGGCCACGTTGCGAACGTCGCCAGCAGCGTCAACGAGAAGAGCATCGAGAACACCAGCCCGAGGACGAGCATCGGCACGAGCGAGCCGCGCACCCGTCCGCGGACGACGGTGACGAGCGCGCGGATCCCGGTGACGACGGCGGCGACGAGGAACGCGAGCGACGCGACCTTCCACGGCAGGTTCAGCACGCTCAGGAGGATCGCCGCGAGCATGAAGAGGCCGAAGTGCACGATCTGACGGCTCCCGCGCACCACGGCGGCGGGATCCGGCGGTCGGGGCGGCGCGACCGGCGGCCGCTGGGCGACGGGCGGCCGGCCCTGGCCCGGCGTGGGTGCCGGTCGGTGCTGGTCGGGGTGCTGGTCGGCGCGTGGGCGATCGCCGGACGGCGGTGCGTACGGGTTGCTCACCCGAGCATTCTCGCCCATGCGCCGGGGTCGTCTGCGCGGTGCCCGTTCGTCGACCACACAGCTCGACCCGCCCCGAGGGCGGCTAGGGTCGCCCTGTGTCAGCACCGAGCCCGTCGAGGCCACCGAGGACCGCCGTCGTCCCCCCCACGGCTCGGGTCGTCGTGCTCGTCTCGGGGGGCGGCACCAACCTGGCGGCTCTCCTTGCCGCTCACTCCGAGCCCGCCTTCGGTGCCCGAGTGGTCGGCGTGCTGAGCGACGACCCAGCCGCAGGCGGCCTCGAGGTGGCCAGGGCCGCGGGCGTCGCGACCGCCGTCGTGCGGATCGCCGACTTCCCCGACCGCGCCGCCTGGGACCTCGCGCTCGCGGACGCGGTCGGGGTGTTCGGCCCGACGCTGGTCGTGAGCGCGGGCTTCATGCGGATCCTCGGAGCGGGTTTCCTCGCCCGGTTCGCCGGCCGCGTCATCAACACCCACCCCGCGCTGCTGCCGGCCTTCCCCGGTGCCCACGGTGTGCGGGACGCTCTCGCGTACGGGGTGCGGGTCACCGGCTGCACCGTCCACCTGGTCGACGAGGGGGTCGACACCGGGCCGATCATCGCCCAGCGCGCGGTCGAGGTGCTCGACGACGACGACGAGGCGAGCCTGCACGAACGCATCAAGACGGTCGAGCGTGCCCTTCTGGTCGACGTGGTCGGCCGCGTCGCGCGCGTCGGGATGACGGCTGAGGGACGGCGCGTCCGGCTCGGCTGAGTCAGCGCCGGGCTGGAGTCGTGGCGCCGGAGGACCGGCTGCCCCACGAGGCGAGCGTCTCCGCGACGATCGTGTCCCACGGCGTCGGGGCGAGCCCGAGCACGCTCTGGGAGACCGTCGAGTCCATGACGAACGGCTCGACGAACTGGTAGCCCATGGCGAACACCTCGCGCAGCATCGGAGACCCGATCCCGAGCAGCCGGACGGCCGTCATCGGCAGCGGACGGATCCGGGGCTCGGGCGCGCCCGCGGCGTCGGCGAACAGTGTCGCCAGCTGCCGGAAGGTGAGCGCCTGGGGCGAGGGGACGTGCCAGGCCCGGCCCCATGCGGCCTCGGTGGCTCCCGCAGCGGCGAGCGCTCGGGCGAAGTCGGCGAGGTAGGTCCAGGTGTGGGGCATGTCGGATGCCCCGATCGGGTGCAGCGGACGCCCCGCGAGCAGCGGTTCGAGCATGCGGGTCCCGGCGTGCGCTTGGCCGAGGGCGCCGGGGCCGACGTAGTCGCTGCCGCGCACCTCGGTCGCCCGCACTCGACCCGCCCGGTGGAGCCGCTCGGCCTCGCGCCACATCGCGATGCGCACGAGGCCCTTCGTCTCGGTCGAGGCGAGCGGGGAGTCCTCGCGCATGAGCTGCGTGCCGGCCCCGTACCCGTACAGGTTGCCGGTGGTCACGAGGACAGCTCCCGTGGCCTCGGCAGTGGCCAGGACGGCGTCGGCGATCGGCGGCCAGAGCGTCGGCCAGCGGTGGTAGGCGGGGTTGACGCAGTTGTAGAGGACGTCGGCGCCCTGGGCCGCGCGGGTGAGCGCTGCGGCGTCGGCGCTGTCGACCGCGGCGTGCCGGACGAGGGGGTCGGCGAGGGTCCCGGCGGTCTGGTGCGCGCTGGTTCCGCCCGAGCGGCTGAGGACGAGGACCTCGTCCCCCGCGTCCGCGAGCTGACGGGCGAGCGTCGAGCCGATGGGGCCCTTGCCGAGGATGACGTGGCGAGTCATGTCGTGCTCCTGGAGTCATGGAGAGCGGTGCTCTCGGTATGGAGCGATGCTCGCACTCGGCATCGCGCCCGTCAAGAGCGGTGCTCTCGCTTGCGAACACTGCTCGCGTCGATCACACTCGTCCGGTGGAGGACCGCCCCAACGCGCCGCGAGGCGCCCGCGAACGTGCCCGAGCCGCGGTCATGGGCGAGCTCCTCGCCTCGGCGCGCGCGCGCCTCGGCACCGACGGCCCAGCGCACCTGTCGCTGCGTGCCGTGGCACGTGACCTGGGCGTCTCGTCGTCGGCGGTCTACCGCTACGTGGAGTCGCGGGATGCGCTCCTCACGCTCCTGATCGTCGAGGCCTACGACGCCGTCGGCGAGGTCGCGGAGTCGGCCGCGGCGCACGCGCGCGCAGGAGGCTCGTCGCCCGCGCAGACCTGGCTCGCCGTCGCGCGGGGAGTGCGTGCCTGGGCGCTCGCGAACCCGCACTCGTTCGAGCTCATCTACGGCACCCCGGTGCCCGGCTACCAGGCGCCGCAGGACACGGTCGCCGCGGCGGTGCGGATCTGGGCGGTGATCGTCTCGATCATGCTCGAAGGGTTCGACGACGGCTCGCTCGCCCCCACCGGCCCGGACTTCGACCCCGACGGGCTCGTGACGGCCGAGGCGCTCGCGTTCGCCGGCATGGGCGCACCCCAGGACGTCCCGACCGAGTCCGCGCGCGCCGTCGTCCGGTCGTTCACGCTCTTCGCGTCGCTCATCGGTGGGCTGACGGCTGAGCTCTACGGCCACCTGCACCGGGTCGCGGACGACTTCCCCGGGGTGTTCGACGCGATGATCGCGACCGCCGCCGCAGGCGTCGGCCTGCACGTCGACCTGCTCGGGTAGACTGGGCCCCGGCCGTGACTGGCGTACCTGAGGTGGGCTGAACCACCGGGGAGCGGCCGCAGCATCGCGCCGTCGCACCGTTCGCCTGGGTGCTCGGGTCCTTCACGTCTCACGAGACCGCAACGACCCGGGAGGTCACCCATGTCTCACGAACTCACCCCGCTCGCCCCCGTCGCCGACGCGACCGCCGCTGCGACCCGCCGCCCGCTGCGCCGGGCACTCGTCAGCGTGTACGACAAGACCGGGCTCGCCGAGCTCGCGTCGGCCCTGCATGCCGCGGGGGTCGAGCTCGTCTCGACCGGCTCGACCGCCGCGACCATCGCGAACGCCGGCGTGCCGGTGACGAAGGTCGAGGAGCTCACCGGGTTCCCCGAGTGCCTGGACGGTCGGGTCAAGACGCTCCACCCACGCGTGCACGCCGGCATCCTCGCCGACACGCGGCGGACCGAGCACGTCCAGCAGCTCGCCGAGCTCGGCATCGAGCCGTTCGACCTCGTCGTCGTCAACCTGTACCCGTTCTCGGCGACCGTCGCCTCAGGCGCCGGGCCGGACGAGTGCGTCGAGCTGATCGACATCGGCGGGCCGTCGATGGTGCGCGCGGCCGCCAAGAACCACCCGAGCGTGGCCGTCGTCATCGACCCCGCGCGGTACGGGGCCGTCGCGGCCGCCGCGGCCGAAGGCGGCTTCACGCTTGCCGAGCGGCGCAGCCTCGCAGCCGACGCGTTCGCGCACACCGCCGCCTACGACACCGCCGTCGCCGCCTGGTTCGCGGCCGAGTACGCGCCCGACGCCGCCGCGGCCGAGTCGGGGTTCCCCGCGTTCGCCGGGGCATCCTGGACGCGCGGGAACGTCCTGCGCTACGGCGAGAACCCGCACCAGGGCGCCGCGCTCTACCTGGACGACGACGGCGCCGCCGGTCGTGGGCTCGCCGGTGCGACCCAGCTGCACGGCAAGGAGATGAGCTACAACAACTACGTCGACGCTGATGCGGCGTGGCGCGCGGCTCACGACCACGACGGTCCGGCCGTCGCGATCATCAAGCACGCGAACCCCTGCGGCATCGCGACCGGGACCGACATCGCCGCTGCGCACGCCAAGGCCCATGCGTGCGACCCCGTCTCGGCCTACGGCGGTGTCATCGCGGCGAACGCCACGCTGACCCTGGCCGCTGCGGAGCAGATCGCGCCGGTGTTCACCGAGGTCGTGATCGCCCCGGACTTCGAGCCGGCTGCGCTCGAGCTGCTGAGCAAGAAGAAGAACATCCGCCTGCTCACGGTGACGTCGGCGTCGCCGCGACCGTTCGAGCTGCGGTCGGTCTCGGGCGGTGTGCTCGCGCAGCAGACCGACCGGATCGACGCTGCCGGCGACGACCCGACGACGTGGACCCTCGCGACCGGCGAGGCGGTCGACGCCGCGACGCTCGCCGACCTGGCGTTCGCCTGGCGGTCGGTGCGCGCCGTGAAGTCGAACGCCATCCTGCTCGCCTCTGACGGCGCGTCCGTCGGGGTCGGGATGGGCCAGGTCAACCGCGTCGACTCGTGCCGGCTCGCCGTCGAGCGGGCCGGTGACCGTGCCCGTGGCTCGGTCGCCGCGTCCGACGCGTTCTTCCCGTTCGCCGACGGGCTCCAGGTCCTGCTCGACGCGGGCATCAAGGCCGTCGTCCAGCCCGGCGGCTCGATCCGCGACGACGAGGTGGTCGCGGCAGCGGTCGCCGCCGGCGTGGCCCTGTACCTCACCGGCACGCGCCACTTCGCGCACTGACCGCACCGACCGCAACGACCGCAGCCGCCGAGCAGACGGGGCGGATCAGCCGGTGACGGCCGCCCGGAGCGGCAGGGTCGGGTCGGCGGCCCTGCCGCGGTCGAGCCGGGGTAGGGCCGGGTCGGTGAACAGCCGGCGGGCGGCCGCGACGTCCCGGGGACGGTCGACCGCGAGGACGGCCGTGAGCACGTCGGTGCCCGGGCTGAACCACAGGGCCGTCCAGCCGTCGCCGGCAGCGGCCGACGGTCCGGTCGACGGCTCGCCGCGGAGCACGACGTCGTCGGCCGGGTCCGGCTGACCGAACATCGCGAGCTCGTGGCCGAGCTGGGTCGAGAACACGTAGGGCGCGGGGTCGTCGTCGACCCCCGGGCCGTTCGTCGGCGTGAGCAGTGAGCGCACAGCGAGCGCCGGGCCGCGCAGCGCGCCGTCCCAGTGCCCGCCGGCGACGACCCCATGCCGAGCCGACGCCCGTCGTGCGACATCGCCGACCGCGCGCACGTGCCACGGTCCACCCAGAGGCGTGAAGGTCCCGTCGACGCGGACCGAGCCGTCCTCCTCGAGCGGCAGGCTGCCCGCGAGCCAGCCGGTCGACGGCCGTGCGCCGACCGCGGCGAGCACGACGTCCGCCTCGAGGTGGCGTCCGCCCGCGAGCTCGACGCCGTCGCCACGCACCCGTTCGACCCGCGTGCCCGTGACGAGCTCGACCCCGGCGGCGGCGTACCACGGCACGGTCAGCGCGCCGACGGTGCTCCCGAGGGCCGGTGTCAGCGGCGCCCCCAACGCCTCGACGACCGTGACGGTGACGCCCGCGGCCGCCGCGACCCCCGCGACCTCCGCCCCGATCCACCCGGCACCGATGACGACCAACCGGGCCCCGGGAGTCAGCCGCGAGCGCAGGTGTGCAGCATCGGCGGCCGTGTGCAGCGTCGCGGCGGCCTCCCACCCCGCGGGCCGGATCGCGTGGGAACCGGAGGCGACCACGGCGGCATCGGCGGTGATGGTCCCGTCGGCGGTCGTGACGTCGACCGAGCCCGGGCCGATCAGCAGGCCCTGCGCCCGCGCGTCGAGCCGGACGTCGTCGGCGAGCGCGACCCCGTCGTCGCCGAGCTCGTCCGCGAGCCAGGCGGGACCCGGCCGGTCGAACAGGTGCTTCGAGAGCGGCGGTCGGTCGTAGGGCGCGAGACCCTCCGCGCCGAGCAGCGTCACCTGACCGTCGAACCCCTGCTCGCGCAGCGCGACGACGGTCCGGGACCCGGCCAGCCCGGCACCGACGACGACGACGGATCGGAGCTGTGCAGGGATCGTCACGCGGGCAACGGTAGTCTCCCGGACGGGAGGCACATCGATGGCGCAGGACGGTACCGGCGAGCTGGATGCGGCGGGCACGGCGGGGTCGGCTGACCCAGCGCCGGTGACGGGCCCGGTCGCGGCCGAGGAGCTGCCGGTCGACCCCCGGACCATCGCCCGTGCGTCGCTCGCCGCGGGCCGCAACTCGTCGCTGTGGTGGGTGACCGCGGGCGTCGGCGTCGCGATCGCCGTCTCCGTGCTCGTGAGTACCGCAGCGGGAGCGCTCACGCTCGCCGGGCTCCTGGCCGTCGGAGCCGTCGTGCGGGCTGCGACGCCGCCCCCCGGACCGGCGGCGCTCGT
The DNA here is from genome assembly GCF_036279715.1 of Cellulomonas sp. Lineage (GTDB taxonomy): Bacteria > Actinomycetota > Actinomycetes > Actinomycetales > Cellulomonadaceae > Cellulomonas_A. Next base: position 71,408 of record NZ_DASUIR010000153.1, on the reverse strand, counting down.
CGCCCGGAGTCGGCCGCTCGATGTGCTGATGCTCTTCTCGCTCGCCTTCGCGCTCGCGATCCTGTCGCAGGTGATCCCGACGCGCTGACGGCGCCGGACAGCACGACGCCCGGGCGCCGCCCGCTCAGGGGTGCGGCGTCGCCCGGGCGTCGTGGGTCAGGTCAGGAGCCAGGCGTCTCGGCGACCTACTCCTCGGTGTAGACGATCTCCTCGACGTCGGGCTCGCCGAGCAGGTCATCCTGGACCCGCTCCGCGACGAACGCCCGGTAGATCAGCGCGGCGATCCCGGCGCCCGCGAGCGGGGCGACCCAGAAGAGCCAGAGCTGGCTCAACGCCCAGCCCTCGGAGAAGATCGCGGCCGCCGTGGCCCGCGCCGGGTTCAGCGCGGCGTTGGTCACGGGGATCGCGATGAGGACGCCGACGGCGAACGTGAGCCCGATCGCGAACGGGGCCTGCGTGTGCGCCGACCGGCGGTCGGTCGCGCCGAGGATGACGCCGACGAAGACCGCGGTCACGACGAGCTCGATGAGCAGCGCGCCGAGCAGGCCGAAGCCCTCGCCGCCGGTCTGGGCGGCGATCGGGGAGTGCGCGCCGAACCCGTTGGCGACGGAGCTGAAGAACTTGCGCTCGTTGCCGGCGAGCGCGGGCAGGGACGCGGCCGCGACGTACAGCAGCGCCGAGGCGAGGGCGCCGCCGACGAGCTGTGCGAGCCAGTAGGGGAGGACGTCGCGCCACGAGGTGCGGCCCGCGACGGCCGCTCCGAACGTCACGGCGGGGTTGAAGTGCCCACCCGACACGTGGCCGACCGCGACGGCGCTCGCGAGGACGGCGATGCCGAACGCGAGCGCGACCGCGAGCGGTCCGCCGCCGACGCCCGTGACTCCGGCGTACAGCGCGACGCCGAGCCCGGCGAGCACGAGGAAGAACGTGCCGAACGCCTCGGCACCGAGGCGGGCGACGAGGCCGGGGCCGGTGGCCACGACGATCTCGGTGGGGGACTCCGCGGGGATCCCGTACGCGGCGAAGACCTCGTCGGCGTTCACATGGAGCGGATCGGGGGTGGGCGTGGCGGGGGTGTCCTGGGACATGGTGTTCCTGTCGTCGCAGTCGTGGGCCGCGCGGACCGAGGCGGGGCCTCGTCGTCCGATCTGCGGCTGAGCGACCCCAGCATGCCAGCCGAACCTCGGCGCGTCCTTCAGTTCCGGGCAGCCCCTGCCGACGCCGGCCACTGCGAGGTCGGAACGGTCGTGCGAAGCAGGCACTCCGGCGGCCGCGAGTGTGTTCAGAGGTCGAACGCGTCGTTCGCCCGCGTGTATGGCTCTTGACCACAAAGGGGGAGTCGGGCACTGTTGACGTGTGGACACAGCGACCGGAGCCGACGGCGGCCCGGTGCGTCAGCCCGGTTCCCAGACGGCGCTGCGCTCGCTGAACGTGCAGCGGGTCGTCGGCATGCTCACGACCACGGGCGCCTGCACGCAGGCCGAGCTCGCACGGCACACGGGCCTGTCCACCGCGACGGTGTCGAGCATCGTGCGCTCCATGGTCGACCGCGGCATCGTCACGACGTCGCCCACGACGAGCTCCGGTCGACGCGCGGTGCTCGTCCGGCTCGAGGACCGCGGCATCGTCCCGGTCGGCATCGACCTCGGCCGAACCCACGTCCGGGTGTGCCTGGCCACGCTGGGGTACGAGGTGATCGCTGAGCGCTCGATCGCGCTTCCGCACGAGCACCGACCCCACGAGGGGATCGACGCGGCGGTCGGGCTGCTCGTCGGCCTGCTCGCCGAGAGCTCCGTGCCCCGCAGCGCTGTGGTCGGCGTCGGGGTCGGGATACCCGGGCCCATCGACAACCGCTCGGGACACGTCCTCGAAGGTCCGTTGTGGCCGGAGTGGGACGACCTCGATCCTCGGCAGGCACTCGAGGAGACGCTCGGCGTCCCGGTCTTCCTCGACAACGACGCGAATCTCGGTGCGCTCGCCGAGGTCACCTGGGGTCCGCACTCGGCGGTGGACAACCTGGTGTTCCTCAAGCTGGGGAGCGGCATCGGCTGCGGGCTGATCGTGGGCGGGCAGCCCTACCACGGGCACCTCGGGATCGCCGGCGAGATCGGGCACTCGCCGATCTCGGACACCGGTCCGCTGTGCCGGTGCGGCAACCGCGGGTGCCTCGAGATGGCGGCCTCGACGTCGACGATGATCGATCTGCTCGACCGCGGGAGCCGCCCCCGACTGACCACCGAGGACATCGTCCGCCAGGCGCTCGCGGGCGACACCGCGACGCTGCGGGTCATCGAGGACGCCGGCGTCGCGACGGGGCGAGCCCTCGCGAGCGTCGTCAACCTGATCAACCCCGAGGTCGTCGTCGTCGGCGGGCCGCTCGCGGTCCTGGACGAGATCCTGCTCGCGCCGATCCGACGGGGACTGCTCCGCTACGCGATCGCCGTCGCGGGTCAGACGACCCGGCTCGCCGTGTCGTCCCTCGGGGACCGCGCCGAGGCGCTCGGCGCAGCCGCCCTCGTGCTGCGCCACCCCGTCCTCGGCTGACCCGCACGGGGGTCTCCGAGCGCTCTTGCGTTCGGAAGTCGTTACCAAGTCGTTGTATTCAAGAGTTGACGCCAAGACTCCGGCCACGGTTGACTGCGGAGCCGAGGCGCCGTCGCCTCCCCAGACAGCGCAGTCACGCCGGAGGCACGTATGCAAGCCCGCTCACCCCACGCTCGTCGCTCCGCTCCCTCGCGCGGCGTCGTGGCGCAGAACGAGAGGCTCGTCGATGTCCGCTGAGCCCACGATCCTCGAGATGCGCGCGATCACCAAGGAGTTCCCCGGCGTCAAGGCGCTCGCGGACGTCTCCCTGACGGTCCGGGCCAACGAGATCCACGCGATCTGCGGTGAGAACGGTGCCGGCAAGTCGACCCTGATGAAGGTGCTCTCGGGCGTCTACCCGTACGGGTCCTACACGGGCGAGATCGTCTTCCAGGGCGACGTCGTCCGGTTCAAGGACATCAACGCGAGCGAGCACGCCGGCATCGTGATCATCCACCAGGAGCTCGCGCTGATCCCGGGGCTGTCGATCACCGAGAACATCTTCCTCGGCAACGAGCCCGCCGAGCGCGGTGTGATCAGCTGGAAGACCGCCAAGCGCCGCGCGATCGAGCTGCTCGCCCGCGTCGGTCTCGACGAGGACCCCGACACGCTGATCCAGAACATCGGCGTCGGCAAGCAGCAGCTGGTCGAGATCGCCAAGGCGCTGAGCAAGCAGGTCAAGCTGCTCATCCTCGACGAGCCCACCGCCGCGCTGAACGCGGCCGACTCCCAGCACCTGCTCGACCTGATCGTGGGCCTGCGCAGCAAGGGCATCGCGTCGATCATCATCTCGCACAAGCTCGACGAGCTCGAGCAGGTCGCGGACTCGATCACGATCCTGCGCGACGGCCGGCTCGTCGAGACGCTCGACAAGGAGATCGACGGCGTCAACGAGGACCGCATCATCCGCGGCATGGTCGGCCGGAGCCTCGAGAACCGGTTCCCGGACCACACGCCGAACATCGGCGAGGTGTTCTTCGAGGTCAAGGACTGGACGGTCGAGCACCCCCAGATCGCCGAGCGGCTCGTGTGCAAGGGGTCGAGCTTCTCGGTCCGGCGCGGCGAGATCGTCGGCTTCGCCGGGCTGATGGGCGCCGGCCGCACCGAGCTCGCGATGAGCGTGTTCGGGCGTTCCTACGGCAACTACGTCCGCGGCACGATCGTCAAGGACGGCCGCTCGATCCAGGTGCGCGACGTGTCGGAGGCGATCGACCACGGTCTGGCGTACGTCTCCGAGGACCGCAAGGTGCTCGGTCTGAACCTGCTCGACGACATCAAGCGGGCGGTCGTCTCGGCGAAGCTCACACGGATCGCGCGCGGTCAGCGGATCGACAAGTCGCAGGAGCACGCCGTCGCCGAGCGGTACCGGACGAGCCTGCGCATCAAGACGCCGAGCGTGGACGAGGGCCTGTCGAAGCTCTCGGGCGGCAACCAGCAGAAGGTCGTCCTCGCGAAGTGGATGTTCACCGAGCCCGACCTGCTCATCCTCGACGAGCCCACGCGGGGCATCGACGTCGGGGCCAAGTACGAGATCTACGGCATCATCCAGCAGCTCGCCGACCAGGGGAAGGGCGTCATCGTCATCTCCTCGGAGCTCCCCGAGCTGCTCGGTATCTCGGATCGGATCTACACGATCTTCGAAGGCCAGATCACCAGTGAGGTGGCCGCTGCCGACGCAACCCCCGAAGCGCTCATGCGCACCATGACCTCGACCAAGAAGAAGACTCAGGACCGATGACCACCACATTCTCAGACATCAAGAAGATGTTCGGCGGAGGCACGTCGAACGCCCGTCAATTCGGCATGATCTTCACGCTCGTCGGGATCATCCTGCTGTTCCAGATCCTGACCCACGGGCTGACGCTCGACCCGGTCAACCTCATCGCCATCGTGAGCCAGTACTCCTACATCCTGATCCTTGCCATCGGCATGGTCATGGTGATCATCCTCGGCAACATCGACCTGTCCGTCGGGTCCGTGGCCGCCGTGGCCGGCATCGTGGTGGCGACCGCGATGCAGAAGTTCGACCTCCCCTGGGGCGTCGCGATCATCCTCGGGCTCGTGATCGGTGCGGCGATCGGCGCGTGGCAGGGCTTCTGGGTCGCGTACATCGGCGTCCCGGCCTTCATCGTGACGCTCGCCGGCATGCTCCTGTTCCGCGGGATGAACCAGTTCATCGGCAACGCGAACACGATCCCGGTCCCCGAGGGCTTCCGCACGATCGGCGCGGGGTACCTGCCCGAGGTCGGCCCGAACACCGGGTACAACAACCTCACGCTCGTGCTCGGCGTGCTGATCGCGATCGTCGTCGTGATCCGCGAGTTCCGCCTGCGCGCGACACAGCGCGAGATGGGCTCGGAGATGGCTCCGGGCTGGGTCAGCGTCGTCAAGGTCACGGTCCTGGTGGCCGTCGTCGTCTACGCCGCATTCCTGTTCGCCGGCGGTCGCGTCGGGACGAGCTTCCCGGTGTCGGGGCTCATCCTGCTCGCCCTGGTGGTCCTGTACTCGTTCATCACGAACAACATGATCTTCGGGCGCCACATCTATGCGGTGGGTGGCAACCGCCTGGCCGCGCAGCTCTCGGGCGTCAAGTCCAAGCGCGTGCACTTCCTGGTCATGATGAACATGTCGATCCTGGCCTCCCTCGCGGGCATGATCTTCGTCGCCCGCTCTGCCGCCTCCGGTCCTCAGGACGGCCTCAACTGGGAGCTCGACGCGATCGCGGCCTGCTTCATCGGTGGCGCGGCAGTCGCCGGCGGCTCCGGCACGGTCACCGGCTCCATCGTCGGTGGTCTCGTCATGGCGGTCCTGAACAACGGCCTGCAGCTCATGGGCGTCGGCGCCGACAAGGTCCAGATGATCAAGGGTCTCGTGCTGCTCATCGCGGTCGGGATCGACGTCTACAACAAGATGCAGGGAAAGCCCTCCCTCATCGGGTTGATGACCCGAAGGTTCGAGAAGGACGAGGCAGTCAGCGGCCCACCAGAGCCCGTCCGCGTCGCTTCTTGAGTGTGGAAGGCGACGCCTGGCGTCGTCGAGACGAACGACCACCGCGGCAGCACAGCAGCTGCCGGGTAGCACCACGCACGATCACTTCCGAGAAAGAGATGTGACGCACCATGCGCAAGATCGTCAAGACCTCCCTCGCGCTCGCCGCGGTGGCAGCGCTGTCGCTGACCGCCTGCTCGAGCCGCACGGCCGATGCCACCGCGCCGGCAGCCTCGGGCTCGGCCTCGGCTGCCGCCGCGGGCTTCGCCGCCGACTCGCTCGTCGGGGTCGCGCTTCCCTCGAAGACGTCGGAGAACTGGGTTCTCGCCGGTGACCTGTTCACCCAGGACCTCAAGGACGCGGGCTTCACGTCGGACGTGCAGTACGCGGCCGCCTCGGGCACCGTCGCCGACCAGCAGGGCCAGATCACCGCGATGGTGACCAAGGGCGCGAAGGTCATCATCATCGGTGCGGCCGACGGTGCGCAGCTCAGCACCCAGGTCGAGGCCGCCCAGGCCGCCGGCGCGATCGTCATCGCGTATGACCGCTTGATCCTCAACACGAAGGCTGTCGACTACTACGTCGCGTACGACAACTTCAAGGTCGGCCAGCTCCAGGGCCAGGCCCTGCTGGACGGCATGAAGGCCAAGAAGGCCACCGGCCCGTACACGATCGAGCTGTTCTCGGGTTCGTCCGACGACGCCAACTCGGCCGTGTTCTTCAACGGCGCGATGGACATCCTGCAGCCGGCCATCGACAAGGGCGACGTCATCGTCGGCTCGGGTCAGACCGACATCAAGCAGACGGCGACGGCCGGCTGGAAGGCCGAGAACGCCCAGAGCCGCATGGACTCGCTCCTGACGAGCACCTACAACGGTGCCAAGACGCTCGATGGCGTCCTGTCCCCGAACGACACCCTGGCCCGCGCGATCATCACGTCGGTCAAGGGCGCCGGCAAGGCGCTCCCGACCGTCACCGGCCAGGACTCCGAGGTCGAGTCGGTCAAGTCGATCATGGCCGGCGAGCAGTACTCCACGATCAACAAGGACACCCGCAACCTCGTCAAGGCCGCCGTCCAGATGGCGACCGACCTGAGCACGGGCAAGACGCCTGAGGTCAACGACACCAAGTCGTACGAGAACGGCGTCAAGGCCGTCCCGGCGTTCCTGCTGCCGCCGCAGATCGTCACCAAGGCGAACGCTGCCGAGTCGTACGCCAACGACGAGAAGCTCCTCGCGATCGTCAAGGCTGCTTCCTGATCACAGCACGCCAGTAGGACAGCACGTCAGCAGCACCGCACGACTGCACGAGGACGGGCTCGGCCGGGATCAACCGGTCGGGCCCGTCCCGCATGTGCGGGGCGACGCAAAGTCTCTTGATGTCGAGTAATCTTGGTCGCAGGCACGTGTCCCCCCCAGCACAGGAGCATCCCCGCATGGCGAAGATCAAGGTCGTGGGCCCCGTCGTCGAGCTCGATGGCGACGAGATGACGCGGATCATCTGGCAGTTCATCAAGGACCGCCTGATCCACCCGTACCTCGACATCGACCTGCGGTACTACGACCTGTCGATCGAGAACCGCGACGCGACGGACGACCAGGTCACGATCGACGCGGCCTACGCGATCAAGGAGCACGGCGTCGGCGTGAAGTGCGCGACGATCACGCCCGACGAGGCCCGCGTCGAGGAGTTCGGCCTGAAGAAGATGTGGGTCTCGCCGAACGGCACGATCCGCAACATCCTCGGCGGTGTCGTCTTCCGCGAGCCGATCATCATCTCGAACATCCCGCGCCTCGTGCCCGGCTGGAACAAGCCGATCATCATCGGCCGCCACGCGTTCGGCGACCAGTACCGCGCGACGAACTTCAAGGTCCCGGGCGCCGGGACGCTGACCCTGACGTTCACCCCGTCGGACGGCTCCGAGCCGATCGAGCAGCAGGTCGTGACGTACCCCGAGGGCGGCGGCGTCGCGATGGGGATGTACAACTTCAACGACTCGATCCGTGACTTCGCCCGCGCGTCGCTCGCGTACGGCCTGCAGCGCGGCTACCCGGTCTACCTGTCGACCAAGAACACGATCCTCAAGGCGTACGACGGCGCGTTCAAGGACATCTTCCAGGAGGTGTTCGACACCGAGTTCGCCCCGCAGTTCGCCGCGGCCGGCCTGACGTACGAGCACCGCCTCATCGACGACATGGTCGCCGCGTCGATGAAGTGGGAGGGCGGGTACGTCTGGGCCTGCAAGAACTATGACGGCGACGTGCAGTCCGACACCGTCGCGCAGGGCTTCGGATCGCTCGGCCTCATGACGAGCGTCCTGATGACGCCCGACGGCACGACGGTCGAGGCCGAGGCGGCGCACGGCACCGTGACGCGGCACTACCGCCAGCACCAGGCGGGCAAGCCGACCTCGACCAACCCGATCGCGTCGATCTTCGCGTGGACCGGCGGCCTCAAGCACCGCGGCAAGCTGGACGGGACGCCCGAGGTCACGAAGTTCGCCGAGACGCTCGAGGACGTCGTCATCACCACCGTCGAGAGCGGCAAGATGACCAAGGACCTCGCGCTCCTCATCGGGCCCGACGCCGAGTGGCTCACGACCGAGGCCTTCCTCGCCGCACTCGACGAGAACCTCTCAGCGCGCCTGGCATGACCGCCGGGGCGCTCCCGCGCCGGCATGCGGGCACAACCTCACGCTTCGGCACGTCAGCAGAACCGATCGAAGGAGATCTCTCATGACGACCCCCGTCAACGTCACGGTCACGGGCGCCGCCGGCCAGATCGGATATGCGCTGCTGTTCCGCATCGCCTCCGGCCAGCTGCTCGGCACCGACACCCCCGTCCGGCTCCGCCTCCTCGAGGTCACCCAGGGCATGAAGGCTGCGGCGGGAGTCGCGCTCGAGCTCGACGACTGCGCCTTCCCGCTGCTCGCCGGGGTCGACATCTTCGACGACGCGACGGCGGCCTTCGACGGCGCCAACGTGGCGCTGCTCGTCGGCGCGCGACCCCGCACGGCCGGCATGGAGCGGGCCGACCTGCTCTCGGCGAACGGCGGGATCTTCCGCCCGCAGGGCCAGGCCATCAACGCGGGTGCCGCCGACGACATCCGTGTCCTCGTCGTGGGCAACCCCGCGAACACGAACGCCCTGATCGCGGCGTCGCACGCACCGGACGTCCCGGCGGGACGCTTCACCGCGATGACCCGCCTCGACCACAACCGCGCGCACATCCAGCTCGCCAAGAAGACCGGCGCGCAGCTCACCGATGTCAAGCGCCTCACGATCTGGGGCAACCACTCGACGACGCAGTACCCCGACATCACGCACGCCACGATCGCGGGTCGCCCCGCGACGGACGTCGTCGGGGATCCCCGATGGGTCGAGGACGTGTTCATCCCGACCGTCGCCCAACGCGGCGCGGCGATCATCGAGGCGCGCGGCCAGTCGTCGGCGGCCTCGGCGGCGAACGCGGCGATCGACCACGTGCACTCGTGGGTCAACGGGACGCCGGCGGGCGACTGGACGTCGGCCGGCATCGTCTCCGACGGCTCGTACGGGGTGCCCGAGGGGCTCATCTCGTCGTTCCCCGTGACGTCGGAGGGCGGCGAGTGGCACATCGTGCCCGGGCTCGAGATCGACGAGTTCTCGCGGGCGCGCATCGACGCGTCGGTCGCCGAGCTCGTCGAGGAGCGCGCAGCGGTCCAGGCGCTCGGTCTCATCTGAGCTACCGCGTGCTGGTGCCAGTGCCCGGGAGCCGGTGAGCGTGCGCGTCGCGATCAGGGTCAAGCCGGGTGCGTCTCGCGCGCGCGTCGGCGGTCTGCACGGTGACCGGCTCGTCGTCGCGGTGAACGCGCGGGCGGTCGACGGTGCGGCCACGGAGGCGGCCCTCGCGGCCCTGGCGGACGCCCTCGGGGCGAGGCGCCGGCACGTGCGGCTGGTGTCGGGCGCGACGAGCCGGGACAAGCTCGTCGAGGTCGACGACGACGTGCCGGGGCTCGCGGAGCGTCTCGACGAGCTGCGTACCGTCGACTGAGCGGACCGGCGACAGACCCCTGAGCGGAGGGGAGCAACGCACCTCCGCGCGGCGGCCTGTGTGTCGGCTGTAAGCGGTTCGCGTCGTGCTCGCGCGCCTCCAGGCGTGTCACCTGCGGGGATACGGAGAACGAACGGGCGACTTCCGTCTGCATTCATCCCATGATGTCGTGCAGTTTCTCGGGGATTGCGGTGGTTTGCAGTAATCGCTACGGTCAGCCCCACACGCCATCCCGCACATCGTCGTGCGGGCGACGAAGGAGCCGGGAATGGTCGCTGTCGACGCAATGGTCCGGAAGCTCACCTCAACCCTTGCCGCAGTGGCCCTCGCCACCGTCGGGCTCGTGGCAGGCACCTCCGGGGCGGGCACCGCCGCCGCCGCGGTGCCGCGCACGTTCGTGCTCGTCGGATCGCTCCAGGACGAGCTCGGCTGCGCGGGTGACTGGCAACCCGACTGCGCGCAGACAGCGCTCACGCCCACCGCGACCCCCGGGCAGTACGCCGCCGAGTGGACGCTCCCCGCCGGCTCGTTCGAGTACAAGGTCGCAGTGAACGGGACCTGGGACGAGGCGTACGGGGCGAACGGTGGAGGGGACAACATCCCGCTCGTGCTGGCCGGGTCGGCGAAGGTCCGGTTCACGTTCGACGACACGACCCACCGCATCGCCCTCGCGCCGGTCGACCTCCCCGCCGGCTACACCGCGGCCGACGACGCGCTCGTGGCGCCGCCCGCGCGGGAAGCCGGCGACGGCCAGCAGTTCTACTTCGTCATGACCGACCGCTTCGCCAACGGCGACACGTCGAACGACACCGGCGGGCTGACCGGCGACCGGATGACGACGGGGTACGACCCGACCGACAAGGGCTTCTACTCGGGCGGCGACCTCGCGGGCCTGCGGAGCAAGCTCGACTACATCCAGGGTCTGGGCACGTCGGCGATCTGGCTGACGCCCTCGTTCGTGAACAAGCCGGTCCAAGGCACGGGCGCGAACGCGTCGGCCGGCTACCACGGCTACTGGATCACCGACTTCACGCACATCGACCCGCACCTGGGGACCAACGCCGAGCTGCAGCAGCTCATCGCAGACGCGCACGCGCGCGGCATCAAGGTGTACTTCGACATCATCACGAACCACACCGCCGACGTCATCGACAACACCCAGCAGACCTACACGTACGTCGACAAGGCCACGACCCCGTACAAGGACGCGTCGGGCACGGCGTTCGACCCGGCGACCTACGCGGGCACGGGCACGTTCCCCACGCTCTCGGCCGAGACGTCGTTCCCCTACACGCCGGTCGTCAAGCCGGAGGACGCCAACCTCAAGGTCCCGTCCTGGCTGAACGACGTGACGCTCTACCACAACCGCGGCAACTCGACGTGGGCGGGGGAGTCGGTCACGTACGGCGACTTCGACGGGCTCGACGACCTCATGACCGAGAGCCCGACCGTCGTCGCCGGGTTCGAGCAGGTCTACGAGGGCTGGGTCGACCTGGGCGTCGACGGCTTCCGCATCGACACGGCCAAGCACGTCAACATGGAGTTCTGGCAGCAGTGGACCACGGCGGTCCGTGACTACGCCCGGGCGCACGGCAAGCCTGACTTCTTCATGTTCGGCGAGGTGTACGACGCGGACGCGACGAAGACGTCGCCGTACGTGCGCACGACCGACATGAGCTCGGTGCTCGACTTCTCCTTCCAGTCGGGCGCGGCGAGCTTCGCGAAGGGCTCGGCGGCGACGGGGCTCGCGGCACTGTTCGCGACCGACGACTACTACACGACCCCGACGACGAGCGCGTCGGCGCTGCCGACGTTCCTCGGCAACCACGACATGGGCCGCATCGGCTACATGCTGAAGGACGCGGGCAACCAGGTCGCGCGGGACGAGCTCGCGCACTCGCTCATGTACCTGACGCGCGGGCAGCCCGTCGTGTACTACGGCGACGAGCAGGGCTTCGTCGGGAACGGCTCGCTCGGCGGCACCGACAAGGACGCCCGGCAGTCCCTCTTCGCGACCCAGGTCGCGGAGTACGCGAACCAGGCGCTCGTGGACGGGACGACGGCGGGGTCCGTCGACCGCTACGACACGTCGGCGACGCTCTACCAGCACATCGCCGGGCTCGCGGCCCTGCGTTCGTCGCACCCGGCGCTGGCCGACGGCGCGCAGATCCAGCTGTCTGCGAGCGGGTCGGTGTACGCCTTCGCCCGGGTCGACCGGACCGAGAAGATCGAGCACCTCGTGGCGCTCAACAACGCCGCGACCCCGGCGACCGTCACACTGACGACGCTCACGCCGGGCGCGACCTACGCGCCGCTCTACGGCACGACGACCCCCGTGACCGCTGACGGGACCGGTTCCGTCGCGCTGACGGTCCCGGCGCTGTCCGCCGTCGTGCTGCGCGCCGACCGGCCGGTCGGAGCCTGGGCCGGTGGCGCGTCCACGGCGATCACCGTGTCCGCGCCGACCGCGGGTGCCGCGCTGTCGGGGGTCTCCCCGGTCGCGGCCGAGGTGCCCGCCAGCACGTGGAGCGAGACGTCCGTCGCGTACCGCGTGGTCGGTGCGACGAGCTGGACGCCGCTCGGGACCGCCGAGACGACGAGCCCGCGCGTGTTCCACGACGTGACGAAGCTGGCGCCGGGCACCCTGGTCGAGTACCGGGCCGTGTCCACGGACGCCGCCGGGAACCGCGTCGCCGGCTCCACCTACGCCTCGGTCGGCATCGCCGTCGACGGCGTCGTGCCCGAGGCGCCCGGCACGGTCGGGGGGCGCACCGATCTGCTGGTGACCATCCCCGGCAGCCTCGACAGCGAGCTGGGCTGCTCGGGCGACTGGCAGCCCGACTGCGCGGCCGTCGCGCTCACCCACCGCGGCAACGGCGTGTACTCGGCGACCTTCACGGTCCCGGCCGGTGACTGGCAGTACAAGATCGCCATCGGCGGCGCGTGGACCGAGAACTACGGTGCGGGCGGTCTGCCCGGCGGCGACAACGTGCTGTTCTCGCTCGCGGAGCCGCAGTCGGTCACCTTCGTCTACGACGACGCGACGAAGTGGTTCTCCTCGAGCGCCCAGGGACCGCTGATCACCCTGCCTGGCTCCTACCAGAGCGAGGTCGGCTGCCCCGGCGACTGGCAGCCCGAGTGTGTCGTGACGTCCCTGCAGGACAAGGAGGGCGACGGCACCTATACCTACACAGCCGCCGCCATCCCCGCAGGCACCTATGAGCTCAAGGTCGCGCACAACCTGTCGTGGGCCGAGAACTACGGCGCCGGCGGAGCAGCTGGTGGCGCCAACATGTCGTTCACCGCTCCTGGCGGCAAGCCCGTGACCTTCACGTACGTGCTCGCGACGCACATCCTGACGATCGAGGTCACCGATGCGCCGCTGCCTGGCACGGGTGAGGACCGGGCGCAGTGGATCGACGCGGGCACGATCGCGTGGCCCGCGGCGCTCCTGGCGGGGGCGGACCCCGCGACGCTGACGTTCGCGCTCCACGCGTCGCCCGACGGCGCGGTCGCGGTCGTCGACGGCGCCGTGACGGGCGGGACGACCGTCGCGCTCACGTACGACGCAGCGGGACTGACCTCCGCTGAGCTCGGACGGTTCCCGGCGCTCGCCGGCTACCTCGCGCTGCACCCCGCGGGCGCCGACCGTGCGGCCGTGGCGGAGCTGGTCAAGGGAGAGCTCCTGGTCACCCAGGCAGCCTCGGACGGGACCCTGCAGGCGGCCACCGGAGTGCAGGTCCCGGGCGTGCTGGACGACTTGTACGCCGCAGATGCTGCGGATCGTACGTTCGGCGCGACGTGGAGCAAGAAGCGGCCGACGCTCGCGGTGTGGGCGCCGACCGCCCAGGGCGTGGACCTGCTGCTCTGGCCGGCGTCGGGCACGAACCCGCCCGACACGACCGCGGCACCCCAGCGGATCGCGATGACCCGGCAGCCGGACGGCTCATGGACCGTGCGCGGCGACGCGAGCTGGAAGGGCGCCGCGTACCGGTACGCCGTCTCGGTCTACGTGCCGAGCACGGACAAGGTCGAGGTCAACGAGGTCACCGACCCGTCGTCGGTCGCCCTCACCCTGAACTCGACGCACTCCGTCCTGGTCGACCTCGCCGACCCGGCCTACCGGCCGCGCCAGTGGGAGAAGGCCAAGCAGCCCGTCGTGGCACCGGTCGACCAGACGATCTACGAGCTGCACGTCCGCGACTTCTCGATCAACGACCAGAGCGTCCCGGCCGCCAAGCGCGGGACCTACCTCGCCTTCGCGGTCAACGGTGCAGGCCGCACCCACCTGCGTGAGCTGGCCGGCGCAGGCCTGACCACCGTGCACCTCCTGCCGACCTTCGACATCGCCTCGATCGAGGAGAACCGCAGCGCCCAGACGACCCCCGCGTGCGACCTCCCGTCGCTCGCGCCGGACTCGTCCGAGCAGCAGGCCTGCGTCATGGCCGGCGCGGACACCGACGGGTACAACTGGGGCTACGACCCGCTGCACTGGTCGGCGCCCGAGGGCTCCTACGCGGTCGACGCGTTCGGCGGCGCCCGCGTCGCGGAGTTCCGCACGATGGTCGGCGCGTTGCACTCCGACGGGCTGCAGGTCGTGCTCGACGAGGTGTTCAACCACACGGCCGCGAGCGGCCAGGACCCGAAGTCGATCCTCGACCGCGTCGTGCCCGGCTACTACCACCGGCTCAACTCCGTGGGCGCGGTCGAGACCTCGACGTGCTGCCAGAACGTCGCGACCGAGCACGCCATGGCCGGCAAGATGATGGTCGACTCGGTCGTCACCTGGGCCCGGGACTACAAGGTCGACGGCTTCCGCTTCGACCTCATGGGGCATCACTCGGTCGACACCATGAAGGCCGTGCGGACCGCCCTCGACGCGCTCACGCCCCGCAAGGACGGCGTCGACGGCAAAGCCGTCTACCTGTACGGCGAAGGCTGGAACTTCGGGGAGGTCGCGAACAACGCCCTGTTCACGCAGGCGACGCAGGGTCAGCTCGGCGGCACCGGCATCGGGACCTTCAGCGACCGGCTGCGCGACGCCGTCCGCGGCGGCGGCCCGTTCGACACCGACCCCCGCATCCAGGGCTTCGGCTCGGGCGAGGCGACCGACCCGAACGGCGCGGCGGTGAACGGGACCGAGGCCGACCAGCTCGCGCGGCTCGGCCACGACACCGACCTCGTCAAGCTCGGCATGGCCGGCAACCTGCGTGCCTACGCGTTCCAGACGGCCGACGGGACGACCCGCACGGGCGCCCAGATCGACTACAACGGGCAGCCCGCGGGCTATGCGGACTCGCCCGAGGAGGTCATCACCTACGTCGACGCGCACGACAACCAGACGCTGTTCGACTCGCTCACGCTCAAGCTGCCGACCGCCACGGCCATGACCGACCGGGTGCGCATGAACACCCTCTCGCTCGCGACGACCGCGCTCGCCCAGACGCCGTCGTTCTGGCACGCCGGCGCCGACCTGCTGCGCAGCAAGTCCCTGGACAAGAACTCGTTCAACTCCGGGGACTGGTTCAACTCGCTCGACTTCACCAAGCAGGACAACGGCTTCGGCCGCGGCCTGCCTCCGAGCGCCGACAACCAGGCGATGTGGGTCTACGACCAGCCCGCGCTGGCCAACCCGGCGCTCAAGCCCGCGGCGGCCGACATCCAGGCTGCCTCGGCCGCGGCCGACGACCTGCTGCGGCTGCGGTTCTCGACCGACCTGTTCCGTCTCGGGTCCGCGCAGCTCATCGAGCAGAAGGTCTCGTTCCCCGACGGCGGGCCGACGGCGACACCCGGCGTGATCGTCATGCGGGTCGACGACACGGTCGGCCCCGACGTCGACCGGGCGCTGAACGGCGTGCTCGTGGTGCTGAACGCGTCCGACGAGGCCACGACCCAGACGGTCCCTGCGCTGGCGGGTCGCACGCTCGCGCTCTCGCCGGTCCAGGCCACGGGCTCCGACCCGGTGGTCAAGGGCACGACGTGGGTCAAGGCGTCGGGCACCGTCACGGTCCCGCCGCGCACGGTCGCGGTCCTGGTCGAGAAGCAGCCCGCGAGCCACCATCACGGGTTCGACTGGCCGTGGTGGTGACGACCTGCCGCGGGCCGCTCGGCCTCAACAAGTGAACGCCTGAGCCGTTCGGCCGGACGCGTCGTCCCCCGGTCGGGACGACGCGTCCACGCACGTGGCGACCGGTGACCGTCGTGGGCGGTAGTGTGCGCGCGTGGGCACAGACCGGGCGACTCCCGGGTCTCAAACTTCACTCCGTGAAGCCAACCGGGCCCGGATCGTGAGTGCAGTTCAGCAACGGGGCTCCCTCACCCAGGTCGAGCTGGCCGGTGTGACAGGGTTGTCTCCGGCGACCGTGTCGAACATCGTCAAGGAACTCACGGCGATCGGCGTGCTCCACACCGCGCCCACGTCCCGCAGCGGCCGGCGCGCGCAGCAGGTCACGCTCGCGCGCAACCTCGGGCTCGTCGCCGGGATCCACTTCGACACCCGCTCGCTGCGCGTCGCGCTGTCGGACGTCGCCCACCGCATCGTCGCCGAGCAGCGCATGCCGCTCCCGCCCGACCACCGGGCCGACGCGGGTCTCGAGCGGGCGGCCCTGCTGCTCACGGAGATGGTCGAGTCCGTCGACGCGAGCATGCAGGAGGTCCTCGCGGTCGGGGTCGGGGTGCCCGCGCCC
This sequence comes from Cellulomonas sp., assembly GCF_036279715.1. GTDB lineage: Bacteria > Actinomycetota > Actinomycetes > Actinomycetales > Cellulomonadaceae > Cellulomonas_A. The sequence goes on along the minus strand of NZ_DASUIR010000153.1, from coordinate 55,119 downwards.
GTCGACGTGCGCACGGGGCTGGTCTCGACGGTCGGGATCCTGCGTGGCTGGGACGGCGTCGTCGTCCCCGAGGTCCTCGAGCAGCGGCTCGGCATCCCCGTGTACGTGGACAACGACGCCAACCTCGGCGCGCTCGCGGAGGTCCGGCTCGGTGCCGCGCGGGGTCGCCGGGACGTCGTCTACCTGCGCGTGTCGTACGGCGTCGGTGGCGGCCTGATCATCGGCGGTGACGTGTTCCACGGGCGCGCGGGCATCGCGGGGGAGATCGGGCACATGATCATGGCCGACGACGGCCCGCTCTGCCGGTGCGGCAACCGCGGGTGCCTCGAGACGTTCATCGGCGGTGCCGTGCTGCTCGCCGAGCTCCAGCCGAGCCACGGGCACCTCACGATGCGCGACATGATCACGCGCGCCGAGGAGGGCGACCCCGACTGCCGGCGCGTCATCGCCGACGCCGGGAGGTACCTCGGCCGTGCCGCCGCGAACGTCTGCAACCTCTTCGACCCGGAGCTCGTCGTCGTCGGTGGCCAGCTCGCCGAGGCCGGGGAGCTGTTGCTCGACCCCCTGCGCGCCGTTCTCGCGGAGCGCGTCCTGCCGAGCACCGCGGGTCCGGTCGACGTGGTCGAGTCCGACCTCGGGGCGGCAGCCGAGGTCCGTGGAGCGCTCTCCGTCGCGCTCGACCGCGCCGGGATCGCCGGCTCCCTGGCGGTGACCGGATGATCGCCCGTCGCCAGGGGCGCGCCGTCGGCCTCGCGGTCGCCGCCCTCGTCGTCCTCGCCGGCTGCGCGACGCCCGCCGTGCAGTCGCGCTCGGCCGACACGATCGCGCTGCTGCTGCCCGAGTCCAAGACCGCGCGGTACGAGAGCGCCGACCGGCCGGCGTTCGAGGCCGTCGTCGCCGCGCGCTGCCCCGAGTGCCGCGTGCTGTACGCGAACGCCGACCAGGACGCGGCCCGGCAGCAGCAGCAGGCGGAGTCGGTCCTCACTCAGGGCGCGAACGTCCTCGTCCTCGACGCCGTCGACGCGGCGGCGGCCGCGAGCATCGTCGCTGCGGCCAACGAGCGTGGCGTCAAGGTCATCGCCTACGACCGGTTCATCGCTGACGCACCGGTCGACTACTACGTGTCGTTCGACAACGAGCTGGTCGGGCGGCTGCAGGGCGAGGCGCTCGTGCGCGCTCTCGACGCGACGAAGCCCGCCGGTGACGGCCGACGCGGCGTTCTCGTCGTGGGCGGCGCGGCGACCGACCCCAACTCCGCCCAGTACCGCAGGGGGGTGCTCGCCGCCTTCGAGGGCCACGACATCGACGTGCTCGCGTCGTACGACACCCCCGACTGGAGCCCCGACAAGGCCCAGGAGTGGGTCGCGGGCCAGCTCACCCAGTTCGCCGGTCGCGTCGACGCGATCGCCGCGGCCAACGACGGGACGGCCGGTGGGGCGATCTCGGCGATGAAGGCAGCGGGCCTTGACCCGGTCCCACCGGTCACCGGCCAGGACGCCGAGCTCGCTGCGGTCCAGCGCATCGTCTCGGGCGACCAGTACATGACCGTCTACAAGGCGATCCGCCAGCAGGCCGGGATCGCCGCCGAGCTCGCGGTGCAGGTCACGCGCGGCGAGCAGCCGTCGACCAGCGTGAGCGTCTCGGGTGTCCCGGCGCTGCTGCTCGCGCCGGTCGCGGTCACCAAGGCTGACGTCGGCCGCATCCTGGTCGGTGGCGGCGTCTTCACCACGGAGGAGATCTGCGTGCAGCCCTACAGACAAGCGTGCATCGACGCGGGCCTCATCGCCGGTGGTGGCTCGTGAGCTCCCCGGTGCTGTCCCTGCGTGGGGTGTCCAAGAGCTTCGGCGCCGTGCGGGCGCTCGCGCACGTCGACCTCGACGTGCGCACCCACGAGGTCGTGGCGGTCGTGGGCGACAACGGCGCGGGCAAGTCGACCCTCGCGGGCGTGCTGTCGGGGGCGCTCGTGCCCGACTCCGGGCTGGTCGAGCTCGACGGCCGGCCCGTGACGCTCGCGTCGCCCGGTCTCGCCCGTGCGCTCGGGATCGCGACGGTGTTCCAGGACGGAGCGCTGTGCGCGAACCTCGACGTCGTGGAGAACCTGTTCCTCGGGCAGGAGGTGACGCTCGGTCCCGTCCTCGACGAGGTCGCGATGGAGAAGGAGGCCTGGAGCCTGCTCAACAAGCTCGCCGCGCGGGTTCCGTCTGTGCGTGTGCCCGTCGGCGCACTCACCGGGGGGCAGCGCCAGGCTGTCGCGATCGCCCGGGCGCTGCTCGGCGACCCGCGTGTCGTCGTGCTCGACGAGCCGACCGCGGCGCTCGGCATCACCCAGACCGCCGAGGTGCTCAACCTCGTCGAGCGGCTGCGCGACGACGGCCACGCCGTGGTGCTCATCAGCTCCTCGATCGTCGACGTCCAGGCCGTCGCCGACAGCATCGTCGTCCTGCGGCTCGGCCGCACGAACGGGGTGTTCGACGCCGACCAGGTCAGCTACGAGGACCTGATCGCCGCGATGACCGGCGCGACACCGGTCGGCCGACGCACGCGCCCGCCACGCCGAGAGGAGAACGTCACATGACCGCCTCGACGCGTGCACGCACCGGTGCACCGGGACCGACCGGGGGACTGCGCGGCCTGCGCGCCGCCCTCACCCAGCGCATGCGCAGCGGACAGCTCGGGACGCTGCCCATCGTCGGTGCCCTCGTCGTGATCTGGCTCGTGTTCCAGCTGCTCAACCCGCACTTCCTGTCGAGCGACAACCTCGTCAACCTCACGCTCCAGTGCGCCGCGACCGGGGTCATCGCGCTCGGCATCGTGCTCGTGCTGCTGGTCGGGCAGATCGACCTGTCCGTCGGGTCGGTCAGCGGCCTGGCCGCGGCCGTCGTCGCGATCGGGTCGGTGCAGCTCGGGTGGCCGACGCTGCTCGCGGTCGTCGTCGCGCTCGGCGTCGGAGCGGTCGTCGGGGTGCTGTACGGCGCGCTCACGACACGGCTCGGGCTCCCGAGCTTCGTCCTGACCCTCGCGGGACTGCTCGTGTTCGCCGGTCTGCAGCTGCGCGTCCTCGGGCCGACGGGCTCGGTGAACCTCCCGTTCCGATCCACGCTCGTCCGGCTCAGCCAACAGGGCTTCCTGGCGCCCGCGGCCTCCTCGGCGATCGTCGCGGCGGTCGTGCTCGGGTACGCCACGATGCTCATGGTCGAGCGCTCCCGGCGCCTGCGGGCCGAGCTGCCCGTCGCGTCCCCGGTCGACCTCGGTGTCCGCGTCGGGGCGCTCGCGGTCGTGCTCGGGGCGAGCGTCGCCTACCTCAACACCAACCGGGGCGTCGGGGTGACCTTCGCGCTCTTCGTCGGCCTCGTCGCTGTCGTCGACCTGCTGCTGCGCCGCACCCGCTGGGGCAGGGCGGTGCGCGCCGTCGGCGGCAACGTCGAGTCGGCGCGCCGCGCGGGAATCCCCGTCCGGCGCACGCTCGTCTCGGTGTTCGTCGCGTGCTCGACGCTCGCCGCGCTCGGCGGCGTGCTGTCCGTCGGCCGGCTCGCCGCTGCGAACCAGGCGACCGGCGGGGGCGACACGAACCTCACGGCGATCGCCGCGGCCGTCATCGGTGGCACGAGCCTTTTCGGTGGCCGCGGGAGTGCGTGGTCGGCGCTGCTGGGCGTGCTCGTCATCCAGTCGATCTCGAGCGGTCTCACGCTGCTGAACCTCGACACGGCGGTGCGCTACGTCATCACCGGGCTGGTGCTCGCGCTGGCGATCGCCATCGACACGCTCATGCGCCGGGCGCGCGAGGTCTGAGCACCGTTGCCGGGTCTGCTGACCGGCCCGTCGGGTCAGGCAAAGTCAGGTCAGGTCAGCGGAAGACGACGGTGCGGTGCCCGTCGAGCAGCACGCGGTGCTCGGCGTGCCAGCGGACGGCCTTGGCCAGCGCCCGGCGCTCGACGTCCTGGCCCAGGGCGACGAGGTCCTCGACGCCCCGGGTGTGGTCGACGCGCTCGACGTCCTGCTCGATGATCGGCCCCTCGTCCAGGTCGCCCGTCACGTAGTGCGCGGTCGCGCCGATGAGCTTGACGCCGCGGTCGTGGGCCTGCGCGTACGGGCGAGCACCCTTGAACGACGGCAGGAACGAGTGGTGGATGTTGATGATCCGACCGGCCAGCGCGCGGCACAGGTCGTCCGACAGGATCTGCATGTAGCGCGCGAGCACGACGAGCTCGACGTCGAGCTCCTCGACGAGCGCGAGGAGCTGGGCCTCGGCAGCGGCCTTCGTCGCGGCAGTCACGGGGATGTGGTGGAACGGGATGTCGTAGAACCGCGCCAGGTCCGCGAGCACCGTGTGGTTGGACACGACCGCGACGATCTCGATCGGCAGGTTCTCCGAGCGCTGGCGGAACGCGAGGTCGTTGAGGCAGTGCGCCGCGGTCGACCCGAGGATCAGGGTGCGGATCGGGCGTCCCGCGACGTCGAGCGTCCAGGTCATGGAGAACCGCGCGGCGAGCTCGGCGAGGGCGAGCTCCAGGTCGGCGCGGGACGCCGTCGACGTGACCTGGACGCGCATGAAGAACAGGCCGGTCAGCGGGTCCCCGAACTGCTGAGACTCCGTGATGTTGCCCCCGTGCTCGGCGAGCAGGCCCGCCACGGCGTGCACGATCCCGGGCCGGTCGGGGCACGAGAGCGTCAGGACCCAGGGCGTCGCGGCGGACGGCGTGGTCGGCGAGGTCGGCCCGGCAGGCGCTGTGGAGGACACGAGGCCCCACGGTAGCCGAGGCGGACGGGAGCGCGTCGTGCAACGCGTCGCCAGCGGTGGTGCGACGATGGGGCCATGAGCGAGCCCGAGGTGCAGATCCGGACCGTGACCGACGCCGATGCGGGTGAGCTGCTCACGGTGCGCCGTGCGGCGTTCGTCAGCGAGGCGCAGATGTACGGAGATCCCAATATCCCGCCCCTGACGCAGACCCTCGAGGAGCTGCGCGCGGACCTCGCGGACCCGAACGTCATCACGCTCGGCGCATGGGACGGCCACCGGCTCGTCGGCTCGATCCGGGTGCTGCTCGAGGGCACGAAGGCCACGCTCGGCCGCCTCGCGGTCGCACCGGACCTCCAGGGCAAGGGTGTCGGCACGCAGCTCCTGCTCGCGATCCTGCCGCTCCTGCCCGACGACACGTCCGAGGTCTGGGTCTTCACGGGCCGCGACTCGGTGCAGAACCTCGCGCTGTACGCGAAGCACGGCTACGAGCACCAGCACGACCAGACCGCCGGAGACCTCACGTACGCCTACCTGCGCAAGATCCTCGGGCACGACGCGACGCTCTGACCCCCGCACCGCGGCACGGGTGGGCATTGGTAGGCTGTGCCCGTCGCAACTGGCGCAACGGGTGGAACACCACCGGGGAGCGACGCAGCAGCAGACTACGGGTCGGACGCCTGGGCCCCCGGTCACCACACCATCTGTGTGCGTGCCCATCCGTGTGCCGGGCCGCGCACACCCGCTGACTGCCGAGGAGACACATGAGCGCCGATCAGTCCCCCTTGCTGGACCAGTCCCTGTCCGTGGTCGACCCCGAGATCGCCGCGGTGCTCGACGGTGAGCTGGCCCGCCAGCAGAGCACCCTCGAGATGATCGCGAGCGAGAACTTCGTGCCGCGCGCCGTCCTGCAGGCGCAGGGCTCCGTCCTGACGAACAAGTACGCCGAGGGCTACCCGGGCAAGCGCTACTACGGCGGCTGCGAGCAGGTCGACATCGCCGAGACCCTCGCGATCACCCGGGCCAAGGCGCTGTTCGGCGCCGACCACGCGAACGTCCAGCCACACTCGGGCGCGACCGCGAACGCCGCCGTCCTGCACGCGCTCATCAACGCGGGCGACAAGATCCTCGGCCTCGAGCTCGCGCACGGCGGCCACCTGACGCACGGCATGAAGATCAACTTCTCGGGCAAGCTCTACGAGGTCGGCGCGTACGGGGTCGACCCCGAGACGTTCCTCGTCGACATGGACAAGGTCCGCGAGGCCGCGCTCGCCCAGCGCCCCGACGTCATCATCGGCGGCTGGTCGGCGTACCCGCGCCAGCTCGACTTCGCCGCGTTCCGCTCGATCGCGGACGAGGTCGGCGCGAAGCTCTGGGTCGACATGGCCCACTTCGCCGGGCTCGTCGCCGCGGGCCTGCACCCGAGCCCCGTGCCGCACGCCGACGTGGTGTCCTCGACGGTCCACAAGACGCTCGGCGGCCCGCGCTCGGGCTTCATCCTCAGCCGCGAGGAGTTCGCCAAGAAGATCGACTCCGCGGTGTTCCCGGGCCAGCAGGGCGGCCCGCTCATGCACGTCATCGCCGCGAAGGCCGTGTCGTTCAAGATCGCCGGCTCCGCGGAGTTCCGTGAGCGGCAGGAGCGCACGCTCGCCGGCGCGCGGATCCTCGCCGACCGCCTCCTGGCGCCCGACGTCGCCGCTGCGGGCGTGTCCGTCCTGACCGGCGGCACGGACGTCCACCTCGTGCTCGTCGACCTGCGGCACTCGGACCTCGACGGCCAGCAGGCCGAGGACCTCCTGCACGGGGTCGGCATCACGGTGAACCGCAACGCGGTGCCCTTCGACCCGCGGCCTCCGCGCGTCACGTCGGGCCTGCGGATCGGCACCCCCGCGCTCGCGACCCGCGGCTTCGGGGACGCCGAGTTCACGGAGGTCGCGGACATCATCGCCACGGCCCTCGTCAACGGCGCGTCGGCCGACGTCGACTCGCTGCGCGCCCGCGCCGCCAAGCTGGCCGAGGCGCACCCGCTGTACGAGGGCCTCCAGCAGTACTGACCTCACCCGCCCGCGACCTCGCCCCCGACCGTTCCGCACGCGGAGCCGTCGGGGGCGAGGTTGCCGCGTCCGCCAGGAGACAGACATGACTGCACAGGTGCTCGACGGCACGGCAACCGCCGCCGCGATCAAGGCCGAGCTGACCGTCCGGGTCGCCGCGCTCGCGGCCAAGGGCGTGCGACCGGGTCTTGGCACGCTGCTCGTCGGCGACGACCCCGGCTCGCGGTGGTACGTCAACGGCAAGCACAAGGACTGCGCGGAGGTCGGGATCGCCTCGATCCGTGAGGACCTGCCCGCCACGGCGACGCAGCAGGACATCGAGGCCGCCGTCGCGCGGCTCAACGCCGACCCCGAGTGCACGGGCTTCATCGTGCAGCTGCCGCTCCCGCACGGGATCGACACGAACCGGGTGCTCGAGCTCGTCGACCCCGACAAGGACGCCGACGGCCTGCACCCGACGAACCTGGGGCGCCTCGTGCTGCGCGTCAACCAGGAGATCACCTCCCCGCTGCCGTGCACGCCGCGCGGCATCATCGAGCTGCTCGAGCGGCACGGCGTCGTGCTCGCGGGGGCCGACGTCGTGGTCGTGGGCCGCGGCACGACCGTCGGACGCTCGATCGGGCTGCTGCTGACCCGGCGGGCGGTCAACGCGACCGTCACGCTGACGCACACCGGCACCGACGACCTGGCAGAGCACACCAGGCACGCGGACGTCATCATCGCCGCGGCAGGGGTCCCGGGGATCATCACGGCGGACATCGTCAAGCCCGGCGCCGTCGTCGTCGACGTCGGCGTCTCGCGCGTCACCGACCCGGAGACGGGCGCGACGCGCATCGCCGGCGACGTGGACCCGGGCGTCGCCGAGATCGCCGCGTGGATCTCCCCGAACCCCGGCGGGGTCGGCCCGATGACCCGCGCGATGCTCCTCAACAACGTCGTCGAGTCCGCGGAGCGTGCGCTCGGCGCCTGATGCCCGGACACCCGAACGGGTGTCCCCCTTCTCCGATCCGCCCGATATGTGAGATGTTCACACAGGGTTCACCGGTGACGCACATGCGCGTCACAGCATCTGCGTAGACCTGGCCTACCGGCCCGGGCACGTCGTCGGTGCCTGCGCACCGTCCACACCCGGACCCTGTGCTCGGTCACGTCGCGGGCAACGCCCGCGCTCGGAGGGGATCACCGCATGCTCCTGAACCACCCATGGCTGCGACGGTCGACCGTCGCTGTCGCGGCTGCTGCCGCACTCGCCGTCCCCGGGATCACTCCCGGCTTCGCCGCCGTGTCATCGACGTCCTCGGTCGTCATCAGCGAGATCTACGGCGGCGGCGGCAACTCCGGGTCAGTGCTGACCCATGACTTCATCGAGCTCTACAACGGCGCCGACACCGCGCTCGACGTGTCGACGTGGTCGCTGCAGTACGCGTCGGCGGCCGGGACGAGCTGGAGCGGGCTCATCCCGCTCGTCGGCTCGATCCCCGCGCACAGCACCTACCTCGTCCAGGCCGCCTCGCAGACGGGCGCCACGACGGTCTCGAACCTCCCGACGCCCGATGCGAGCAGCGCGACGGTCAACCTCGCCGCGGCGAACGGCAATGTCGCCCTCGTCTCGTCGACCACGAAGCTGACCTGCGTCACCACCGCCTGCGCGAGCGACACCGCCGTCGTCGACCTCGTGGGCTTCGGGACCGGCGCCGCGTTCGCGGGCACCGCCGCAGCACCCGCGCCGAGCGCGACCACCTCGATCTCCCGGACCGGCTACGTGACCACGGCCGACAACGCGGCCGACTTCCGTGCCGGGGCGCCGACGCCGACCGCCGCGACGACGGGCGAGCCGACGCCGACCCCGACACCCTCGCCCAGCACGCCCTCGGCCGTCGTCCCGATCGCCGAGATCCAGGGCGCCGGCGCCGCGAGCCCGCTCGTCGGTCAGACCGTGACCACGGCCGGAGTCGTGACCGCGACCTACCCGACGGGTGGCATCGCGGGCTTCGTGATCCAGACGCCCGGCACGGGTGGCACGATCGACGCCACGCACACGGCCTCCGACGCGGTGTTCGTCTACCAGCAGTCGGGTGTGACCGCGCAGATCGGTCAGTACGTGCGCGTCACCGGCGCCGTGAGCGAGTTCAACGGCCTCACCGAGCTGACCGCAACCACCGTCGAGGTCGGCGCCGACGCAGTCGACCCGGTGACCCCCGCGGTCGCCGCCTGGCCCGCGACCGACGCCGCGCGTGAGCCGCTCGAGTCGATGCTGTTCGCCCCCACGGGCGACTACACCGTGACGAACACCTACTCCACGAACCAGTACGGCGAGGTCGGCCTCGCGTTCGGCACCTCGCCGTTGCTGCAGCCGACCGAGGTCGGCCGGCCCGGCTCGGCCGAGGCCCTCGCCGCAGCTGCCAACAACGCCGCGCGCAAGGTCGTGCTCGACGACGGCGCCACGACGAACTTCCTCTCCGCGGCGAACTCCGGCCTGACGCCCCCGTACGTCTCGCTGACGAACCCCGTCCGGGTCGGCGCGCAGGTGCAGTTCACGCAGCCGCTGATCGTCGACTACCGGAACTCCGCGTGGAAGCTCAACCCCACGACGCGGGTCACGGACACCACGCCGCTCGCGGAGCGCGCACAGTTCAAGAACACGCGCACCGACGCCCCCGACACGGCGGCGCTCGCGGGCGCCGACCTGCGGGTCTCGTCGTTCAACGTGCTCAACTACTTCACCACGCTCGGGGTGGCCGTCGCCGGCTGCACGTCGTACAACGACCGTGCCGGCAACCCGATCACCGTCAACACCTGCCCGGGCACCGGCCCGCGCGGAGCCTGGGACGCGGCGAGCCTCGCACGTCAGCAGGCCAAGATCGTCGCCGCGATCAACTCGCTCGACGCGGACGTCGTCGGCCTCATGGAGATCGAGAACTCCGTGGCGCTCGGCGACCCGGTCGACACCGCGGTGAGCACGCTCGTCGGTGCGCTCAACGCGGCCGACCCGGCCGCGCACTGGGCGTTCGTGCCCTCGTCGACGGAGCTCCCGGCCGTCGACCTCCAGGACGCGATCACCAACGCGCTCATCTACCGCACGACGGCCGTCACTCGGCTCAGCGACTCCCGCGCGCTGGGCACCGCGAGCGCCGACGGTCAGGCGTTCGCCAACGCGCGCGAGCCGATCGGTCAGGCGTTCACCCCGGTCGGCGGCGGCGAGCCGTTCTTCGTCGCCGTCAACCACCTGAAGTCGAAGGGCTCGGCGGGACCACTGCCGGGCGACGCCGACACCGGCGACGGCCAGGGCGCGTCCAACGCGTCGCGCGTCGCGCAGGCCACGGCTCTCGCGGCCTGGGTCCCGACCGTCCTCGCGTCGTACCCGACGACGCCGGTCACCGCGGTCGCGCTGCTCGGCGACTTCAACTCCTACACCCAGGAGGACCCGCTGCAGGTGCTGTACTCGGCGGGCTACACCGACGCCACCTCGCAGTTCGCGACGGGGGAGTACTCGTACAGCTTCAGCGGGCTCTCGGGCTCGCTGGACCACGTGCTCGTGAACGCCGCGATGATGGCGCGCTCGACGGGCTCGACCATCTGGTCGATCAACTCCCCGGAGTCGATCGCGCTCGAGTACAGCCGGTACAACTACCACGGCTCGCTGTTCTACGCGCCCGACCCGTTCGCGTCCTCGGACCACGACCCGGTGATCCTCGGCCTCAAGGCCAACCTGGCACCCCCGACGACCGACGTGACCCTGCTGAACATCAACGACTTCCACGGCCGGATCGACGGCAACACCGTCAACTTCGCCGGGACGATCGAGCAGGAGCGCGCGGCCAAGGGTGAGGGCAACACGGTCCTGCTCTCGGCGGGTGACAACATCGGCGCGACGCTGTTCGCATCGTCGGTCGCCAAGGACCAGCCCACGATCGACGTGCTCAACGCGCTCGGACTGAAGGCCTCGGCGGTCGGCAACCACGAGCTCGACGGTGGTTTCGCCGACCTCACGGACCGTGTCATGGCGGGCGGCACGAACGCGACGTGGGACTACCTCGGTGCGAACGTCTACCTCAAGGGCACCACGACCCCCGCGCTGCCCGAGTACAAGGTCCTCGACGTGGCGGGCAAGCGCCTCGCCGTCATCGGGGCCGTCACCCAGGAGACCCCCGCACTCGTCACTCCCACGGGCATCTCGGGGCTCGACTTCGGTGACCCGGTCGACGCCGTCAACCGCGTCGTCGCGCAGCTGAGCGACGGCAACGAGGCCAACGGCGAGGCCGACGTGTTCGTGGCCGAGTACCACGAGGGTGCGGGCGCAGGGACGCCCGACGGCGCGACGCTCCAGCAGGAGGTCGCGGCCGGTGGTGCGTTCGCGAAGATCGTCACCCAGACCGATGCCAAGGTCGACGCGATCTTCACGGGCCACACCCACAAGGTGTACGCGTGGGACGCGCCGGTCCCCGGCTCGACGACGGCCACCCGGCCGATCCTGCAGACGGGCTCCTACGGGGCGTTCGTCGGCGAGATCACGCTGACGATCGACAACGCCACGGACGACGTCGTCGCCTACAAGGCGACGAACGTGGCCCGCACGACGACGCCGGCAGCAACGCTGGTCGCGACGTACCCGCGGGCAGCGGCCGTCAAGACGATCGTCGACGCGGCGATCGCGAGTGCCGCGGTCGAGGGCAACAAGGTCGTGGGCTCGCTCACGGCCGACATCACGACGGCCTACGTCGGGACGTCGCGCGACGACCGCGCGTCGGAGTCGACTCTGGGCAACCTCGTCGCGAACTCGCTGCGTGCCTCGCTCAGCGACCCGCTGCGCGGCGGCGCCCAGATCGGCGTCGTCAACCCGGGCGGCCTGCGGAGCGACCTGTTCGCGAAGCAGTCGTCCTACAGCCCCGCCGGTCCTGCGCTGGACGGCCAGATCACGTACGCCCAGGCGAACGCGGTCCTGCCGTTCCTCAACAACCTGTGGACGGTCTCGCTGACCGGTGCGCAGCTCACGACCATGCTCGAGCAGCAGTGGCAGACCAACCCCGACGGCACCGTGCCGTCGCGGCCCTACCTGCAGCTCGGCCTGTCGGACAACGTGTCGTACACCTACGACGCGTCGCTCGCCGCAGGCAGCCGCATCACCTCGGTGACCATCGACGGGGTAGCGCTCGACCCGACTGCGTCCTACCGGGTCGGCACGTTCAACTTCCTCGCGACGGGCGGCGACAACTTCCGGATCTTCCAGTCGTCGACCGACGTGCGTGACTCGGGACTCGTGGACCGGGACGCGTGGATCGCCTACCTGACGGCCAACCAGCCGGTCTCGCCGAGCTTCGCGCGGCACGCCGTGCAGGTCACCGGTCTGCCGAGCGCGGCGACGCAGGACGACACCCTGGCGTTCGGCGTCGCGAAGCTGGACCTGACGTCGCTCGGCAGCCCCGCCAACACGACGCTCACGGCCTCCTGGGTCGGGAGCGCCGCAACGCCGGTGCAGGTGCCGGTCACGGCGGGCGCAGCCCAGGTGTCCGTGGTCGTCCCCCGGGACGTCGTGGGGGCAGCGACGCTGCGCCTGGTCGCCGCGCCGTCGGGCACGACGGTGACGATCCCGGTGACGGTTGCCCCCGGAGTCCCGATCCCGCCGAAGGCGCCCGGTCGGGCCGTCCTGAGCAGCGACAACGGGTGGCCCCGCGGTCTGCACGACGGCGACTACACGATCTCGGCCGATCTGCGCCGGGGTCAGAACGGCACGACGTTCAAGCTCTACGAGAACGGCGTGCTGATCCACACCGAGTCGCTCGTGGACCGCACGCCGAACGCCCAGCACGTCGAGGTGCACCTGACGGGACGGGTCAACGGCACGTACGTGTACACCGGCGAGCTGTCGAACCTCAAGGGCACGACGGCGACCACCTCGGTCACGGTGAAGGTCACCGACGCCAACCCCGGCAAGCCGTTCCTGTTCTCCGACAACTGGGACGGCAACGGGTCGTACACGGTCACGGCCGTGAAGTGGTGGGGGACCCCCGCCACGACGTACCGGCTCTACGAGGACGGCGTCCTGATCGACACCCAGGCGATGTCCGCGAGCGCGGGTCTCGGCCCGCAGTCGGCCTCGACGACGGTCACGGGTCGGTCGGTGGGCAAGCACACCTACCGCGCCGAGCTCGCGAACGCTGCGGGAACGACGAGCAGCTCGGTGCTGACGGTCCGGGTGCACAGGCCCTGACGCGCGGCTGGTGACCGCCCGGGTGCCGGCGCTCCTCGGAGCACCGGCACCCGGGCGGTGCCGTGCCTGGGCGAGGCTGCTGTCGGCCCGCGGCCAGGTCGGCGCCCGGCGGACGGTCGGGACGGGGTGTGGGTCCCGTGCTGTTGGATGGGCCCGTGCTGACGATCGCAACTGCCAACGTGAACGGGATCAGGGCCGCGTTCAAGCGCGGCATGGGTCCGTGGATCCAGACCCGTACGCCGGACGTGCTCCTGCTCCAGGAGGTGCGTGCACCCGACGAGATCCTCAGCGACTTCTTCCCCACGAGCGAGTGGGACCTGGCCCACCAGGAGAGCGACTTCAAGGGTCGTGCCGGCGTGGCGATCGTCTCGCGCCTGCCGATGAGCGCGGTCCGCATCGGGCTCGGCTCCGACGTGCCGGGGGAGACGGGCCGCTGGGTCGAGGCGGACCTCGAGCTCCCCGCGAGCGACGGCGCACCCGCGCGCACCCTCACGGTCGTCTCGACCTACATCCACTCGGGCACGGTCGGCACGCCCTCGATGGAGGAGAAGTACGCGTTCCTCGACCGCGTCACGGCCCGCCTCGGTGAGCTCGCGGAGGGTGGCGGGCTCGCGGTCGTCGCGGGCGACCTCAACATCGCGCACCGCAACGTCGACATCAAGAACTGGAAGGGCAACCTCAAGGCCGCCGGGTTCCTCCCCGAGGAGCGCGCGTACCTCGACCGGTGGTTCGACGACCTCGGGTGGCACGACCTCGGTCGGGAGCTCGGCGGTGAGGGCCCCGGGCCGTACACGTGGTGGTCCTGGCGAGGCAAGGCGTTCGACACGGACTCGGGCTGGCGCATCGACTATCAGCTGACCACCGGGGACCTGGCCGACGCGGCGGTGTCGGTCGACGTCGACCGGGCCCCCACCTACGACGCCCGCTGGAGCGACCACGCCCCGCTCGTGGCGACCTACGACCTCTAGGCGGAGCCGCCCCGCGGCTCGCCGCCCCGGACCTCCCCGGCCTCCAGGCTCTCCGCGATCCCCTTGATCGCGGTCAGGCGGCTCTCCCACTCGGCGCCGATGCGGTCGAGGCTGCGCGCGGTCGCACTGAGCGTCGAGCCGAGCACTCGGTAGCGCAGCTCGCGGCCGACGCGCACGGACTCGACAAGCCCGACGTCGTGCAGCACTGCGAGATGCTTCGCGATGGCCTGGCGGGTGACCGGGAGCCGCCCGGCGAGGGCCGACGCCGACGCGTCGCCCTCGCCGAGGGCCACCAGGATGCTCCACCGGGTCTCGTCGCCGAGCGCCGCGAACACCGGCACGAGGGTCCTCGTGGTCACGACCCGTCCTCGAGGTAGGCAACGAGCTCGTCGAGCTCGGAGGTCCAGCCCATGCGGTTGCTCTCGAGGCTCGCGGCCGGATCAGCCAGGGTGCCGAACCCGGACTCGACGACCGTGAGCTGGGTGCCACCGTCGAGCGGCTCGAGGGTGAAACGGAAGACCGTCGAACGGTGCGGGTCGACCTGGTCGGGGTCGAGCGCCCGAGCGTTGTCGTTGCTCCATCGGTAGGCGATCGTCCTGGGCGGGTCGAGCTCCTCGATCCGCACCGGGAAGTCCCCGTAGCCCTCGAACGAGAACACGCCGGTTGCGCCGACGGCGACCTCGTCGAGGGTGGCGGCCTGGCCGAACCACTTCGCGATGTGCTCGGCCTCGGTGATCGCGGCCCAGACCCTCTCGACGGGTGCCGCGATGGTGATGGTGCGCCTGACGGTGAGCTCACTGGCGTCGGCGACAGCGGGCTGGTTGGCGGTGGTGGTCATGAGTCTGTTCCTTCCGGTCGGTTTCCTCCGGTCGACAACTGCAATCACAGGGTTGCACTAACTGATCTGATGTGCAAGTCACTTGTTGCAGTTGTGGAGACGTGTCCCGGAGCCGCCCCGCACCGTCAGCGGCCTTCCGGTGCGCATCCTCAGTACCGGATCGCGTCGATGACCTTGACGCGGACGGCGACGATCGCGGGGATCAGTCCGGCCAGGGCGCCGACCGCCGTCGCGCACACCATGCCCGTGACGGCCGCCGCGACCGGGAACGGTGGCATGTCCTCGATGCTGCCGCCGAACACCTTCTCGATGGGGATGTTCTTGATCACCGCGACGGCGATCACGACCCCGACCACTCCGGCGACCACCGTCGCCACCACGGACTCCATGAGGACCCCGAAGAACACGCGGCCGGAGGTCGCGCCGAAGCTGCGCCGGATGCCGATCTCGCGGATCCGGAACCGCACGGTGACGAGCGCGATGTTGACGAGCCCGAGCCCGCCGAGCAGCAGCGAGAACCCGCCGATGCCGAGGACGACCCACCGAGTCGCGCCGTCGAGCACGTTCTGGCCGCTGAACGGCTCCGGCACCTCGATCTGGGTGCCGGGGAGTGCCGCGGCCAGGTCGCGCTTGAGCAGGGGACGCAGCTCGGCGGCGAGGTCCGGCGGTACCCAGATCTTGAAGCTCGGCGGCTGGTCGGCCATCTCGGCGCCGAGCAGACCCCACCGGGTGGCGTGGTCGTAGAGCAGGTACGCCGACGGCTGAGCACCGCTCCACTCGTCGTGGTAGACGCCGATCACCTCGGTCCGCACGGGGGTGTCGGTCCCGAGCTGGACCGTCGGGTGCGACGACAGGTCGGTGACGCCGAGCGCGGCGAGGAACGCCTCGTTGACGACGGCGACCGGTGCGAACCGCTGGGCGTCGTCGTCGGTGAACCAGCGCCCCTGGATCGTCCGGAAGCGTGTGATGACCCCGTAGTCGGGGTCGACGACCTGCGCGTTGACGATGGCCGTGCCCGTGGGGAACCGGAACCGCATCGGTCCGCCCAGCTGTCGGGTCGCGTACGTGATGTCGTAGCGATCGACGATCCGGTCGAACTCGGTGGCGTACTGCTGCGGGGTCGGCGTCGTCGTGCCGCCCGCGCCCATCGGCCACGCGTACAGGTCGAGCGTGACGGACCGTCCGCTCTGACGGTCGGCGGACTCCTTGAACGCCTGGTTCATCATCTGCACCGCCGCGGTGACGCCGGTGATCGCGGTCACGGCGACCGCGACACCGATGAGCGCGAGCAGGACGCGCAGCTTGTGGATCCGCAGCTCGTCCCAGGCCTCGACGATCGTGCCGACGATGCCGCTCATGACAGGGTCGCGGCGTCGTCGTCGTCGGGTCGGTCGGTCGGGACGTCGCCGACCCATTCCGTGATCCGGCCGGGTGCGTTGAGCGTGATGGGGACGAGCACACCCTCCGTGAGCCGGTAGTGCCGCTGGGCACGCGCGGCGACGGCCAGGTCGTGCGTGATGGCGATCAGGGCCGCGCCCGTCTGCGACGCGATCTCGTCGAGCAGGCTCATGATCTCCCCGCCCGTGTCGACGTCGAGCGCGCCCGTCGGCTCGTCGGCGAGGATCACGCGGGGGCTTCGCACGAGCGCGCGGGCGATCGCGACGCGCTGCTGCTCACCGCCCGAGAGCTTGTCGGGCATCTCGTCGAGACGGTCGCCGAGCCCCACCCGGTCGAGCATGGCCGCGGCGAGGCGGAACCTGCGCCAGAACGCGCTTCCGCGTGCGTACATGAGGGGCGCAGCGACGTTCTCGAGCGCCGTGCGGCCCGGGAGCAGGTTGAACTGCTGGAACACGAAGCCGAAGTCGTCCCCGCGTCGTCGGGCCCGGCGACGGCCCGACAGCCGGGTGACCGCCGTCCCCTCGAGGAGGTAGTTGCCCGAGGTGGGTTCGTCGAGCAGGCCGAGGATGTTGAGCAGCGTGGACTTGCCGGTGCCCGAGCGCCCGACGACGGAGATGTGCTCGCCCGCGTCGACCGACAGCGTGATGCCGCGCAGGATGTGCAGGACCCGGTCGTCGGGCAGGCGGACGGACCGCGTGACGTCGGTCAGCTCGAGGAGGCTCATCCGGCGCACTTCACCGGGTCGAACGAGGCGGGGTCGCTGCAGTCGGGCACACCGCCGTCGCCGACCGGGATGAACTGCAGGATCTCGTCGCCGAGGGCGAGGCCCTCGACGATCTGGACCGTCTCGCCGTCGGTGAGGCCGAGCGTCACGGGCTTCGACACGGACGTGCCGTCCGGCTGCACCACCCAGACGTTCCCGTGCTGCACCGACCCCTGGACGGACGTGACAGGGACGACGACGGCGTTCTCGGCAGTGCCGTTCGTGATCGCCATGTCGGCGCCGAGGCCCGGGAACGCGATGACGCCTGCGGGTATCGCGCACGTGACCACGCCGGACGCGGACTGCCCCGTGGTGTCCGCGACCTGGGTGGTGTCGGTGGTGCCCGTCGTCGGTGCCGCGGCGCCGATGTGCAGGTTCGAGCACGTGAACGGCGCCGGGCCGCCCTTGAGCGTGACCTGGGCGTCGGCAGGGGCGCCGAGCAGCCGGTACTGCTGGTCGGGCGCCAGGGTCCCGGACACCGACATCGTCCCGGGCGACACCGTCGCGACGACGCCCCCCACCGAGACGACCTGGTCCTTGAGCGTCGGGAGCGCGAGCGCGCCCGCATGCGGGGCTTTGATCGTCGCCGTCGTGACCTTCGGCTTGTTCTCGGTGACGGTCTGGACGCCGGTCTCGGGGTCCGTCGTGACCGTCGGGTCGACCGGGGTCTCGAGCGTGATCACCAGGATCGCCGTGCCGGCGTCGACCTGCTGGCCGTCCTTGGCGAGCAGCTTGGTCACCGTGCCCGCGAGCGTCGCGCGCACCGAGGTGGCGGCGTCGGCGACCACGGCGGCTTTGACCGTCACCGTGTTCGTGATCGTGCCTGCCGAGGCTGCCACGTGCGGTTCGACGATCTCGGCCGTCGGTCGCAGCGGGTCGGCGACCGGGGTGATGTCTGCGCCGGTGAACGCCAGCTTCACGAGCGCCGCGGCGATGATCGCCCACAGGATGATCCGCACGGTCGGGAAGATGAACCTGCGTGTGATGCCCACAGCGCTGCCCCTCGAGTGGTCATGGACGGGGGCGACACCCGTCGCCCCCGCACGCGCAACCTATCGACGTTCGGGCGCCGGGAATATCCCCCCGTGGGATGACTCGCGGGTCGGGTGCTGCGCGGTGACGCCCCCGCCGACTACCCCGCGGGGGCCGACGGCGGGGAGAGCAAGAAGGTCGGCGCCGTGAGCCCGGCGGAGTCGAAGGCCGCAGCGATCGCGGCCGCGACGGGCTCGACCGCGTCGGTCTCGACGAGGGCGATCGCCGATCCGCCGAAGCCGCCACCCGTCATCCGTGCTCCGAGCGCGCCGGCCGAGCGGGCGGTCGCCACCGCGAGGTCGAGCTCGCGGCACGAGACCTCGTAGTCGTCCCGCAGCGAGGCGTGCGACGCGTCCATGAGCGGACCGACCTCGTGGACCTTCCCGGCGTCGAGCAGCGCGACGAACTCCTCGACCCGCGCGATCTCGGTGACGACGTGACGCACGCGGCGGACGGCGACATCCGCCTCAGCCCCGTCATCGGCCGCGAGCGTGGCGAGAGCCGCAGCGAGACCGCCGGTCTCGTGGATCTCGCGCAGGGTCCCGAGACCGAGCCGTGCCGCCGCGGTCTCGCACGTCGTCCGGCGGGCGGCGTACTGCCCGTCGACCAGCGCGTGCTCGGCGCGGGTGTCGATGACGAGGAGGGCGAGACCGTCGGCCGCGAGGTCGAACGGCACCTGGCGGACCGAGCCGTCGAGGGTGTCGAGGAGCAGCGCGTGGCCCGCCTGCGCCCGGAGGGACGCCGACTGGTCCATGCCGCCTGTGGGGGCCCCGGCGACCTCGTTCTCGGCGCGCACGCACGCTTCGGCGAGCACCGCGCGGCCCGCGTCGTCCGGGTCGTCGGCCGGACCGGCGAGCCCGAGCCCGGCGGTCGCGTCGAGCGCCACGGCGACCGCGGACTCCAGGGCGGCGGACGACGACAGGCCGGCGCCGTACGGCACGCACGAGTCGACGACGGCATCGAAACCGCCGATCGACCACGGGTCGGACCCGGCGGGCAGCGCGCCCGGCTGCCGGAGCGCCCAGGCGACGCCGAGCACGTACGCGGTCCACCCGTCGACGGCGCCCGGCCGGACGTCGGCCAGGCGCATCTCGATCAGCCCCGCAGCAGGTTCCTGCGCCGAGGCCAGACGGACGACGTCGCTGCCGGCCGGAGCGGGCCGGAGTGCGACGTACGTGCGGTGCGGCAGCGCGATCGGCAGGCACAGCCCGCCGTTGTAGTCCGTGTGCTCGCCGATGAGGTTGACGCGGCCGGGAGCGGACCAGACGGTCGGGGCGACGCCGTCGGTCCCGAAGCGCGCAGCGAACGCCGCCAGCGCTCGGGCGACGCCCTCGTCACCGGTCCAGGCCGGGATCCACCGGGGCGCGCTCATCGGCCGAGCTCCTGCAGACGCGACGCGACCCGCTCGGGCGTGGTGTCGCTGATCCAGGCGGCCATGCCTGACTCGACGCCCGCGAGGTACTTGAGCTTGCCGGCGGCGCGCAGGACCGAGAACACCTGGAGGTGCAGCCGCCCGAGCTCGCGGCCGTCGCCCACGACCGCCTGGTGCCACCCGGCGATGTACGGCAGGGGTATCGGGGTGCCGTCGGGCTCGACGAAGAACCGGTCAAGGCGGCGCAGCAGCTCGAGGTAGGTCACCGCGAGGTCGTCGCGCTCCGCGTCGGTCAGGGACGGCAGGTCGGGGACGTCGCGGTGCGGCGCGAGGTGGACCTCGACGGGCCAGCGGGCCGCGGCCGGCACGTAGGCGGTCCAGTGCTCGGTCTCGAGGATCACGCGGGTGCCGGCGCGGCGCTCCGCGGCGACGACGTCGGCCAGGAGGTTCCCCCCGGTGCGCTCGCGGTACGCGGCGGCCTCGCGCAGCATCGCCTGCGTGCGGGGGGTCAGGTACGGGAACGCGTAGATCTGTCCGTGCGGGTGGGGCAGCGTGACACCGATCTCCTTGCCGCGGTTCTCGAAGCAGAAGACCTGCTCGATCCCCGGCAGGGCGGAGAGCTCCGTGGTGCGGTCCGCCCACGCCTCGATGATCGTCCGGACGCGCGCCGGGGTCAGGTCCGCGAACGAGCTCGTGTGGTCGGAGCTGAAGCACACGACCTCGCAGCGGCCCGCTGCGGGGAGCGCGGGCCACAGCGGCTCGCCGTCGACGTCCCAGCCGTCCTCGAGCGTGACGCCGGGGACGCGCATGAGCGCGGGGAACCGGTTCTCGAAGACCGCCACGTCGTAGTCCGTGTCCGGCACCTCGCCGTCGGAGTACGCGGCGTCCGGGCGCGCCGGGCACAGCGGGCACGAGTCCGCGGCGGGGAGGAACGTGCGGTTCATGCGGTGCGACGCCATGGGGATCCAGTCGCCCGTCAGCGGGTCGCGCCGCATCTCGGGGCCCTGCACGGGGGCAGCCGCGCCGCCGGCGTCGTCGGAGGTCGCCGCCTCGAAGCGGTCGCCGAGCGGGCGCGGGTCGTCGAGCCGCCGCGTCGCACCACCCGAGACGTACGGCTCGGAGTCGTCGAAGTAGATCAGCTCGCGGCCGTCGGCCAGGTGGGTCGCGGTGCGGCGGACCCGGGCGGGGCGGGCGGGATCGGTCATCAGAGGTCCTCGGGGGTGGGCGGGGCGGACGTGGTGGGCGGGCTGGGTGTGGTGGGCGTGGTGGCGAGCACGAGCTGCCCGACGGTGTCCTCGAGGATCGCGCGGGCCTCGGCGGGGAGCCCGTCGTCGCTGAGCAGCAGGTCGATCTGGTCGAGCGAGGCGATCCGGGCGAGCCCGACGACACCCCACTTCGTGTGGTCAGCGAGCACGGTGAGCCGGGCGGCGCTCGCGACCAGGGCCTGATCGGTCGCGGCCTCGAGCAGGTTCGGGGTCGTCGCGCCGCGCCGGTCGAGCCCGTGCACGCCGAGGAACGCGCGGTCGACGCGCAGCCGCTCGATCGCGGCATCGGCGACCGGCCCGACGAGCGCGTCGGACGGCGTCCGGACCCCGCCCGTGAGGATGACCTCGAGCGCGGCGTGGCCGGCCTGGCTCGGTGCGTGGTGCAGCGCGTCGGCGACCGGGAGCGAGTTCGTCACGACCGTCAGCGGTCGCAGCGACAGGTCGGCGGCGATGAGCTCGGCGAGCAGGTGCGTCGTCGTGCCGGCCGAGAGGGCGATGGCCTGCCCGGGCTCGATCGTCGCGAGCGCCTCGCGGGCGATGGCTGCCTTCTCGGCGGCGGCCCACGTCCGCTTGGTCTCGAAGCCTGGCTCGTGGGTCGAGCGGCCGGCAGGCTCGGGGGCCACCGCACCGCCGTGCACGCGTCGGACGAGGCCGGCCCGGGCGAGCTCGGAGATGTCGCGCCGCACGGTCATGTCGGAGACGTCCAGCTCGTCGACGAGGTCCGTGACCCGCACGGCGCCGTGCGCGCGGATCTGGGCCAGGATCCGATCCTGACGCTGCGGCGCGAGCATGTGGACAGTATTCACCACAGTCGAACAGAAACCAACAGGCCGGTCGTCGGGACCTTGGCCGGTCCGCGTCAGGTCGGCGAGAGACCGCCGAGCCGACGACGGGTCAGTGCGCGACGGGGGACAGCCCGAGCGACCGACCGGCCAGCCCGCGCGACCGGGATGCGAGCGTCCGCGCGACCGAGCGGAGCACGACGGCGCTCGGGGAGTCGGGGTCGGCGAGCACGATGGGCGTGCCCTCGTCGCCCGCCTGGCGCAGCGCCATGTCGAGCGGCACCTGACCGAGCAGCGGGACGGGCGCCCCCATCGCGCGCGACAGGTTCTCCGCGACGACGGCGCCGCCGCCCGAGCCGAACAGCTCGAGGCGTGAGCCGTCGGGCTGCACGAGCCACGACATGTTCTCCAGCACACCGACGACGTGCTGACGCGTCTGCAGCGCGACCGACCCGGCCCGCTCGGCAACCTCGGCCGCCGCGACCTGCGGGGTCGTCACGACGAGGAGCTCCGAGGAGGGCAGCAGCTGCGCGACCGAGATCGCGATGTCTCCCGTACCGGGGGGCAGGTCCAGGAGGAGCACGTCGAGGTCGCCCCAGAACACGTCGGCCAGGAACTGCTGCAGCGCCCGGTGCAGCATCGGGCCGCGCCACACGACCGGCTGCCCGGCCGGCACGAACATGCCGATCGACACGACCTTGACGTCGTAGGCGATCGGCGGCAGGAGCATGTCGTCGACCTTCGTCGGCGGGCGTGTCACGCCGAGCATGCGGGGGATCGAGAAGCCGTAGATGTCGGCGTCCACGATGCCGACCCGCAGCCCGTCGGCCGCCATGGCGCACGCGAGGTTGGCCGTCACCGACGACTTGCCGACGCCGCCCTTGCCGGACGCGATCGCGTAGACCTTCGTCAGCGAGGTCGGCAGCGAGAACGGGATGACGGGCTCGGGCGAGCCGCCGCGCAGCATCGTCCGCAGCTCGGTGCGCTGCTCGGGGGACATCACGCCCATCGCGACCCGGACGTCCGTGACGCCCTCGACCGTCCGCGCGGCCGCCGTGATGTCCTTCGTGAGGGTGTCCTTGAGCGGGCAGCCCTGCGTCGTCAGGTCGAGCCCGACCGTGACGAGCGGGCCGCCGTCGAGCGCGCCGCCGGGGGTCACCTCGACGGACCGGACCATCCCGAGCTCGGTGATCGGGCGACGGATCTCCGGGTCGATGACGCCGACGAGGGTGGCGCGGACGGCGTCGGCGAGAAGGGTGGGATCGGTGAGGGCGGACATGGGCACCATCGTAGGTCGAGTCGTCAGCCCGTCGATGGGCCGTTCGCCCCTGCCGGTCGTGCCGACGACGATGGAGCGCCCGCGCCCGCGTCGGCACCCGGTGCCTGGTCGGTGTCGCCGCCGTTCGCCCGCTCGGCGGCCAGCCCCTCGAGGAGGTCACGGAGCTCGCCGCGGACGAAGTCGCGGGTCGCGACCTCGGACAGCGCGATGCGCAGCGCGGCGATCTCGCGGGCCAGGAACTCGGTGTCGGCGAGGTTGCGCTCGGCGCCCTGGCGGTCCTGCTCGGCCGCGACGCGGTCACGGTCCACCTGGCGGTTCTGCGCGAGCAGGATGAGCGGCGCCGAGTACGACGCCTGCAGCGACAGCATCAGCGTGAGCAGCGTGAAGCCGAACTTCTGCGAGTCGAAGCGCAGCGAGAACGGGCCGATGGAGTTCCAGCTGAGCCACACCACGACGAACACCGTCATGTAGGCGAGGAACCGCGGTGTCCCCATGAACCGCGCGATGCCCTCGGCGATCTTTCCGAACGCGTCCTGGTCGACCTGGACCTTCGGCAGCAGGGTCCGCCGGGTCTCCTTCGGGGTGTCGAGACGCTCAGGCATGAGGGCCTCCCGTCGGGCTCGTGCCTGGTGTCGTCGCGGCGGGTGCCGTCGCGGGACTCACGCCCGGTGGCTCGTCGTCGAGCCCGCGCCAGTCCTCCGGCAGCAGGTGGTCGAGCACGTCGTCGACGCTGACCGCGCCGAGCAGCCGCTTCTCGCCGTCCACGACCGGGAGGGCGAGCAGGTTGTAGGTCGCGAGCAGGCGCGTGACCTGCAGGAGCGGAGCGTCGGCCTTCACGGCGTCGATGTCGGAGTCCATGATCGCGCCGATGGACTCGTGCGGCGCCTCGCGCAGCATCCGCTGGAGGTGCACGACGCCGAGGAACCGCCCGGTCGGGGTCTCGAGCGGCTGACGCGCGACGAACACCATCGACGCGAGCGCCGGTGCGAGGTCCTGCCGGCGCACGTGCGCGAGCGCCGTGGCGATCGAGGTCTCGGGGCCGAGGATGACCGGCTCGGTCGTCATGAGACCGCCCGCGGTGTTGTCCTCGTAGGCAAGGAGGCGCCGGACGTCGCGCGCCTCTTCGGGCTCCATGAGTCCGAGGAGCTCGGCGGCCTGCTCGTCCGTCAGCTCACCGAGGAGGTCGGCGGCGTCGTCGGGCTGCATCGCCTCGAGCACGTCGGCGGCTCGTCCCCGTTCGAGGCCCGACAGGATCGCCACCTGGTCGTCCTCGGGGAGCTCCTCGAGGATGTCCGCGAGGCGTTCGTTGTCCAGGGCGCTCGCGACCTGAAGCCGTCGCGTGGTGGACATGTCGTGCAGCACGTCGGCGAGGTCGGCGGGCTTGAGGTCCTCGTACGACGCGAGGAGGAGGGCGGCGCCCTGCGCGTGACCGCCCTGCGCCAGCCCGGTGACGTCGGACGTGGGGACGACGAGGGTCTCCCCGCGCCGCCGGAGCAGCCCGCCCTTGCCCGCCACGTGCCGGCGCACGAACAGCTGCGTCGCGAACCAGTCGCCGTTGCGCTGCTGCTCGATCGCGATGTCCTCGATCGAGGCGCTGCCGGAGCCGTCCACGAACTGCACGGTCCGGTCGAGCAGCTCGCCGATTGCGAGGGTCTCCGAACCGCGCTGCTCGAAGCGGCGCATGTTGACCAGGCCGGTCGAGATGACCTGTCCGGCGTCGATGCTGGTCACGCGCGTGAGGGGGAGGAACACCCGGCGCCTGCCGGGCACCTCGACCACGAGCCCGACGGCACGCGGCGCGGAGTTGTCGCGAAAGAGCATGACGACGTCGCGCGTCCGCCCCACCTGGTCCCCGATCGGGTCGAAGACCGCAGTGCCGGCGAGGCGCGCGACGAACACTCGTGTCCCGGCGCTGCTCACGGGCGCAAGCCTAACGGCCAGCCCCGTCACGCGAGCTCGGAGAGCGCGCGTGGCCTCAGCACGTCGCACCGGGTGGCGCCTCTCGCAGCCGGTGGGGGAGGATTAGGGCATGTCGTTCACCCGCGCCACCCGTGCCCCGACCGCGCCCACGCTGCCGCAAGGTGAGACCGTCGCGTCCTACGGCACCTACCTCGAGGCTCAGCGCGCGGTCGACCACCTCGCCGACAAGCAGTTCCCCGTCCAGCACGTGATTATCGTCGGGACCGACCTGCGCATGGTCGAGCGGGTGACCGGGCGGCTGTCCTACCCGCGCGTCGCGCTCGCGGGGTTCGCGTCCGGCGCGTGGTTCGGGCTTTTCGTGGGCCTGCTGCTGTCGATGTTCGGCTCGGGCGACACGTCGCTCATGTTCGCTGCGATCCTCATCGGTGGCGCGTTCGGCCTGCTCTTCTCCGTGATCACCTACTCGTTCACCGGGGGCAAGCGCGACTTCACGTCGACGAGCCAGATCGTCGCGACGTCGTACGCGGTGCTGTGCGCGGCCGAGCACGCGAACAAGGCCCGGACGCTGCTGCAGGAGATCGGCGGCGTCCAGTCGGGCTGGCCCGCCCGGCCGGCCGGCCCGTCGACCCCGCCGTCGGACCCGCGCGTGGCCTACCCCGACCCCGCCGCGCCTCACCAGCCGCCGACCGGCTCGCCCACCGTCCCGCCCGCCGGACCGCCGGCGGTTCCCCCGACGGTTCCTCCGACGACGCTGCCCACCGTGCCGCCGACTCCCGGCGCGCTCTGAGCGCCGCTCGTTCTCGCCCGCCGGGCGAGCAGGCTCAGCGCGGCGGCAGCAGGCGCGCCATCCACGCCTCGACCTCGTCGGGCCGGCGCGGCAGGCCGGCGGACAGGTTCTCGTTCCCGTCGGCCGTGACCAGGACGTCGTCCTCGATCCGCACCCCGATGCCGCGGTACTCCGCCGGCACCAGCAGGTCGTCGCTCTTGAAGTACAGCCCGGGCTCGATCGTGAACACCATGCCGGGCTCGATGACCGCGTCGAGGTAGAGCTCGCGGCGCGCCTGCGCGCAGTCGTGCACATCGAGCCCGAGGTGGTGGCTCGTGCCGTGCACCATCCAGCGGCGGTGCTGCTGACCCTCGGGGCTCAGCGACTCCTCGGCCGACACGGGCAGCAGCCCCCACTCGGCGAGGCGGGCCGCAATGACCTCCATCGCGGCGGCGTGCACGTCCCGGAAGATCGAGCCCGGCTTCGCCACGGCGAACGCGGCGTCGGCCGCATCGAGCACCGCCTGGTAGACGCGGCGCTGGACCTCGGTGAACGTCCCGTCGACGGGCAGCGTGCGCGTCACGTCGGCGGTGTAGAGCGAGTCGACCTCGGCGCCCGCGTCGATGAGGACGAGCTCCCCGGGCCGGACCTGCCCGTCGTTGTCCGTCCAGTGCAGCGTCGTGGCGTGCTCGCCGGCGGCCGCGATCGTCTCGTAGCCGACTGCGTTGCCCTCCTGGCGGGCGTGGGCGATGAAGGTGGCCTCGATGACGCGCTCACCGCGGCGGTGCGCGACGGCCTCGGGCAGGCGGCGCACGATCTGCTCGAAGCCCTCGATGGTGACCGCAACGGCCGTGCGCATCTGCTCGACCTCATGCGCGTCCTTGATCAGTCGCAGCTCGGACAGTGCCTCCGCGAGCGCGTCGTCCCGCATGCCGGCGTCCTCGGCCGCGCGGATCTCCTCGACGACGGCCTCGACCGTCTCGTCGACGCGGGGGACCACGACGACCCGCACGCCGCCCGGTCCGGCGTCCTTGGCGAGCGCGTCGCTCAGGTCGTCCAGGTGCGCGGTGCGGATGCCGGTCAGCCGTTCGAGGTCCTCCAGCGTGGGCCGCGCGCCGACCCAGAACTCGCCGTAGCGGGAGTCGGAGAAGAACTCCTCGGTGTCCCGCCCGGCCAGCGGACGCATGTACAGGACGGCCTCGTGGGTGCCGTCGTCGCCCCCGTCGGCGGCCACCGGGTCGAGGACGAGCACCGCGTCCGGCTCCTGCTCGGCGCCGAGCCCGGTGAGGTGGGCGAACGCCGAGTGCGGGCGGAACCGGAAGTCGGTGTCGTTGGAGCGTGTCTTGTACGTGCCCGCCGGGATGACGAGCCGCTCGCCGGGGAACTGCGCGGCGAGCCGGGCGCGGCGGTCGGCGGTCTGCGCGGCGGCGGGGCCAGCGGCGACCGTCGTGGCGGCGCGTGGTCCCCAGCCGGACGTGATGAAGCTCCTGAACGCTGCGGAGTCCGGTCGTTGCGAGCGGTTGTCGTTCCGGCTCGTCAGGTCCTGGTTCTCGCCCTGGGTGGTCTCCGGCGTCACGTCCTCAGTCATGGCCCCCATCCTCCCACCGGCCCGAGGGTGGCCTGCTCGTGCCGACGGGTCACTCTCGGCGCCCGGCACGGGTGCGGTCTCGACAGGTGGACGGGACCTAGGGTGGGTCAGTGCGCATCGACCTCCACACCCACTCGTCCGCGTCGGACGGGACCGAGAGTCCGGCCGAGGTGATGACCGCAGCCGCACGGGCGGGTCTCGACGTCGTCGCGCTCACCGACCACGACACGACCTCAGGATGGGACGAGGCGGCCGCAGCGGCCGTCGAGGTCGGGGTCGCGCTCGTGCGCGGCACCGAGGTGTCGGCCCGGCTGCACGGCGTGAGCATCCACCTGCTCGCCTATCTGCAGGACCCGACGCACCCCGAGCTGATGGTCGAGCTCGAGCGGACCCGCGCCGCACGGCTGCGTCGGGGCCGGGCGATGGTCGACCTGCTCGCCGAGGACTACCCGCTGACCTGGGACGACGTGCTCGCCCAGACCGCGCCGAACACCGTCGTCGGGCGCCCGCACATCGCGGATGCGCTGGTCGCCGCAGGCGTCCTGCCCGACCGCAGCTCGGCCTTCGCTGGCGTGCTGTCCAGCCACGCCAGGTATTACGTCCCGTACTACGCACCGTCGGGCATCGACGCGGTGCGAGCGATCCGCGCCGCGGGAGGGGTCCCGGTGTTCGCCCACCCGGGCGCCGAGGTCCGCGGCCGCATCGTGCCCGACGCGGCGTTCGACGAGCTCGTCGACGCGGGGCTCGCCGGGATCGAGATCGACCACCGCGACCACACGCCCGCCCAGCGCGCCCGGCTGCACGCCATCGCCGCGCGGCTCGGCCTCCTCGTGACCGGCTCCAGCGACTACCACGGCGCCGGCAAGGAGAACGTGCTGGGCGAGAACCTGACGGCCCCGGACGTCCTTGCGGCGATCGAGGAGCAGGGCGCGCTCGGGGTCGTGCGCGCGTGAGCGGCGTCGACCTGAGGCTCCTCACCGAGGTCTTCATCACGCTGTTCGTGATCATGGACCCGCCGGGGACCGTGCCGATCTTCCTCGCGCTCACCGCCGCGATGACCCGCCGGCAGCGCATCAGCGCCTCCCGGCAGGCCATCGCCGTCGCGTTCGGAGTGATCGTCGCGTTCGCGACGTTCGGCCAGCAGCTCCTCAGCTACATGCACATCTCGCTCCCCGCGCTGCAGGCGTCCGGCGGGCTGCTCCTGCTGCTCGTCGCGATGGAGCTGCTGACCGGCAAGATGGAGGAGCCCCAGCCGTCCGGCAACGAGGGCGTCAACGTTGCGATGGTGCCGCTCGGCACACCCCTGCTCGCTGGTCCCGGCGCGATCGTCGCCACGATGGTCTTCGTGCAGCGGTCCGACGGGTCGGTGGGGAACTGGGTCGCGATCGGGCTCGGCGTGCTCGGCGTGCACGTCTGCCTCTACCTGGCGATGCGGTTCGCCGGCGTGTTCCATCGCGTGCTCGGCGACTCCGGAACGACGCTGGTCACCCGGATCGCCGGTCTGCTGCTCGCCGCGATCGCCGTGCAGCTCGTCGCGGACGCGGTGCGCGCGTTCATCCTGTCGAGCTGACCGACTCGTCCGCTGACGACCGACGGGCCGGCCGCCCGGGTTCGCTGAACCCCGGCGACCGGCCCGTCGGCCGATCTGCGTGCGCGAGCCCTCGACGGGCTCGGTGACCTACTCGGCGGACGCCGCCGGCGTCGCGGACGAGTCGCCACCGCGCGTGCGGCGACGGTTGCGCGAGCGGCGCGGGCGGTCGTTCGACGCGGTCGTGTCGGGGCCATTCGCTCCGGCAGGCGCCTCGGGTGCGCGGGTGGCACCGGCCGCCGGGGCTGCGTCCGCGTTGCGCGACGACGCGCCGTCGCCGGTCGGCCGTGCACCGCGCGCGCGGCCGCCGTCACGCGGTCCGCTCGCGCGCTGGCTGCCGTCACGTGAACCGCCGTCACGCGGGCCACGCCCGCGTCCGCCGTCGGTGTGGTGGTCGGACGAGCGTGCGCCGCCCGCGTGCCCGCCGCTCGTCGCGTGGCGCTTGCCCGTCTCCCCGAGGTCCTCGAGGACCTCCGCGTCGAGACCGGCACGCGTCTGCTGGGACCGCGGCAGGCGGCCCTTCGTCCCGACGGGGATGTTGAGCTCGGCGTACAGGTGCGGAGAGCTCGAGTACGTCTCGACGGGCTCGGGGATGCCGAGGTCGAGCGCCTTGTTGATCAGGCCCCAGCGCGGCATGTCGTCCCAGTCGACGAACGTCACCGCGGTGCCCTTGTGCCCCGCGCGGCCGGTGCGGCCGGTTCGGTGGAGGTAGATCTTCTCGTCCTCGGTGCACTGGTAGTTGATGACGTGCGTGACGTCGTCGACGTCGATGCCGCGCGCCGCGACGTCGGTCGCGACGAGGACGTCGACCTTGCCGTTGCGGAACGCTCGCAGCGCCTGCTCACGCGCGCCCTGGCCGAGGTCGCCGTGAATGGCGCCGGCCGCGAACCCGCGCTCGATCAGGTCGTCGGCCACCTTCGCCGCGGTGCGCTTGGTGCGAGCGAAGACGATCGTCAGACCGCGGCCCTCGGACTGCAGGATGCGCGCGAGGACCTCGACCTTGTCCATCGCGTGCGCGCGGTAGACGACCTGCTTGATGTTCTTGACGGTCTGGCCGCCGTCGTCCGGGTCGTTGGCCCGGATGTGCGTCGGCTGGGTCATGTAGCGGCGGGCCATCGCGACGACGGCGCCCGGCATGGTCGCGGAGAAGAGCATCGTGGTCCGCGCTGCGGGGGTCCGCGACAGGAGCTTCTCGACGTCGGGGAGGAACCCGAGGTCGAGCATCTCGTCGGCCTCGTCGAGCACGACGCACCGTGCGTACGACAGGTCGAGGAAGCCCTGGTTCTGGAGGTCGATCATGCGTCCGGGGGTCCCGACGACGACCTCGACGCCCTTCGTCAGCGCGCTGACCTGCGGCTCGTACGCGCGGCCGCCGTAGAGCTGCACGATGCGCACCGACCGGTTGGTCGATGCGGTCGCGAGGTCGGTGGCGACCTGGACGGCGAGCTCGCGCGTCGGCACCACGACGAGGGCCTGCGGCTTGCCGGGCGCGGGAAGGGCGTCGAAGCCCTCCTCGCCGGGCGCGACGACGCGGTGCAGCAGCGGGACGCCGAAGCCGAGCGTCTTGCCGGTCCCGGTCTTGGCCTGGCCGATGATGTCGTGGCCCGCGAGCGCGACGGGCAGCGTCATCGCCTGGATCGGGAACGGGTGCGTGATGCCGGCGGCGGCGAGCGCCGCGACGATCTCGGGGCGGATGTCGAAGTCCGCGAAGGACGGGTTGGTGGCCTGCACGCTCGCCGCGGTGTCGGCGTCCGTGGCCTGGGAGCTGTCCGTCGCAGGGTCGAGGGTGGTGTCGGTCGTGGTCACAGAGGACTCTTCACTCGAGTGGTGACGAGCCGCGCGCTTCCTGCGGCACGTGGGCCGGGTCGGGAGCGGGCATCGTCACGCGGTTGGCCGGCAGCCGATCGTGAATGTCATTCGCGCGGTGCGCGAGGCGGTCGAGACGACCGGGCAACCGATGTACGGGGCCATCCTACCGGACGGCCGTTCGGGCGGCGGTAAGATCGTCCGATGACCCAGACGGCGCAGTCAGGCACGTCCGGCTCGTCCGGCACGCAGAGCACGCCTGCCGACGCGATCGAGCTGCTCGGGCTGGTCGCCCAGCTCCAGCTCGAGGCGTTCACCCGCAGCGCCGAGGACTCCGTCGCCGCGCCGACCCTCGCCGAGCGCCTCGCACTGAGCCGGTTGGCGGCCGCCGCCGTCGGGCGCCGCGACCGTGTGATCGACCGGATCGTCGAGCTCGGCGGGGACCCCCTGGCCGCGATGGGCAGCTTCGACCACGTGCTCGACGACTTCGACCTGCGGACCTCCCCGAGCACGTGGTGGGAGCGGCTGCTCACGTCGTACGTCGGCTACGGGGTCGCTGACGACTTCTGCCGGATCGCGGCCGCGCGGCTCGACGAGACGTCGCGCGCGCTGGTCCTCGACGTGCTCGAGGACCACAGCCACGCCGATCTTGCCGTCGCCGAGATCGCTGCGGCCGGCGCGGGCGACGACGTCCTCGTCGCACGTCTGGCGCTGTGGGGCCGACGGCTCGGTGGAGAGGCCCTCGGTGTGGTCCAGGCGCTGCTCGGGTCACGTCCCGCGCTGCTGCGGATCGCTGCGGGCACCGACTCCTACGTCGAGGCGGGGGCGGCGTCGGGCAAGCTGTTCGGCGAGCTCACCGCCGAGCACACGCGTCGGATGGGGCGGCTCGGCCTGACGGCCTGACGCGCGACCGCTGGCCCGTGAGACCCGCACGCGCAAGGTCGGCCTGCGGCGAGAGCGTCAGATGGTGCCGAACCCGACCCGTCCCTTGGTCTCCCCACCGATCTCCACGTAGCCGATCGACGCGGTCGGGACGATGATGTGACGCCCCCGCGTGTCGACGAGCTCGAGCGCAGGCTTGCCGCCGAGCGCCGCGGCGACAGCCTCGGCGACCTGGTCGGGGGTCTGGTCGGACTCGACCACAAGCTCGCGAACCAGGTTCTGCACGCCGATCGTGATCTCCACTGAAACCGTCTCCTCAAGTTCTGGCCGGTGCGTCGCGGCGACGCCGGACCGTCCGATGGCGGACCACCCCGATGCCTGCCCAGTCCGACGCCGAGCCGGTCGGACCGGCTGGCCGCGTCAATCCTAGGCCGAACCCTCGTACTCGAAGTCCGGCCGGACCAGCCCTGCGATGCCACGCCAGGCCAGCCGGGCCACGAGCTCGGAGGTGATCTCGGGCGTCGGGCCGCCCGACGACCGGAACCGGTGGGTCGCGGCGGCCTGCGCCATCGCGGTCAGGGCGACGGCGAGCATGCTCGCGCTCTCGGGGGGCAGTCCGGTGACGTCGACGAGCACGGTGCCGATGCGGCGCGCGGCCTCGCTCGAGGCGTGCTCGACGCGGGCACGCACGCCGACATCCTTCGTGACGTCGGACTCGAACAGGAGCGCCGCGGACTCGCCGGCCCCTTCGACGAAGTCGACGTACGCGCGCACGATCGCGGCGACGACGGCGCGGCCCTCGCCGGGCTGGACGGGCCTGGCCTCGAGCGGCTCGACGGCGGCGTCGATCGCGGCGAGCAGCTCGATCGCGCGCTCGTCCACGACCGCGCCGTAGAGATCGAGCTTCGAGGGGAAGTGCCGGTACAGCACGGGCTTGCTGACGGCGGCGCGATCGGCGATGTCGTCCATCGAGACGTGGTGGTAGCCCTCGGTCGAGAACAGCTCCTGCGCGACGCGCAGCACCTGCGCGCGACGGGCGTCGCGAGACATGCGGGGGCCCCTGCCCCGGCCCTCCCGATCCACTGTCATCAGGTGATGGTAGCCATGGCGGGTACACAGGATGCGATCATGGGCCGATGACATCCCGACACCGGTCTGCTGCGCCTGCGCGCACCGGTGGGCGCGGCAGGCGTCGCCGTGGCTCGGGCGTGCGAGCAGCCGTCGTCGGCGTCGGGCTCGGGGCGTTCCTGGCGGGCGCCGGCGCTGGTGCGTGGGCCTCGCCCGACACCGGCCCGGGGGCGGCAGTCGTCGGCGCGTGGGAGGCGATCACGGGCGCGCCGCGGATCGCGGCCGACCCAGGGGGTGTTCTCGACCCCGATGTCGACGGACCCGACCTCGTCGCTGCGGCGGGCAGCGGCTGGTTCGCGGGAGGCGGGGGCACGCCGAGCGCGTCTCGCTCGCTCGTCGGCGGTCGGGGGACGGTGCCCGACTGGGCCGACGGCACGAACGAGGTGGTCGCCGCGGCGGTCACGAGCTCGGCCGTCGCGCCGCAGCTCGGGGCTGCCGCGCTCCCTGATCTCGTGGACGGGTTGCTCGTGACGGACGTCAGCGCCGGTCTCCTCTCGCTCGCCGTGCCCACGAGCGCGTCGGGCGAGCTCGTCGTCGTGCCCGGCGTGCAGGCGGCTCCCGGACCGGGCGCGGTGCGGACCGTGCGCATCGAGGTCGAGCGCGGGCTCGCCGTCGATCCGGGCCTGTTCGCGTTGACCGTCATGACGACCCTCAACGACCCCCGCGGGTGGGGGGCGGACGGCTCGGTCACCTTCGCCCGGACCGACGCCGACGCCGACCTGAGCGTCGTCCTGGCCTCGCCGCGGCTCGTCGACCGGCTGTGCGCGCCGCTCGCGACCGCCGGCAAGGTCTCCTGCGGGACGAACGGTCGCGCAGTGCTGAACGTGCGCCGTTGGATCGAGGGGGCGGCCGGCTGGGACGGTGACAAGGTCGCCTACCGGCAGTACCTGGTGAACCACGAGGTCGGTCATCTGCTCGGGCACCGGCACGAGCACTGCGCCGGTGCGGGCAAGCTCGCCCCCCTCATGCAGCAGCAGTCGGGCAGCACCGGGGTGTGCACTCCCAACGCGTGGCCGTTCCCGTCAGCCTGACCGGGGATGTGGGCGGCGCGTGATGTGATCGGCGCGTGAACCCGGGTCCGTCGTCGCACGCGCCGCTGCGGCTCGTGCGTCCGCAGCTCCTGGACCCGGTCGGTGCGGCGTCGGGCGCCGCCGCCGACGCTGTGCCGCGTGCGGCCACCGTCGAGGCGGCGGTTGGCGCAGTCGCGGCGCTGGTGCTCGACCCGGACCAGCAGGCCGTGGTCGAGCGCGTCGCGGGGGGCGGCGACCGTGCGCTGCTCGTGCTCGGCGCGCCGGGGACGGGCAAGACCACGGTCGCGGTCGAGTCCGTCGCGGCCGCTGTCGCGCGCGGTGACCTCGCGCCCGAGGACGTGCTCGTCCTGGCAGCGAGCCGCCGGTCGGCCGCCGAGCTCCGTGACCGGTTGTCCGCACGGCTTCAGCTCACGTCGGGGCAGGCGATGGTGCGGACGGCCGCATCCGCGGCGTTCGCCGTCCTGCGCGCCCGGGCCGGTCTGCTCGGCGAGCCCGCGCCGACGCTCATCTCCGGCCCCGAGCAGGACCTGCTCCTCGCCGAGCTCCTCGCCGGCCACGCCGAGGGGGACGGGGTCCCCGTCACATGGCCGCCGGGCGTCCCCACCGAGGCGCTGGGGCTGCGGGCGTTCCGCGACGAGCTACGCGACCTGCTCATGCGTGCCGCCGAGCGCGGGCTGACACCGGGTGACCTCGCGGAGCTGGGCGAGCGCCACGGCCGGTCGGCGTGGGTCGCGGCCGCCGTCGTCTACCAGGAGTACCTCGACGTCACGGTGCTGCGAGCAGCGACCCCGGACGTCGGCGCACGGTACGACCCCGCAGTCGTCGTCGAGGAGGCCGCCGAGGCGCTGCTCGCCTGGGACGACGAGGTCGCCGGCGCGCCGCGGCCGCAGTGGCGGCTCGTCGTCGTCGACGACCACCAGGAGAGCACCGCGGCCACGGCCAGGCTGCTGCGCGTGCTCGCCGACGACGGTGCACGACTCGTCCTGCTCGCCGACCCGGATGCGGCGGTGCAGACGTTCCGTGGTGCGAGCCCGGCCCTGGTCGGTCGCGCGGACGTCGAGGGCGACGGTCCCGGCGAGCTCGGCGCCGAGCGGCTCGTGCTCGGGACTGTGTGGCGGCACGGTGCCCGGCTGCGCGAGGTCGTCACGGACGTCGCCGCACGGGTCGGAGCGGTGGGGGCGGTCGCCCACCGGCGCGCCACCGCCCCCGGGGCCGGAGATCCCGGGTCTGCGCGGGTCGCGATCCTCCCGAGCGCCGCGCAGGAGGCTGCCTATGTCGCGCACACGCTGCGCGCCGCCCACCTCGAGGACGGCACGCCGTGGGACCGCATGGCGGTCATTGCCAGGTCGGGTGCGCAGGTCACGGCACTGCGACGCTCGCTGGCCGGGGCCAGTGTCCCCGTCAGCGTGAGCGGGAGCGACGTCGCGCTCCGCGACGAGCCCGCGGTGCGGCCGTTGCTCGAGGCCGTCCGGTGCGTGCTCGGCCCATCGGCCGCGCGCGAGGGGTCTCGAGACGGTCTTGACCCCGAGACCGCGGCACGGCTGCTGTGCTCTCCGCTTGGTGGGCTCGACGCCGTGGGTCTGCGCCGCGTGCGGCGGGCGCTGCGTGCGGAGGAGCTCGCGGGCGGCGGTGGTCGCACGAGCGACGCGCTGCTCGTCGAGGTGCTCGAGGACCCGGCACGCGCCGCGAGCCTCCCAGCCACGGTGCGCCGCGCGGTGCTGCGCCTCGCGGACCTCCTCGCTGCCGGACGCGCCGCCGCGGTCGCCCCGACGGCCGACGCGCAGACCGTGCTGTGGGCTCTGTGGGACGCCGCCGGGCTCGCACCGGCGTGGCGTCGCTCCGCACTGACGGGAGGCACGTCCGGTGCGCGCGCTGACCGGGACCTCGACGCGGTGCTCGCGCTGTTCCGCGCCGCCGAGACCTTCGTCGACCGCATGCCGCAGGCGCCACCGGGTGCGTTCGTGGACTGGGTGCTGTCCCAGGACCTCCCGGCCGACTCTCTCGCGGCGCGTGCGCATCGGGAGGCCGTCGCGGTGCTGACACCCGCGGGCGCCGCGGGCCGCGAGTGGGACGTCGTCGTCGTGGCAGGAGTTCAGGAGGGCGTGTGGCCCGACCTGCGGCTGCGCGACTCGGTGCTCGGCGCTCAGCAGCTCGTCGAGCTGCTCGCCGGCCGCGAGCCCGACGCGGGTCAGCTCGGGGCGGGGGCGCGGGCCGCGGTGCTGAGCGACGAGCTGCGCTCCTTCACGGTCGCGGTCTCGCGGGCGCGTCGCACCCTGCTCGTGACCGCGGTCGCCGACACGGACGCGCAGCCCTCCCCTTTTTGCGAGCTGGTGGAGCCGTGCGACGAGGACCTCGACCCGCGCCGGGCCCAGGCGCCGTCGCCGCTCGACCTGCGGGGACTCGTCGCCCTGCTCCGCTCGCGACTCGAGCAGAGCGTGCTCGACGGCGCCGCGGAGGATGACGCCGCTGCGCTGCTCGCCCGGTTGGCACGTGAGGGCGTCGCGGGCGCGGACCCGTCCGCGTGGCACGGCCTCGCTGATCCGTCGAGCGATGCCCCGCTGTGGGGACCCGACGAGAAGGTCCCCGTCTCGCCGTCGAAGGTCGAGGCCGCCGCGACCTGCGCGCTGCGCTGGGCGCTCGAGGCCGCCGGTGGCACCGCCGCGGCGAACGCCGGGCAGTCGCTCGGCACGCTCGTGCACGCCATCGCGCAGTCGCACCCGACCGGCACGCACGCGGAGCTGGCGGCGGAGCTCGACCGGCGCTGGGGAGAGCTCGGTCTCGGGCCGGGTTGGCCCGCCGTCGTCGAGCGGCGCCGCGCCGACCAGATGGTGCGCCGGTTCGCGGAGTACCTGAGCACCGCAGGCCGGCCGATCGTCGTCGAGGGGGAGTTCCGGCTCGAGCTCGAGCGGGCTGTCGTGCGAGGCTCGGCGGACCGCATCGAGGTCGTCGACGAGGGCGGCCCGGACGAGCCCCCGACCGTGCGCGTGAGCGACCTGAAGACGGGCCGCCAGGCACCCTCGCCGGCGCAGGCGCTCGAGAACCCGCAGCTGGGGGCGTACCAGCTCGCGGTCGACGCGGGCGCGTTCGCCGAGCTGCCCCCCGGCACCCGCAGCGCGGGCGCACAGCTCGTCTTCGTGTCGGACGTCAACAAGGGACCGGCGCTGCGCACGCAGTCCGCGCTCGGGCCCGAGGACGACGGGCCGAGCTGGGCGCGCACGCTCGTCGAGGACGTCGCAGGGCGCATGGCTGCCTCGACGTTCACCGCGACCCTGAACCCCCTGTGCCAGCACTGCCCGGTCCGGCGCAGCTGCCCGGTGCACGACGAGGGTGCGCAGGTGGTCGAGTGAACGAGGCGTTCACAGCCGTCGGCATCGCGACCCTGCTGGGCAAGCACCCACCCACCGCCGAGCAGGTCGCTGTCATCGAGGCGCCGCTCCACCCGTCGCTCGTCGTCGCGGGAGCGGGTTCCGGCAAGACCGAGACGATGGCCGCGCGCGTCGTGTGGCTGATCGCGAACGGTCTCGTCGCGCCCGAGCAGGTGCTCGGGCTGACGTTCACGCGCAAGGCCGCCGGTGAGCTCGGCGACCGCGTGCGTCTCCGCCTGCGGCACCTCGCGCGCGCCGCCGCCCGCGACGGGCTCGTGCTGCCAGGACTCGTCGGCCTCGGCGGCGGACCGGGCGGTGCCGGTCCCGGGCTGCTCGACCTGGCTCGCCCGACCGTCGCGACGTACAACGCCTACGCCGCGTCCCTCGTCGCCGACCACGCGATGAGGCTCGGCGTCGAACCCACGTCGCGGCTGCTCGGCGAGGCCGCGCAGTGGCAGCTCGCGAGCGAGGTCGTGGAGTCGTGGACGGGCGACCTCGACACCGACTCGGCGGTCTCCACGGTCGTCGAGGCGGTCCTGACCCTCTCGGGCGCGCTCGACGAGCACCTGCTCACGCCCCGAGCAGCACGGACCGGCATGGAGTCCATCATCGAGGCGATCCGGGCCACGCCTGCGGGTACGCCGCCGCGCGGGCCGTACGCCAAGGTCGTCGAGCTGACCCGGGTGCTCGAGGAGCGCACGCGCGTCCTCGACCTCGTCGAGGACTACCGTGCGCGCAAGCGAGCGGCCGACGCGCTCGACTTCGGCGACCAGGTCGCGCTCGCGGCGCGGCTCGCTCGCGAGGTCCCCGAGGTGGGTGCGGGCGAGCGAGCGCGGTTCCGGGTCGTGCTGCTCGACGAGTACCAGGACACCTCCTACGCGCAGCTGACGCTGCTGGCCGCGCTGTTCGGCGACGGCCACCCGGTGACGGCGGTCGGCGACCCGAACCAGTCGATCTACGGCTGGCGCGGTGCGAGCGCGGGCGGCCTCGAGCGCTTTCCCGAGACGTTCCCGGTCCACGCGCACACGCCTGACGGGTCGGTGGACCGCCGGCTCGCCGACGTCCACCTGCTCTCGACCTCGTGGCGCAACGACGCTGCCGTCCTCGCGGCGGCCAACCACGTCGCCGCACCGCTGCGCCGGGCGAGCACGCGCGTCGAGGTCCCGGAGCTCGTCACGCGGCCGGGCGCGGGTCAGGGACAGGTGCGCGCGCACGTCGCCGCGACGCTCGAGGAGGAGGCCGCTGCCGTTGCGCGGTTCCTCGCCGAGCGCTGGCGGCCCGCGACCCCGGGGGCCGCGCGGGTGAGCGCCGCGGTCTTGTGCCGCAAGCGGGCCCAGTTCACCGTGCTGCGCCGGGCGCTGCGTGAGGCCGGGCTGCCCGTCGAGGTCGTCGGGCTCGGTGGGCTCCTCTCCACGCCGGAGGTCGTCGACCTCGTGGCTGCGCTGCAGGCCGCCCACGACCCGTCCCGCGGGGATGCGCTCATGCGGCTGCTCACGGGTGCCCGGACGCGCCTCGGTGCGGCGGACCTCCATGCGCTCGGCGCATGGTCGGCCGAGCAGGCCGCGGGGCTCGGGCGGCAGCACCGGAGGCCGGCCCCAGCGGGAGCGGACGGCGAGACTCCCGTCCCGGTCGAGGGCGACGTCGTGGACGAGCGCAGCATCGTCGACGCCCTCGACGAGCTTCCTCCGTCAGGCTGGCACAGCCACTCCGGGCGCTCGCTGACCGCGGTCGGCCGGGCGCGCCTCGTCGAGCTCGCCGAGCTGCTGCGCACGCTGCGCTCGCACACCTACCTCTCGCTGACAGAGCTTGTCGGGGAGACCGAGCGGCTGCTCGGGCTGGACATCGAGGTGGCTGCCCGCGCAGGCGCGACCGCCGGGCGGGCCAGGGCTCACCTCGACGCGTTCCGCGACGTTGCCGTGCAGTTCGCGGACGGTGCCGACAGCCCGACCCTCGGCGCGTTCCTCGCGTGGCTCGCGGCTGCGCAGTCCCACGAGAACGGTCTCGACCTCCCCGTCACCGAACCGGACCCCGACGCGATCCAGCTCATCACGATCCACGCAGCCAAGGGCCTCGAGTGGGACGTCGTCGCGGTCGCGGGTCTCGTCGACGGCGGGTTGCCGGCCATCCGCACGGGGGGCAAGGACGGCCCGTCGGACTCGGCATGGCTCACCGGCCTCGGCCGGCTGCCCTACCCGTTGCGGGGCGACCGGGCCGACCTGCCTGAGCTCGCGTACGCGGGGGCGGACAACCCGAAGGACCTCGACCAGCGCCGCAGCCAGTTCCTTCGGGCCGCAGGAGATCACCAGGTCGCCGAGGAACGCCGCCTCGCCTACGTCGCGATGACGAGGGCTCGGTCGGCGCTGCTGCTGACGGGCGCGTGGTGGGGCGACGGCACCGGGTCCCGGCGGCCGTCCCTGTTCCTGACCGAGCTCGCCGACGCGGGCCTGGTGTCCGACGACGACTGGTCCGCCGCGCCGGCGGACGGCGAGTCGAACCCACGCGCGGGCGCCGAGACGCCGCCGGTGTGGCCCGCCGATCCGTTCGGGGCTGCGGTGGACGGTCTGCCACCGGCGCGCCGGTCCGCTGTCGAGTCCGCCGCCGCTGCTGTCCGGACGGCGATGGCCGCACCTGCGCCGGCCCGTCCGGAGCTGGCGGCGGCGATCGGCTCCACCCCATCGGCCGGGGCCGCGCCGCCGGACCCTCGAAGCTCGCGGTGGGACCACCTGGCGGACGTGCTGCTCGACGAGCGCGACCGCGCCGCCTCGCCGTCGAACGACGTCGAGCTGCCCGCGCACCTGTCGGCGTCGGCGGTCGTGCGCCTCGCCGCCGATCCGCAGGCGTTCGCGCTCGCCCTGCGACGGCCCATCCCGCTCGAGCCGTCCCCGCAAGCCAGGCGAGGCACGGCGTTCCACGCCTGGGTCGAGGGCTGGTTCGGTGCAGCCTCGCTGGTCGACGTCGATGCGCTCCCGGGCGCCGACGACGACTCCGTCCGGGTCGATGCCGACCAGGCAGCGCTACGGGCGGCCTTCCTGGCGACCCCCTGGGCCGACCGGACGCCGCTCGAGGTCGAGGTCGACATCGAGACCACCGTCGCGGGCTACGTCCTGCGCTCACGCGTCGACGCGGTGTTTCCCGACCCCGACCGACCCGACGTGCCCGGTGCGGTCGTCGTCGTGGACTGGAAGACCGGCGCGCCGCCGTCGGACCCGGTCCAGGTCGCGGCGCGGGAGCTGCAGCTCGCGGTGTACCGGCTCGCGTGGTCGCGGTGGAAGGGCACACCGCTCGAGCACGTGGGTGCGGCGTTCTGCTACGTCGGCGTGGGGCGGACGGTCCGACCTGAGCGGCTGCTCGACGAGGACGAGATCACCGAGCTGCTGGCCCGTGCCGCCGAGCAGCGCACGGCTCCCGACGCGGTCAGCTGAGCGAGCGGGCCGGCTGGTCGGCGTCGTTCGTGTGCTCGTCCAGCTCGGCGAGCATCTGCACCGCGTCGTCGATCACGTCGTCGTTGCGTGAACGCACGCCGTACAGGAGCCAGCGGGCCAGGGCGAGCTCGCCCGCGAGCAGCGCGCGGTCGGTCAGGTGCGGGTCGAGCAGCTCGGTCCGGCGCAGCTGGTACGCCTCCATGATCGAGTCGACGGACTCCTGCGGTGCGGCGACCAGGAGCCAGGACAGGTCGTCGGCGGGGTCGGCGACCTTCGCATCCCCCCAGCTGAGGATCCCGGTGACGGCGCCGCCGGCGGTCAGGACGTGCTCCGCCGTGAGGTCGCCGTGCACGAGCGTCGGGGAGAAGCGCCAGAGCGAGACGTCCTCGAGCCGCTCCTCCCAGCGCCGCAGGAGTCGCGGCGGGACCTTGCCCGTCCGGGCGGCCTCGTCGATCTCGGCCTGCCGGCGGTCGCGGTAGGCGGGGGCGTCGTAGACGGGGAGCCCGGCGTTCTCGACGATCGCCGTCGGCAGCTCGTGGATCGCGGCGATGGCACGACCGAGCGACGCGGCGAGCCCGGGCCCGGGGCCGAGCGCCTCGAGCCGGAGCGGGTGCCCGGGGACCTCGGGGTACACGACGGCGCGACCGCCCTCGGGCAGGTGGGCGAAGCCGGCGGCACGAGGCACGTCGAACGGGAGCCTGCCCAGATCGACCTCGGCGACGATGCCGTCGAGCAGCGCGACCTCGGCCTCGAGGGCCGCGCCGGCGCCCGCGTGGATCGGCGCGCGCACGATCCAGCGCTTGCGCACGGAGTCGATGACCACGGCGGTGTCGAACTCGGTGCCGGCGACCTGGGGGCGCCGGACGTCGAAGGCGTCGAGCCCCGGGACGGCGACGGTCGCCAGGGCAGCGAGAGCGAGCGGAGAACGGGGCACGTCGCCCAGGATAGGCGCCCCTGCGGGGAAGGGCCCGGAGCGCCCGGGCGTGTCTGCCATGTCCGGGTTCCGCGCGTACCGTGTCGGGGTGATCTCAGCCGAGCTCCCGCTGTCCCGGACGACGACGGACCGCGCAGCGGACCTGCGCGAACGCCCCGACCTGGTCGCGGCGCTGCTCACCGACGCCACCACGCGCGTGCTGATGGTGCACGACGGGTCGGTCGTGACCCGCGGTGACGACAACCCGGAGCTCGTCCTGCTCCCGCCCGGC
This sequence comes from Cellulomonas sp., assembly GCF_036279715.1. Lineage (GTDB taxonomy): Bacteria > Actinomycetota > Actinomycetes > Actinomycetales > Cellulomonadaceae > Cellulomonas_A. Next base: position 13,724 of record NZ_DASUIR010000153.1, on the reverse strand, counting down.
CAGGTTGCGCTGCTCGCCCCCGGCGGCGCGCTGCCTGAGGGGTGGATCTTCCTCGGTGTCGACGACGTCGACCGGCTGCCTGGTGTCAGCCCGGCCGAGACCCGGCCCGCAGGGGCGCCCGGCTATCTCGCGCGGCTCGTCCCCGACGTCGATGCGGCGGTGCTGCTCGCGGGGGACCGGTGGTCGTCGCTGCGTGAGGTCGGCGCGGTGCTGTCGGCGCGGGACGCGGGGCTCGCCACGGCAGCGGTCGCGCTCGAACGATGGCATGTGCGTCATCCGCGCTGCCCTCGGTGCGGGGCGGCCACGGTCTCGGAGCAGTCCGGCTGGGTCCGCCGGTGCATCGTCGACGGCTCAGAGCACTACCCGCGCAGCGACCCGGCGGTCATCATGGCGGTCGTCGACGAGGCGGACCGCATCCTGCTCGGGCACGGCGCGCTGTGGCCGCAGCACCGGTACTCGACGCTCGCGGGTTTCGTCGAGCCGGGGGAGTCGGTCGAGCACGCGATCCGGCGCGAGGTCCGCGAGGAGGTGGGCGTCATCGTCGGGGCCGTCGAGTATCGCGGCAGCCAGCCGTGGCCGTTCCCGGGGTCCCTCATGCTCGGCTTCCGCGCGCAGGCGCTGTCGACCGAGGTCACGGTCGACGCCGTCGAGGTGACCGCGGCCCGCTGGTTCACCCGCATGGAGCTGCGCGCGGGGATCCGCTCCGGGTGGGTCGGGCTGCCGAACAACACCTCGATCGCGCACGCGCTCATCGAGGAGTGGTACGGCTCCGAGCTGCCCGACGCGATCTGACCGCGCCCCCGTCGTCAGCCGACGAGCGGTGTCGGCCGACGAACGGTCTCAGCAGACGTGCGACGGGCCGCGGCCGATCGCGAGCGACCCTCGACGTCAGTTCGCGAGCCGCGTCTGCACGTCCGCCAGCGACGGGTTGGTCGCCGCCGAGCCGTCGGGGAACACGATGGTCGGCACCGTCTGGTTGCCACCGTTGACCTGCTCGACGAAAGCGGCCGCGTCGGGAAGCTCCTCGATGTTGATCTCGATGTAGCCGATCCCCACGGAGTCGAGCTGCGACTTCAGCCGACGGCAGTACCCGCACCACGTCGTCGAGTACATCGTGATGGTGCCGGCCTCGGGCAGCGTCTGCGTGGTCATGGGTCCCTCTCGCGCGTGGGTGGTCGCCGGGTCCAACGCGCGGCGGCCCCGATCCCTTCCCTCGGGGCCTTGCCTGCGGAGTTTGGCGTCCCGCGTGTCAGCCGGGGCTGAGACAATCGCGGACGATGACCTCCGACGATCTCCTGGCCGCGCTCGACGAGGACCAGCGCGCTGTCGCGCTCGCGCTGACGGGCCCCGTGTGCGTGCTCGCGGGCGCCGGGACGGGCAAGACGCGCGCCATCACGCACCGGATCGCGTACGGCGTGCGGACCGGCGTGTACCGCCCGACGACGGTCCTGGCCGTCACGTTCACGGCCCGCGCGGCGGGCGAGATGCGCACGCGCCTGCGTGAGCTCGGGGTGGCCGGGGTGCAGGCGCGCACGTTCCACGCCGCGGCGCTACGTCAGCTGGGGTTCTTCTGGCCCAAGGTCGTCGGCGGGGCGCCCCCGCGCATCCTCGAGCACAAGGCGCCCGCGGTCGCCGATGCCGCGCACAGGCTGAACCTGCCCGTCGACCGGATCTCTGTGCGCGATCTCGCCTCCGAGATCGAGTGGGCCAAGGTCTCGCTCGTCACGTCCGACGACTACGTCCGCGCGAGCGCCGCCATCGACCGCCCGGCCCCCGCGGGCTTCGACCGGCAGGCGGTCGCGCGACTGATCGCGGCCTACGAGGAGGTCAAGACCGAGCGTGGGGTCATCGACTTCGAGGACGTCCTGCTGCTGCTCGCTGCGATGCTGGGCGAGCGCCGGGACGTCGCCGAGGAGGTCCGCGCTCAGTACCGGCACTTCGTGGTCGACGAGTACCAGGACGTGTCGCCGCTCCAGCAGCACCTGCTCGACCAGTGGCTCGGCGGCCGCGAGGAGCTGTGCGTCGTCGGCGACCCGAGCCAGACCATCTACTCGTTCACGGGCGCGACGCCGCACCACCTGCTGACGTTCACCGCGGCGCACCCCCGCGCGCAGGTCGTGCGGCTCGTGCGCGACTACCGCTCGACGCCGCAGGTCGTCAGCCTGGCCAACAGCCTGCTCGCGGGCGCCGAGCGGGAGTCCCGACTCCGGGGTACGCGCCGGACCCGTGCGAGCGCCCCGCTCGAGCTCGTCGCTCAGCGCCCGGCCGGGCCGCCCGTCGGGTTCGCGGCGTACGACGACGACGAGTCGGAGGCCGCCGGGATCGCCGCACGCATCGGTCGGCTCGTGGCAGCGGGCACCCGCCCGAGCGAGATCGCCGTGCTGTACCGCACGAACGCGCAGTCGGAGGCGTTCGAGCAGGCGCTCGCCTCGGCGGGCGTCGGCTACCTCGTGCGGGGCGGCGAGCGGTTCTTCGCCCGTCGCGAGGTGCGCGACGCGCTCATGCTCCTGCGCGGCGCGGGCCGTGCGGTCGACCCGCTGACGCCCATGCCCGAGGTCGTCCGCGACGTCCTCATCTCGGCCGGCTGGTCCCACGAACCGCCCGCGGCCCGTGGCGCCGCACGTGAGCGGTGGGAGTCGATGCAGGCCCTCGTCGCCCTCGCCGACGACCTCGCGACGGCCGCCGAGGCAGCGGGCGGACGCGCGAGCCTCGCCGACCTGGTCGCCGAGCTCGACGAGCGCGCCTCCGCCCAGCACGCCCCGACGGTCGAGGGGGTCACGCTCGCGTCGCTGCATGCGGCGAAGGGGCTCGAGTGGGATGCGGTGTTCCTCGCGGGGATGAGCGAGGGCCTCATGCCGATCTCGCTCGCCGAGACGGACAGTGCGGTGGCCGAGGAGCGTCGGCTGCTCTACGTGGGGATCACCCGCGCGCGCGAGCACCTCGAGCTGTCGTTCGCGCGGTCGCGCAACCCCGGCGGTCGGGCGTCGCGGCGCCGGACGCGTTTCCTTGACGGCCTGTGGCCGGGTGAGGAGGGCCGGCCCGGTCGAGCGGCGGGCACCGGTCGCGGCGTGGGCGGTCGGCGCGTGACGGACGTGCGCGTACCGACGGCGGCCCGTGACCTGACCACGGACGCGGACCTGGAGCTGTACGAGCGACTGCGCGGCTGGCGTGCGGGAGTTGCCGCGCAGACCTCGAAGCCCGCGTACACCGTGCTCGTCGATGCGACGCTCGCCGCGATCGCCCAGCTCAAGCCCGGCTCGATCGCGGAGCTCGCGCGGATCAACGGCATCGGCCCGGCCAAGCTCGACAAGTTCGGTCCCTCGGTCCTCGCGGTCGTCGCGGCCGGCGCACCCGACGCGGCCGACGGACGCTGAGCGTCCAGGCCATGGTCAGGTGGCCACCTGCCTGAGCCGGTTCGGCCGCCCGAGGAAGCTCGCACCATCTCGTGCGATTAATCGGTTGTGCTGCCTGAACGGCCCCCCCTACGCTGTGACACGTCCTTGGTGCGAGGCCGCGCCGACATGGTGCAGGCCGGAAGAAGAGAGGGGGTGCGAGAGATGAAGCTGACGCTGAACGCAGTCGTCGGGGCGGCAACCGTCGTTGCGGTTCCCACGCGCACCCTCGTGCCCATCACCGGGCCGACCCAGGGGCGTCGTGCGCCCATCGCCGGTGATCTGCCCATGACCGCTTCCGGCGCGAACTACGGCTTCCGTCGCCTCGCCTGGACCGCATCCGACCCCGCACCAGGATCATGATGGTCTGACCGACCAGATCCCAGGCCGCGGAGTCCACTCGGATACCGCGGCCTTCGTCTTGTCCCCCGATGTCTCGGGTGGGCGGCGCAGGTTCCCCGGCACTCCGGAACCGACGTGCACATCGCTCATCAGCAAGGACATCAGGAGGACCTCGTGCGGCTCACGACGCTGCTCGACACCGTGAACCAGGGTGGATCCGGCCCCTGGCCACCGGCGGCCGTCACCACCACCGACGACCGCCAGAAGTTCGACCGGATGATCGCCGACCTCATCCCGTGCCGCTCGAACGACCCCGAGCTCTGGTTCGCCGAGCAGTCCGCCCAGGTCGAGCTCGCCAAGGCCTTGTGCCGTGAGTGCCCGCTGATGGCGGGCTGCCTGGCGGGCGCGATCGAACGGCAGGAGCCCTGGGGCGTGTGGGGCGGGGAGGTCTTCGTCGCGGGGGCAGTCGTCGCGACGAAGCGCGGACGGGGCAGGCCGCGCAAGGTCGTCGCCCCCGCTGCCTGATGCCGTCCGTGCCGCCGCGGCACGGCGTCAGGTCGGCGGGGCCGACGTCAGGGTGGTGCACCCGCAGCCCGGGTGCACCACCCAGGGGCGTCGGCGCGGCGCCAGGTCCGGAAGCGTGACCTCGTAGGACGCGCCGCGGGTCGCGGGCCGCCCGCCGTCGAGATGAGCCAGGACTTCCGCCGCGGCGAGGGCGCCGCACAGCCCGGCCAGCACGCCGACCTCGCTTCGGAGGACCCCGACCTTCCCCACCCGCCCTGCGAGCTGCGCGACGACGGTCGGCCAGCAGTCGTCGACATCCGCCCGGTGCAGGTCCACGCATCGCAGGCAGGGTCCCACGCCGGGCACGACGAACGGTCCGACGAGCGCGTCGGCCTCCCGCACCACGACCGACAGGTGGGTCATCCCTGCCGTCACCAGCGCGAGCCCCGTAGCGGGGTCGGCGACGTCGCGCTCGACCAGCACGACGACATCCGGCACCGTCCCGGCGACCGCCTCGGTCCGCACGTCGGGCGCCACGTCGCGAACCAGGCGGCTCGCCACGTGCACGCGCCTCGAGCCCACGTCCCCGAGGCGGTAGCCGGCTGCGCCGACGTCCACCGAGGTCACGCGGCCGTCGTCGTCCAGGAGCACCGTCCCCACACCCGCGGCCGCGAGGGCGACCGCAGTCGCGAGGCCGAGCGGCCCGAGACCGACGACCCCGACCGTGCGGTCGGCGCGCGCCCGCACGAGCGCGCGACCGTCGCCGTCGTCGCGCAGCAGCGACCACACGGCGGCGTCGGCGCTCGCGGCCGTCCGCACCCGGGGCCGGCGGCTCGCCGGGGTCTGGCACGTGAGGCGCGCGGCGTGCAGGGCGTCGAGCAGCTCGGTGGCGCGCACGTCGGTCACCCCGCACGCTCTCGCCCGGTCGACCAGCGAGTCGAGCTCGGGGTCGTCGTCCAGCAGACAGAGCAGGCGGGCCTCACCTGGGTCGAGTCCGCCCAGCCGCACGGCCCAGCGTGTGTCCGTCCCGATCTGAACCTCGGCGTCGGTCCGGCGGAGCACGCGGAGACCCGGGCGCAGGCGCATGGCGACCCTTCTTCGAGGCGGTTGTCGATGCCGCGAAGACTGGCACGCCGCCATTCCCGTGCGTGCGCGTCCTCCACAGGACACCTCCGCAGGGTTCCGCGATGTCGCAGGTCGTGGGACCCGCTAGCGTTCTGCGCGTGCAACCGTCACGGGACCCAGTGCGCGAACCCGAGGTCGAGGTCCGCCGATCGCGGAACCGCGTGCGCACGGTGACGGCGTTCCGCGAGGGCGACCGCACGGTCGTCGCCATCCCCGCGCGCTTCACCCGCGCCCAGGAGCGCGAGTGGGTCCGGCGCATGGTCACGCGGCTCGCGACCCAGGAGCAGCGTCGCCGCCCGTCCGACGACGAGCTCGCGACGCGCGCCGCCGAGCTGTCCGCGCGCTACCTGGGCGGCAAGGCGCGGCCCGCGAGCGTCACGTGGTCGAGCAACCAGGGCCGCCGCTGGGGGTCGTGCACGTCGATCGACGGGACGATCCGCATCTCCGACCGGGTGCGCGGCATGCCGGCCTGGGTCCTCGACTACGTGCTGATGCACGAGCTGACGCACCTGCTGCACGCCGGGCACGGTCCCGAGTTCTGGGCGACGTTGGCCGTCTACCCGCGTACCGAACGCGCCCGGGGCTTCCTCGAGGGGGTGGCCTTCGCGCCGCAGAGCGCGAGCGAGCTGGACGACGAGATCCCCGCGACCGACGCGCCGCACGACGACGCGATCGAGTCCGAGGAGCTGGAGGACGACGTCATCGAGCCCGACGAGCCGGACGGCTCAGTCGATCGCTGAGCCCGGGTCCTCGCCGAGGATCTCGGCGAGTGCACGGTCGATCTCCGACTGCGCGTCCTGCATGGCGGTCCGCCGGGCGGCGTAGCCCGACGGGTCGTCGAGGTCCTCGGTCGTCGGGAGCAGGTCCGGGTGGTCCCACACCGAGTCGCGGGCGGTCGTCCCGCCGTCGCGCGCGATCTGGGCCCACAGCGTCGCGGCGTCGCGCAGCCGGCGGGGGCGCAGCTCGAGCCCGACGAGCGTCGCGAAGGTCTGCTCGGCCGGTCCGCCCGCCGCGCGGCGACGCCGGATCATCTCGCGCAGCGCGACGGCGTGCGGCAGGTGCGGCAGCGCGGCGGCGGCGCTGACCTCGTCGACCCACCCCTCCACGAGAGCGAGGGAGGTCTCGAGGCGGTCGAGCACCGCTTGCTGCTCGGGGGTCGTCTGCGGGGCGAACACGCCGCTCGACAGGGCGCCCTGGAGGGCAGCCGGGTCGGTGGGGTCGATCGAGTGCACCGCGTCCTCGAGCGACTCGAGGTCGATGGTGATGCCGCGTGCGTACGCGGCGACGCTGCCGAGCAGGTGCCCGCGCAACCAGCCGACGTGCGTGAACAGCCGGGCCAGCGCCGCCTCGCGCAGCGCGAGGAAGAGGCGCACCTCCTCGACGGGAGCGTCGAGGCCCTCGGCGAACTCGTCGACGTTGGTCGGCACGAGGGCCGTCGACGGCTCCTTGACGAGCGGCAGGCCGATGTCGGTCAGCCCGAACACCTCGCGAGAGAGCGTCCCGGCAGCCTGGCCGACCTGCATCCCGAACACGGCCGAGCCGAGCTGGCGGATGAGCTGGGTCCGGTCGGCGCCTGCGGCGGGGAACCCGAGACCGGGGATCGCGGGCGCGTCTTCGGCCTCGAACTCCGGCAGCGTCTGGGCGAGTGCCCCCGCGAGCGCGGTGGAGAGCGAGGACGCGACCGGCTCGGTCAGGATCCGCCATGCCGGCAGGGTCTGCTCGACCCACTCAGAACGGCTGAGGGCACGGACCGGACCGCCCGACGGCGGCAGGTCCGTCACGGCGTCGAGCCACAGCTCGGCGACGGAGAACGCCTCGGCGACCTTGCGGGCCTGCGGTGCGGCCACGACCGGGTCGCCCTCGGCGACGGCCGCCTGCCGTGCGACGTCGTGCGCGACATCCCAGTTGACGGGTCCGCTGCCCGACGCCGCGAGCAGGCGCTGGATCTGCTCGAGCACCTGGCCGAGCATCGCGGGGTCGTCCGGGAGGCCGGACGCGGCGGCCATGGCGGCCGGGTCCATGCCTTGCGCGCGCAGCTGACGCAGGGCCTCGTCGGTGTCGGGCCCGAACATCTGGCGGAGCATCTGCTCCCATGCGGGCACGTCGTCTCCGCCGGGGGTGGATCCGGCGGGGCGGTCGATGCTCATCGGCGAACTCCTGGGACGATGGGCCAAGAAGCTCCACGGTAACCACATGGGACGGGATCGACGGATGGCGCGCGGCCAGGTTCGCTCAGGGCGCAGGGGAGCGGGGGACCCGCACGAGGGACTTCCCGGCGGCGCCGACCCGCGCGAGGTCGTCGTCGTGGGGCCGGGCCCGGTCGCCGCGGGCATCGGCGCCTGGTTCTCCGCGGACGGCAGGCGACCGGTCCGTGTGCTCGACGACCTGCCGTCGAGCGCACCCGAGACGGCGCTCGCGGACGTCGGCGCGCTGGTCGTCGTACCGCACCGGGGCGACCTGGCGGCGTCGTGGGCCATCCCGCCGGTCCGTCGGCGAGCCGAGGTCGTCGACCTGGTGGAGCGGGCCCTTGCGGCAGCGAAGGCTGCGCGCGTGCCGCACGTCGTCGTCGTCACGTCCGCGATGGTCCACGGCGCTGCGCCCGACCGAGCCGTCATCACGGACGACGCACCGGTCCTCTCTCCGGTGGGTGGCGTGCCGGAGGGCGTCGTGGGGGACCTCCTCGCGGTCGAGGAGGTGCTCGCCCGGTTCGCGCGGCGCAGCCAGGCGCTCGTCACGGTGCTGCGGCCGGCGGCCCTGGTCGGGCCCGGGATCGACACGATCATGACGCGGCACTTCGAGGCACCCCGCCTGCTCGCGGTGCGTGGGGTCGCTCGGCCCTGGCAGTTCGTGCACGTCGACGACCTGGCCGCGGCGGTCGCGCTCGTGCTCGACGACCGCCTCGCCGGGCCTTTCACCGTCGGCGTCCCCGGTCCGCTCTCGGCGGCCGAGGTCGAGGCCGCGGCGGGTCTGCGGCGCATCGAGCTCGCGGCCGCGACGGCGTTCGGCACGGCCGAGCGGCTGCACCGCGTCGGTGCGTTGCCGGCCCCGAGCTCCGAGCTCGCGTACGCCGTGTACCCGTGGACCGTCGACGCCGGCGGGCTGCTCGCCGCGGGCTGGGAGCCGCAGCGGTCGAGCTCCGAGTGCCTCGACGTCCTGCTCGAGGGCGTCCAGGGCCGCATCACGCTCGCGGGTCGGCGTGTCGGTGCCCGGGACGCCGCGGCGCTCGGCGCGGCGGGCGCCGCCGTCGCACTGATCGGCACCGCAGCCGTCTGGCGCAGGGCCCGCACCAGCCGTAGGGGATGATCGGGGCGTGGACGACACGACCCCCGCGCCCGACGGCGCCGACCTGTTCGGCACCGGTGCGCCCGAGCCTGACGAGACCGAGGGGCTGCCCGAGCCCGACGACGACGCCGCGCGCCCCGGCGCGCGCTCGATGACGCTCTCGATCGCCATGCTGGTCGCCGCGGTGCTCTTCGCGGTCCTCGCGGTCGTCCCGGCGCCGTACGTCGTGAGCTCGCCCGGGCCGACGCGCGACACGCTGGGGGAGCAGAGCGGGACGCCGCTCATCTCGATCTCCGGCGCCCCGACCTATCCCTCGACCGGGCAGCTGCGGCTCACGACGGTGTCCGCGACCGGCGGGCCGGGGTACCCGTCGACGGTGGTCGGCGTCGTGCGCGGCTGGTTCGACGGCTCGTCGGCGGTCCGCCCGGTCGAGGAGCTGTACCCGCCCGACGCGTCGAAGGACCAGGTCGACAAGGCCAACCAGGTCCAGATGACGTCGTCGCAGGAGAACGCGACGGTCGCCGCGCTCGAGGAGCTGGGCTTCGACGTCCCGGCGACCCTCACGGTCGCGGGCACGACGGCCGGCAGCGGTGCCGACGGTGTCCTCCTCGTGGACGACGTCCTCGTCATGATGAACGGCACGGCGCTGACGTCGTTCACGCAGCTCACCGACGCCCTCAAGGCGACGGCGGCGGGTGCGACGGTCCACCTCGGCGTCGAGCGTGCGGGCTCCCCGATCGACGTCGACGTCGTGACGACAGAGCGCAAGGGCGGCGGGGCGCAGCTCGGGGTCCTCATCAAGCCCACGTTCTCTCCGCCGATCGACGTGAAGATCAAGATCGACGACATCGGCGGATCGAGCGCCGGCACGATGTTCGCGCTCGGGATCATCGACAAGCTCACGCCCGAGGACGAGGTCAACGGACAGGTCGTCGCCGGCACCGGGACCATGGACATCTCGGGGGACGTCGGTCCGATCGGGGGCATCCGGCAGAAGCTCGTCGGCGCGCGCCGGGACGGTGCCACGTGGTTCCTCGCGCCCGCGGACGACTGCGCGGAGGTCGTCGGCCACGTTCCCGACGGTCTTCGCGTCGTGCGCATCGCGACACTGCACGAGGCGCGCGAGGCGATCACCGCGATCGGCGCGGGTACCGCGGACTCGCTGCCGACCTGCACCGCGGGCTGAGCGCGCCGGGCAGCGCCTCGAGCTGCGCGCCCCCTGCGCTCAGACGAGCGTCGCCTGGACCGCCTCGACGAGGCCCGGCACGAGCGCGGCGCCCTGGCCGACCGCGTCGTCCGAGTCGTTGCTGCGGGTCCGGACCGCGCACCAGCTCGTGCCGTCGCGCAGCACACCGACGGCGATCCGCACGTCCTGCCGGTCGGGGTGGGCGGCGAGGTAGGCGAGCGCCTCGTCGGGATCGGCCGGGAGGTTCTCCTCCGCCGCGGGCGGGAGCACGACGCGCTCGACCGTGACGGCCGCGCCGTCGACGCCCTCAGGCCACGAGAGCGCAGCGAGCAGCTCCTCGAGGTCGTTCGCCGCCGGCAGGCCCTCCTGCTCGATCGAGGTCAGGTGGTACGGGTCACGACCGGCGACCGCGAGCACGTGCGGCGGCAGCTGGTCGGCAAGACCCGGCTCGACCAGCAGCGCCTGGGCCGTGCGCACGAGCGCGAACACCCGCACCGGCCCGTCCCAGCCGCCGGTCGCCACGTGCCGCTCGATCTCCCGCACGGCCTCGGCGAGGCCGGCTCGAGGGGACAGGGTCACGATCTCGTCGCTCATGGGGGACATCGTCGCATCCCCGATGTGGGAACCTGGGTCCGCTGCCGGTCGTTCACCGTTCGTCGGTGCATCACCCCCGGCACCCATGACGACCGTGCCCGCAACCACCGGGGCGCCGCGATGACGAGGACCCTGACGACGTGAGCTTCGGAACACCGTCCGCCCGACCTGCCCGACCCCGCCCCGTCCGCCGACGCGGTCCGCTGGGCCCCACCGTGGCGGTGCTCGTCGGCGTGGTCGTCCTCGTGATGATCCTGGCGCAGGTCTGGACCGAGGTCTTGTGGTTCGACCAGCTCGGCTTCGTCGACGTGCTCAAGGTCGAGTGGGGCACCCAGGCGATCCTGTTCGTCCTCGGCTTCGCGCTCATGGCGGGCGGCGTCGGGACGAGCATGCGCGTCGCCTACCGGTCGCGGCCGATCTACGCGCCGTCAACCCCCGAGCAGGCGAGCCTCGACCAGTACCGCGAGGCGATCGAGCCCTTGCGTCGCCTCGTGATGATCGTCGGACCGGCGGTCCTCGGCCTGTTCGCCGGCGGGGCGGCCGCGCAGCAGTGGAGCACCGTGCAGCTGTGGCTGCACGCGGTCCACGTCGGCCAGAAGGACCCGCAGTACGGCATCGACCTGTCGTTCTACATGTTCACGCTGCCCGGTCTGCGGTTCGTCGTGTCGCTGCTGATGGCCGTCGCCGTGCTGTCGACGATCGCCGCGCTCGCCACGCACTACCTGTACGGCGGCCTGCGTGTCGGTGGCACAGCCGCCCAGGGACCGCGCACGACGCGGTCAGCGCGCGTCCACCTGGCCGTCGTCGGCGCCGTGCTCATGGTCCTCATCGGAGCGAACTACTGGCTCGACCGGTACTCGGTGCTCATGCGCAGCGGGGACAAGTTCGAGGGCGCGAGCTATACGGACGTCAGCGCGGTCATCCCGTCGAAGGCGATCCTCGCCGGTGTCGCGGTGTTCGTTGCGGCGCTGTTCGTCATCACCGCCGTGCGCGGCAACTGGCGGCTGCCGACCATCGGGATCGCGCTGATGGTCGTGTCCGCGGTCGCGGTGGGCGGCATCTACCCCGCCGTCGTGCAGCGCTTCAAGGTCGACCCGAACCAGCAGGACGCCGAGGCGCCGTACATCCAGCGCAACATCGACGCGACCCGCCAGGCGTTCGGAATCGCCGACGTGAAGGTCGCCAACTACGACGCCAAGGTCACGGCCGAGGCGGGCGCGCTGCGCTCGGACGCCGAGACGACCGCGTCGATCCGGCTGCTCGACCCGCAGATCGTCAGCCCGTCGTTCAAGCAGCTGCAGCAGAACAAGGCCTACTACAACTTCACGGACTCGCTCTCGGTCGACCGCTACACGGTGAACAACGAGAGCCGCGACACCGTCATCGCCGTCCGCGAGCTCGACCTCGCGGGTCTCAACGTCGACCAGCGCAACTGGGTCAACGACCACACCGTGTACACCCACGGGTTCGGTGTCGTGGCCGCCTACGGCAACACGACGGCGGTCGGCGGCCAGCCCGAGTTCTGGGAGGGCGGCATCCCGTCGGCGGGGGAGATGGGCAAGTATGAGGAGCGCATCTACTTCAGCCCGAAGTCGCCCGACTACTCGATCGTCGGCGCGCCCGGCGGCTCCGCGAACTGGGAGCTCGACTACCCCGACGACGCGTCCGGCGGGCAGGTCAACACGACATTCCCGACGTCCGCGACCTCCGCAGGCCCGAGCATCGGCAACCCGTTCAACCAGCTGCTCTACGCGCTGAAGTTCGGCTCGGAGCAGATCGTCTTCTCCAACCGGGTGACGAACGACTCGCAGATCCTCTACGACCGCGACCCCCGTACCCGCGTCGAGAAGGTCGCCCCGTACCTCACGCTCGACGGCCGCGTGTACCCGGCGGTCGTCGACGGTCACGTCGTGTGGATCGTGGACGGCTACACGACGTCCGACGGCTACCCGTACGCCGCGTCGCGCTCGCTCGAGGCGGCGACGACCGACTCCGTGACTCAGACGTCGGCGACCATCGAGGCCCTCGCGCCGAAGACCGTCAACTACATCCGCAACTCCGTGAAGGCGACGGTCGACGCCTACGACGGCTCGGTCAAGCTCTACGCGTGGGACACGACCGACCCCGTCCTCAAGGCGTGGAACTCGATCTTCCCGACGTCGCTGCGGCCCGTCTCCGAGATCAGCAGCCAGCTGATGAGCCACATCCGGTACCCGGAGGACCTGTTCAAGGTCCAGCGCAACCTGCTGACGCAGTACCACGTGACGACGGCGACCGACTTCTTCTCCGGTGGCGACTTCTGGGCCAACCCGACCGACCCGTCGGCCGAGGACCAGGCCCTCCCGCAGCCGCCGTACTACCTGACACTCAAGATGCCCGACCAGAAGGCGGCGGCGTTCTCGCTGACCTCCACCTTCATCCCGGGTGGCACCAACCAGCGCAACGTCCTGACCGGCTTCCTCGCGGCCGATGCCGAGGCGGGCAGCACCGCGGGCAAGCCCGCTGCTGAGTACGGCACCTTGCGTCTCCTCGAGCTGCCCCGCAACTCGACCGTGCCGGGTCCAGGGCAGGTCAAGAACAACTTCGACGCCGACGCGACGGTCTCCTCGACCCTCAACCTCCTGACGCAGCAGAGCTCGCGCGTCGTGCGCGGCAACCTGCTCACCCTGCCCGTCGGCGGCGGTCTGCTGTACGTCCAGCCGGTCTACGTGCAGTCCTCGACCGGCACCAAGTTCCCGCTCCTGCAGCGGGTGCTCGTGGCGTTCGGGGACCACATCGGGTTCGCGCCGACGCTCAGCCTCGCGCTCGACCAGGTCTTCGGCGGTGACGCCGGCGCGGTCGCGGGCGACGCCGGCGTGGTCCCGCCGACCGGGACGGGTGCCACTCCGACGCCGACACCGACCCCGAGTGCTACGGCGACACCTGCGCCGACGGTCAACCCGGACGCCCAGGCCGCACTGACGGCAGCGCTCGCGGATGCCAAGCAGGCGATCGTCGACGGCCAGGCCGCTCTTGCCGCCAACGACTTCGCCGCCTACGGCGAGGCCCAGAAGCGCCTCGACGCCGCCATCACCGCTGCCATCGCGGCGGAGCAGGCGCTGGGCAAGTAGCGGTGCGTGGGGGCGGCCGGGTCGAGCCCGATTTGGCCGCCCTCCGACCGTGCCGTAGAGTGGTGGAACCGGCGCGGGGTGGAGCAGCTCGGTAGCTCGCTGGGCTCATAACCCAGAGGTCGTAGGTTCAAATCCTACCCCCGCTACTAGTAAGACAGCAGGTCAGAGGCCCTTTCTCCCTTCGGGGAG
>NZ_DASUIR010000152.1:0-10305 GCF_036279715.1 Cellulomonas sp. | reverse complement strand
CTTATGACCCTCGTCGCCACGTCCGTCGCGAACACGGCCCGCACCCGGATGGCCGTCGCCCCGGCGCCCGCCAGCGCAACCCCCGCCGCCGGCGCTCCGACGTCGCACCGTGAGCTGCTCGCCTGGGTGAGCCACATCGCCGCGCTCACCCGGCCCGACGAGGTCGTCTGGGTCGACGGCTCGGACGCTCAGCGCCGCGAGCTCACCGAGCTGATGGTGGAGTCCGGCACGCTCATCCGGCTCAACCCCGTGCGCCGCCCCAACAGCTACCTGGCCCGCTCGGATCCCCGGGACGTCGCGCGAGTCGAGGACCGCACCTTCATCTGCTCCGAGCGGCCCGAGGACGCGGGCCCGACGAACAACTGGCGTGAGCCGGCCGTCATGCGCGCCGAGCTCCGCGGGGTCTTCGAGGGCTCGATGCAGGGCCGGACGATGTACGTCGTCCCGTTCTCGATGGGACCGCTCGGCGGCCCGATCTCCCAGCTCGGCGTCCAGCTCACCGACTCGCCGTACGTGGTCGTGAGCATGCTGACCATGACGCGTGCCGGCACCCCGGTGCTCGACCTCCTCGGCGACGACGGCGCGTTCGTGCCCGCGGTGCACTCGGTCGGTGCACCCCTCGTCGACCCGGACGGCGAGCGCATCGAGGACGTGCCGTGGCCGTGCAGCGAGCGCAAGTACATCGTCCAGTTCCCCGAGACCCGGGAGATCTGGTCGTTCGGCTCGGGGTACGGCGGGAACGCCCTGCTCGGCAAGAAGTGCTTCGCGCTGCGCATCGCGTCCGTCATGGCCCGCGACGAGGGCTGGCTCGCCGAGCACATGCTCATCCTGCGGATCACCGACCCGAAGGACCGCGTGTTCCACCTCGCGGCCGCGTTCCCGTCGGCGTGCGGCAAGACGAACCTCGCGATGCTGCGCCCGACGATCCCCGGCTGGACGGTCGAGACGATCGGCGACGACATCGCGTGGATGCGCCCGGGCGGACCCGGCACGGACGGCCGGCTGCGCGCGATCAACCCCGAGGCCGGGTTCTTCGGTGTCGCACCCGGCACGGGCGTCACGACGAACCCGACCGCGATCGAGACCCTGCACTCGAACGTGATCTTCACGAACGTCGCGCTGACCGACGACGGGGACGTGTGGTGGGAGGGCCTGACTGACGAGGCGCCCGAGCACCTCACCGACTGGCAGGGCCAGGACTGGACGCCGTCGTCGGGCCGTCCGGCCGCGCACCCCAACTCGCGGTTCACCGTCGCCGCCGACCAGTGCCCGAGCATCGCCGACGACTGGGACTCCCCGGCGGGTGTACCGATCGACGCGATCCTCTTCGGCGGTCGTCGGGCGACGAACGTCCCGCTCGTGACCCAGGCGCGCGACTGGGCGCACGGGGTGTTCATGGGCGCGACGATCTCCTCGGAGCAGACGGCTGCCGCCGAGGGGACCGTCGGGGCGCTGCGCCGCGACCCGTTCGCGATGCTCCCGTTCTGCGGCTACAACATGGCCGACCACTGGGGTCACTGGCTGCGGCTCGGCGACGAGCTCACGGCCCGAGGAGTCCCGCTGCCGGCGGTCTTCCAGGTCAACTGGTTCCGCAAGGGGGCCGACGGGCGCTGGCTGTGGCCCGGGTTCGGCGAGAACTCGCGCGTGCTCGCGTGGGCGCTCGGCCGGGTCGCGGGCGACGAGTCCGTCGGTGCCGTCGAGTCGCAGGTCGGCCTGCTGCCGGCCCCCGGCGCGCTCGACCTGACGGGTCTCGACCTGCCGGCCGAGGACGTCGAGGCCCTGTTCGCGGTCGACCCGGCGCCGTGGTCGGCAGAGTGCGACCTCACGCAGGAGTTCTTCGAGCGGTTCGGCGATCGCCTCCCCGCGGCCATGACCGAGGAGCTCACGACGCTGCGCGCGCGTCTCGCCGTGCGCTGAGGGGCCGCTACGGTCGTCGCATGGAGCAGTCGGAGGTCGCCGTCGCGCAGCCGGAGCTCGTCGAGCCGCCGACGGTCGTCGCGCCCACCGGAGCCGTGCTGGCCAACCGGGAGGTCCGGCTCACGCCGCTCAGCGTGGCCGACGCGGACGAGCTGTTCGTCGCGCTCGACGACGAGCGCGTCTGGGCGGCGGGGTTCGGCGGGGGACCGCGAGGTCGTCCGTCGGACCCCGGCGCCATGGCGGCGTGGATCGCCGCGCTGACCGGTCGTCCCGGCCAGGCGGCCTACGCGATCCGGCTGGCCCGCACGTCCGCCGTCGGGCCCGCCGGACGGCTCGTGGGCACGAGCAGCCTCGGTGACGTCGACGTGGCCAACGAGCGCCTGCATCTCGGCTGGACGGCGTACGCCCCCGACGTCTGGGCGGGCGTAGTCAACCCCGCGACGAAGCTCGCGCTGCTCACGCACGCGTTCGAGGACTGCCACATGCACCGCGTGAAGCTCCAGACGGACGCGATCAACGCGCGCTCGCAGGCCGCCATCGCGCGGCTCGGTGCGGTGCGCGAGGGTGTGCTGCGCGAGCACGTGGTCCGTGCCGACGGCACGCGGCGCGACACAGTCGTGTTCTCGATCCTGGCGTCGGAGTGGCCGGCAGTCCGGGCGGGGCTCGAGCAGCGTCTCCAGGGCCTCTGACCGCGGACCGGGCCGCCGTCGGGCACGGACCGCCGATACACTCCGGCAGCGTGGAGATCCTCGTCGTCGGAACCGGTGCTCGCGAGCACGCCCTCGTCCGCGCGCTGTCCCGTGACCCGCAGGTGACGGCGCTGCACGCGGCCCCCGGGAACCCTGGCATCGGCCAGCTGGCGACCCTGTACCCGGTCGATCCGCTCGACGGCGCGGCCGTGGCGGCGCTCGCGGTCGGGCTGGGCGTCGACCTCGTCATCGTCGGCCCGGAGGCCCCCCTCGTGGCGGGGGTCGCGGACGCGGTGCACGACGCCGGGATCGCCGTCTTCGGCCCGAGCGCCGCGGCGGCTCAGCTCGAGGGCTCCAAGGCGTTCGCGAAGGACATCATGGCCGCAGCCGGTGTCCCCACCGCCGAGCCCCGCGTCGCCACGACCTCCGACGAGGCGGCCGCCGCCCTCGACACGTTCGGCCCGCCCTACGTCGTCAAGGACGACGGTCTCGCCGCGGGCAAGGGCGTCGTCGTCACGACCGACCGCGCCGAGGCGCTCGCGCACGCGCAGGCCTGCCTCGCCAAGCCCGGCAGCCGCGTCGTGATCGAGGAGTACCTCGACGGCCCCGAGGTGTCGCTGTTCGTCCTGTCGGACGGCGCGCACGTCGTCCCGCTCGTGCCGGCGCAGGACTACAAGCGCGCGCTCGACGGCGACGCCGGACCGAACACGGGCGGCATGGGCGCGTACTCGCCGCTGCCGTGGGCGCCCGCTGACCTCGTCGAGGACGTCGTGGCCCGCGTCGCGCAGCCGACGATCGACGAGATGGCCCGCCGCGGTACGCCGTTCGCCGGGGTGCTCTACGTCGGTCTCGCACTGACCAGCAAGGGGACCCGCGTCGTCGAGTTCAACGCGCGGTTCGGCGACCCCGAGACGCAGGTGGTCCTCGCGCGGCTCGCGACACCGCTCGGTGGTGTGCTGCACGCCGCGGCGACCGGCGGGCTCGGGCAGCTCGCGCCGCTCGAGTGGCTCGACGCCGCCGCCGTCACGGTCGTGATCGCGGCGCACGGGTACCCGGCCGACGTCCGCAGCGGTGACCCGATCACCGGCATCGAGGACGCCGAGGCGCTGCCCGGCGTCCACGTGCTGCACGCGGGGACGGCCATGGCGCCAGGGCCGGACGGGGACCAGCTCGTCGCTGCGGGCGGCCGGGTGCTGTCGGTGGTCGGCGTCGGAGCTGACCTGCCAGCGGCCCGTGCGGCCGCTTATGCCGGGGTCGAGCGCATCGCGCTGCCCGGGTCGCACCACCGGACGGACGTCGCGCTCCTCGCCGACTGACGTGTGGCAGCCGTGCGCGGGCATGACCACGCCCGGGCGCTTCCGAGGGCGCTGGCTCGGCCGCGCAATCTGTCGCACCCGCCGGACCAGGCACACCGCCGGTTCGGCCGACGAGGCGTGACGCACGGTCGCGACGGAGACGACGTGCAGAGCGAATCATCTGGTCATGCCGATGACAGTGCAGTGCCGACCGTCAGAAGCTGACGACCTGATGCGGGTATTGGGCCGATCTGATTGTGCCGGGGCCGGCCGCCGCTGCGCGCGGGGTGTCGATCGGTGATCCGTGGGCGCTACCGCAGCTGGTCGCGGCGGCGGCTCAGGTAGGCGATCTGAGCCGTGTTGCCCGCCAGCTCGATTGCTCTGTCGTACGCCTCGCGCGACTGCTGACTGCGGCCCAGCCTGCGCAACAGGTCCGCGCGGGTGGCGTGGTAGGCGTGATAGCCGACCAGCCTGTCCTCAAGGCGGTCGACCGCCGCTAGCGCCACCTCCGGCCCGTCGAGCTCGCCCACGGCGATGGCCCGGTTGAGGGCGATGATCGGCGAGGGGTCGAGGCGGACGAGCTGGTCATAGAGCGCGAGGACCTGCGACCAGTCGGTGTCGCGGATCTCGCGGGCGGAGGTGTGCACGGCGTTGATCGCGGCGAGGATCTGGTAGCGGCCCGGAGCGACCCCGGCGGCGGCAGCGGCGAGGCGCTCGCGCACCAGCCGGTGCCCCTCGGCGATCAGCGCCGCGTCCCAGGCCGCACGGTCCTGCTCGTCGAGGGCGACCAGTTCGCCGCTGGCTGAGACCCGGGCGGTGCGGCGGGCCTCGGTGAGGAGCATCAACGCCAGCAGCCCGGCCACCTCACCGTCGTCCGGCAGGAGGGTACGGATCAGGCGGGTGAGCCGGATCGCCTCGGTGGTCAGGTCGCGACGCACCGGATCGGTGTCGGGGCCGGTCGCCAGGTATCCCTCGTTGAAGACCAGGAAGAGGACGGTCAGCGCGCTGGAGACGCGTGCGGGGAGGTCCTCGGCGGACGGCACGCGATACGGGATGCGTGCCGCTGTGATCTTGGCCTTCGCGCGGGTGATCCGCTGCCCCATGGTGGTCTCCTGCACCAGGAAGGCACGGGCGATCTCGGGCACGGTCAGACCGCCGACCATGCGCAGCGTCAGCGCCACGCGGGCTTCCATAGCCAGCGCCGGGTGACAGCAGGTGAAGATCAGCCGGAGCCGCTCGTCGTCGATGGCGCCGGGAGGCTCGGGCAGGTAGTCGTACACCAGCTGAGCCTCCCTGTGCTTGCCGTCGCGCTTGTTCTCGCGCCGGATCCGGTCGATGGCCTTGTGATTGGCGGTGGTGGTCAGCCAGGCACCGGGGTTGGGCGGTACGCCGTCGGCCGGCCACCGCTCGACGGCGGTCGCGAACGCCTCGGCCGCCGCCTCCTCAGCGATGTCGAGGTCACCGAAACGCCTGGTCAGGGCTGCCACCACCCGCGCCCACTCCTCGTGGTGGGCCCGGGTGACCGCCTCCCCGACGTCGATCACAGGAACGCCCGCACCTCGACCTTCCGATCGCAGACCTTCGACGCCTCGGTGGCGAGCTCGAGCGCCACATCCAGATCGGGGGCCTCCCACACCCAGACGCCGGCGAGGTACTCCTTCGACTCCACGAAGGGCCCGTCGCTGAACACCGCCTGCTCGCCCCGGTTGTCGATGACCGTGGCCGCGTCGGTGCCCGCGAGTCCGCCCGCGAAAACCCAGTAGCCCTCGGCGATCAGTCGTTCGTTGAACGCGCTGATGGCGGGCCGCCTGTCCGTGCTGCCCGGATTGCTCTTGTCATCGATCACGGAAACCAGGTACTGCATCTGAAGATCATCTCCTGTGGTGTCGAGACAGCGTGGTTCGGTGGTCAGGGACGTCAGGCCGATGCATACTCCGGGCGCCCGGCCGGCCGGTAGACCTGGATCGTCACGCCCTTGGAGTCGACTCGCGACTCGACCAGGTCGAGCGCAAGATCTGGGCCGGTCTCCGAGAACAATCTCCCGCCCTGGCCGAGGATCACCGGGATCACGATCAAAGTCATCTCGTCGACCAGATCGTTCTCCAGCAGCCACCGGGTCAGGGCGCCACTGCCGTGCACCTGCAGCTCGCCCCCGGACTTGGCCTTCAGCTCACCGATGGCCGCCGCGAGGTCACCGCGGAGAACGGTCGTGACCTCCCAACGCGGCGCGGTGAGCGTGGTCGAGGCAACGTACTTGGGGGCCCCGTTCAAGGCCACGCCGATGGGATGCGCGAGCATCTGGTCGACTGATCCCCAGGAGCCGGCGAACAGCTCGTAGGTGCGCCGCCCGAACAAGAACGCCTCTGCGCGCTGGTAGGTCTGCGTGATGAACGTCCTGGTCTCGTCGTCGCCCTTCCCCCGGGCCCATCCGCCGCGCTCGAATCCGTTCCTGCGGTCATCCGACACGGCGCCGTTTCCCTGCATCACTCCATCGATGCTGACCTGAGTCATGGTCGTCAGCTTCATGATCGCGGTTCCTCTGCCCTGGCGCCGCCCCGTGTGGGCGGCCTCACCCTTGCTACGAACACCACCGCCCCGATCCGACACCGCCTCCCAGAATTCTTTGAAGACTCGTCCGGGACGCCGGTCGTCAGCGACCCGACAGCACGACAGAGTCGCGGCGACAGCGCTCCACTTCCTCAAGCCCGCCCAGTGCGGACAAGCTGGCTCGGACCCGATCGACCGCGAAGATCCTGACCAGTCGCCCGCACATGCCGCCGCCCGTGCTCCTGCCGATGGGCGTCTAGGGGTGTGTCACGAGCCATCGCCTGGTCTGATGTCCGTGGGCGCCGCCCTCAACGGTTGACGGCGTCTGCGATCTGCAGGGCGGCCTGGCCCGGTGTGAGGTCTGTGGTGTCGACGACCTCGGCCTCGTCGTGCAGCCAGGTGCGGGCCGCTTCGGCGTAGGGCTCGAGGTGCTTGAGGCGGAACAGGGACGGGCCAAGGAGTGTGTCTCGCTCGATGCGCCCGCGGAGGGTGTCCTGGTCAGCGTGGAGGACGAAGTGCCGTACCTGGATGCCATGGTCGGCGAGGCCCGTGCTGATCTCGCGCCAGTACTGCTCGACCAGGACGGTCATCGGCATCACCAGAGTGCCGCCGGTGTAGTCGAGTATGCGGCGGGCGGTCTCGACCACGAGCGGCCGCCACGGCGGCCAGTGTTGGAAGTTGTCGGTCTCGGGCAGTCCCGGCGTGATGTCCATCAGCGTCTCGCCGACCTTCTCGGCGTCGAACACCCGGGAATCCGGGATCAGCGGCTGCAGGAGTGAAGCGGTCGTCGTTTTGCCTGCGCCGTGGGTGCCGTTGAGCCATACGATCACGCGACCCGACGCTAGCAGCGCATGCGGCCGACGCCCGCTCGTGGCTCCCTTCTGTGTCAAGCCGCGGCGGGGAGCGCGGTTCTAGGGTCGTGGGTGACGGGTCCGGGAAGTGACCGAGTGCCGAACACCCGCGCCCTGGCCGACATCTTCGGCGGCACGTCCACGACGTCCTGACCGTCCGCGAGCAGTCGCAGGGCGACGTGCCGGCCGATGCCGTTGCACCCCTCGATCGCCCAGACCCGCTGCGGCCACGCGCGCACGTACTCGCGCAGCGCCGTGAACCCGTCCGGGTCGGTGGCAAACCTGCCCCCGCCCAGCACCTTCTCGTCGCCGGCCATGACCGCAATCGTCACCGAGCGTTTGTGCGGGTCCATCCCGATGACCACGCGTTCTGACTGGACCACCATGCTGTCCTCCGCTGCTCGAACCGGTGTGGTTGTCGAGCAGGGAGGGCACCGCTACTTCGAGCTGAGCAAACCCCTCTGAGCCTCTCCCCGCTCAGGCGGCACCCGAGCCGCGCAAGCCAGAGAGCCACACGACCAGTCGTGGGCAGCCGATGTGGGAGCGACAACCCGGGCACCTGGACCGAGCCCCGCCAGACACCGGTCCTGGGTCAATGCGACAAGTAGCCGATGAGAGGACGTCGACCCGTCTCGCTTCGTTAGTCGGCTTGCCTTGGGCAGCCGATCGTGTCAGGCCCAGCCCGCCCCGTTCGAAGGCAACTCCCAGCAGGTGTACCACTCGGTGGAGAGCAACTCGGCGCGAGCCTTCGGAGCCAAACTGGCGACGAGTCCCGGCAGGGCTCCTCGCTGCACCTCCGAGCGGTGAGCCAGTATGGCGTCGATCTTCTTGTCCAGCCACGGGGTGACGTCGACACTCAATGCCACTTGCTCGTCGGGAACGCTGTATCTCGCCTTCTGAGATCCGATGATCTTCGCCAGAGTCGCCATGGCTGAGTGCGGATGGGTGGCCAGGTAGAGATTGTGAGCGAGCCAAGGCGTGCCCGCGTCTGGGTACAGCCCCTCCATTGCTGCAGCCTGAGCCGCAAGAACGGTGACTCGGTGCGTCTGCAGGTGATCTGGATGGCCGGTGACCCCGCCGTAGGCATCGTGCGTGACGATGATGTCCGGGCGGAAGTCGCGGATGTGACTCGCCAGCCGTCCCACGGCTTCATCGAGCGGCGCGTCGCAGAAGCGCGGGCAGTTCCTCGCCGATTCGGGTAGACGCGCGTCGGCATATCCGAGAAACCGGGGCGTCTCTGCCCCAAGATATTGGAGCGCCTCGGCCAGTTCCTTCGCGCGCGGACTGTCCTCGGCCCAAGTCGTCGTGACCACAGCAGTCCGTCCGCCCTCGCTGGCACTACGCGCGAGCAGGCCACCTGCCGACAACGACTCATCGTCAGGGTGAGCGAACACCGCGAGCACACTCGGCACAGTCATGCGAACCATCCTCGACCAAGAGGTGGACAGGTGCGCACCAGGGCCAGGTGATACGTCCGGACATAGCCGCTGCCCGCGCGACCCTGCCGATGCCAGGGCGCCGCCGCTGCGCGCGCAGCGTTCCAGAGCCGCGCGCAGCCCAAGACAACGGCGGGTCGCGGCTGACCGGCGGTCTGCCCGCCGGTCACCGGCCACTACCCGAGCCACAGACCACGGATCTCCCGCGCGACGTGAACCGCGTCGCGCCCATCCGTGGACAACCGGTGCACGTCGAGGGGAGCCCTCTCCTGGAGAACACGCGCGGCAGCGTCGGACCGCTGGACGTGGGCGGCGAGCGAGTCACCGTGCTCACGGCAGGCGAGCCGGGCACGAGCAGTCGAGTCGTCGGCGGTCAGCAGGATCGCGGTCACGACGGGGTCGTCCCCCATCGCAGCCGCGAGCTCGCCCGCGTGCAGCACGCTCATCGTGTTGGTGTAGACGAGTCGGTCATACCCGAGTGCGCGGTAGTTCATCCACACCGCAGCCAGGTTGCGCTCGGCGAGCCGGTGCTCCCAGGGCGCCGGCCACGCCAGATCCAGCGCGTCACCCTCAATGACGGCGTGCCGAACGCGTTCAGCGGCGAGCTGGTCGTGAAGCGCGAACGCCACAGACGACTTCCCCACGCCCGAGCGCCCGCCAATCACCAACAGCTTCGACCCGGTACTCACGAGGCGCGACCGTACCAGCGCAACGTCGACGCGGCCTGCCAATCCGACACGATGACGATGACGACACGACTCCAGCCGCCGCGTGGGATGGCGCACGCTCATGGCCGTCCTCCGGGCTCGTGCCGGTGAGCGCCACGTGCACTCGAGGTGCGATCTGCGATGATCGGCGGGTGTCCGACCCAGCAAGGCGTTCCGCGGAGGACGTCATCGACGAGCCGGCCAAGGTCCAGTTCGAGACGTTCCTCGACCAGCACCGCTTCGCGCTGGACGCCTGCCTGGAGGGGCTGACCGAGCAGCAGGCACGCCGATCCTTGGTGCCCTCGAAGACCACGCTGCTGGGGCTGGTCAAGCACGCGACCTTCGTCGAGAAGGTCTGGTTCGGCGAGGCCGTCACGTGCCGTTCGCGCGACGAGCTGGGCATTCAAGCCGGTCCGGACGAGTCCTTTGACCTGGACGACGACGACACCATTGCCACCGTCCGGCAGGCACACCGGGAGGCGTGCGAAGCATCGCGCCAAGCCGTCGCCGAAATGGACCTGAGCGATCTCGTACACGGCAACCGTCGCGGTGCCCTGCCGCTGCGCTGGGTCTACCTGCACGTGTTGCGTGAGCTCGCCCAGCACTGTGGACACGCCGACATCCTGCGTGAACAAGTCCTGCGCGGTGGACCGAGCGACTGGCCGGTCGTGCGCTGATCGCGCCCCGAGCCGAGCCCGCGCAGGTCGGTCGGCTTGCTAGCGTCTCAGCCATAGATCCCAAGCTCAGCGCGGGTGCGTCCGGTGCGATCCGCCGGTTTGCCGGCGGGGTCGCGGCCGGGTCGGCCGGGCACCCGATGCTTGAAGGGATCGACTACTGGAGGATGTTCAGGCACTCGCCCAGCC
>NZ_DASUIR010000151.1:0-3019 GCF_036279715.1 Cellulomonas sp. | reverse complement strand
CGCAGCCGGCGTCATCGTTCGCGTCATCGCGCTGACCTGCACAAACACTCTGTGCGCCTGGGCAGATTCGAACTGCCGACACCCGCTTTAGGAGAGCGGTGCTCTATCCCCTGAGCTACAGGCGCGAGGGTCCGGATGCCTGTGAGGCTCCGGTAGGGACCAGTCAAGGCTAGCGGACACGTGCCGCCCGCTGGGCACGGCGACATCCTCATGGTCTGCGGTCAGCGCGGTGACGCCGCGACCGAGAAACTCCTCTCCGGCCACCTCGCCGCCGCTACGGTGTGGCCACCCAGTCCGGACCTTCTCGGGTCCCAGCTTCGAAGGGCGGCAGTCGACCGTGACGACACCTGCGGCCGGGCAGAGCGACGATGACGGCGCCTCGAACCGCTTGACGAGTGTTCCCGCGCTCCTCGCCGATCAGTCCGCGGACTGGTCACAACGCCTCCCCACTGGCGCCCTGAAGCTGGCGGTCGTGGTCACCCTGCTGATCGCGATCCTGGTGGCGGCGACCGTCGATGGTGGTCACGTCACCGCGGCAATGGTCGAGGACCCGCGGTACACGTGGACGAGCACCCTTCAGTCGGCGCTCCTCGCCTGCTTCGCCCTCGTCTTCGTCAGCCCGGGCCTGGGCACCGCGGTCGCGGCTGTCGCATGCTGGGGTGTTGCCGCCGTGCCCGCGGCCAACACGGGTGCTCCCGGCATCTGGGCCGCAGCAGGCGGGGTGCTGTTGGCCCTGGCGATCGCCGACGGTGTCACACGGGCCCGGCAGCGGGCCGTCGGGCGCGTCTGGCGAATGTCGTCGGAGGCCGTCGTCCTCGTTCCTGACGTCCCGGAACCGCTGCGCGAGCACCTCTCCCGACCGCGTTTGACGCGTCTTGCCGGCGCGTCGGCGTGTCTCGTCGTCGGTGTCGCAGGGTGCGCGCTGTGCGTGCACGACGCGGCTGCCGCGGAGACCTTCCGCAGCGACTCGCTCGTCGCGACGACGACCGTCGGCGCTGTCGCCGCGATCGGCTCCGGCGTGACCGTCACCATCGACGACGCGACCTACGTCGTCCCGCTGCCCTCCAGCAACGCCGAGGTCGGCCAGCGCATCGAGGTGCGGTACCAGCCGCGGACCCACCGGGCCGAGGCGACCGCGGATGTCTTCGACCCGACGTATGCGCTCATTCCCGGCGTCGGCGGCCTGCTCGTCGGCGCGGTCTGGCTGGTGGCAGTGCGCCGGCGCCGGCGCGAGATGGTCGCCCTCTTGTCCGCCGGCGGACCGGCGTTCCAGGTGCGGGCCACCTGGGCGCCACGATCCCGCGGCGTGCTGCTCGCTCCGTACGACGACGTCACCCGCACGTTCGCCGTCGCACCCCGTCTCACGACCTGGTGGGGTTCGGCCACCGACGAGGAATGGCCGGACGACAGCGACGACCAAGGTCCGCTCGACGAACCACGGACGGTCACGGTCGCAACCCTCAGCGATGCCGAGCTGCTCGCGATGGCTCAGTCACTCGCCGCCTCGGACGACGACCGTCAGAGCACCGAGTCTGCGGGCATGACGGGCTGGCACCAGACCCCGGTTGTCATCGTCGGCCTCGACCACGACGCCGCACCCGCGGCGCTGCGCGACGCCGACGGCCAGTGGTACATCACCGACACCACCCTCCTGCAGCCCCGCTGGCGCCGCCCGCGCCGTGCGGCGACAACCCGCAGCTCCCCCGCGGACGACCGTTCAATGTGGCGGACCTTCTCGGACTACCGCGTGTCTCTTGTCATCCGACTCGCGCGACGCACCGGTCGGTGGCTGCCGTGGGCGGCTCTTCCTCTCGTCGGCTGGCTTCTGACCCGGATGTTCGACTACGACTCGTCGGTCCGCGTCGTGTCGACCGTTCTTGCCATGCCCGTCGCCGGGTGGACGTGGTCGATGGCCGCTCAGACGCACCTGGACGTGCGGCCGCGCTGGCTCCGTCTGCGGGGCCGGTTCCTCGACGAGCTCGTGACGTGGTCACGTGTCACGTCGGTCGTCAGTGATGACAGCTCGCTGGTAATCCGTCTAGACACGGACAACGACGCGGACGGCGACGCGATCCTGCTCACGGTGCGGGCCGACTCGCTGCGCCTGACCCGGCACAGCAGTGAGCCTCGGGAGGTGGCGGCACTGGTCGAGAAGGCACGCGTCGCAGGCACCTCAGCGGTCCCGCCGCGCGTGCGACGGTTGCCGTCAGTGCCTCTGCTCTCCGGGGTCTGCTGGCTGGCCGTCGCGATCGTGGCTGCTCAGCTCTGAGAGGCGGCGTCGCCCATCGGCCAGCTCGACGCGCCGTCCGGCCCGACCGAGCGGGTGCCACGCGGTTCGGGCAACATCACACCACCCCCGAGCGCCTTGCGCGCCCGCAATTGCGAGAACGCCTCCCGCAGCAGCGCATCCGCGTCGGCGAAGCCCGGCTCGGACATGCTCACAACCGTGCTGACCGCCCGCCACGCACCGTCGGGCAGGCCGGGCTCGGGCTGCGACAGGGCGGCGCGAAGTCGGGCGCCAAGGTCGGCGCGGGCCCGACGCGCGTCCTCGGGACCCGGCGCGGCCGGGAGCCGCACGACGAGCACGAACTCATCCCCCGAGATCCGACCCACGTCGGCCAGCGGGGGCGCGGCGCGGGTCAGCCGCGTGGCGATCGCCGCGAGGAGGGCGTCGCCAGTCGAGACCCCGTAGCGGTCGTTGACGGTCGCGAGGTCATCGACGTCCATGAGGACGAGGGCCACGCGCTCGGGGGTGCCCGAGACCGCCGCACAGTGCTGGCGCAGGCGGCGGAGCACGAGGTCGCGGTTGGCGAGGCCGGTGAGCGCGTCGTGCAGGGAGCGGACGGCGAGCACGGTCGACAACGACCGGACGAGGTCCGACGTCGGCACGACCGACCAGATGTGGGATCGCACGAGGACGTCGTCGTACCGCCGCTCGGTGGTCCGCGACATCGCGACGATCGCCGCCTCGGACACGAGCGCGTCGGGCTCCACGACGAGCGGCTGCCAGTCGGTGATC
>NZ_DASUIR010000150.1:0-12409 GCF_036279715.1 Cellulomonas sp. | reverse complement strand
GGGCTACGCGATCGACCGGATGTGCGCCGGTGCCATGACCGCGGTGACCACGACGGCGTCGGGCATCGGCGTGGGTGCGCTCGACGTCACGCTCGCCGGCGGCGTCGAGCACATGGGCCACCACCCGATGGGCGCCGGCGCGGAGCCGAACCCCCGGTTCGTCGCCGAGCGTCTCGTCAGCGCCGACGCCCTCAACATGGGCAACACGGCCGAGAACCTCCACGACCGCTTCCCCGCGCTCACCCGTGACCGCGCCGACGCGTTCGGCGTGGCGAGCCAGGCGAAGTACGCCGCCGCCCTGGCCGCCGGGCAGATCACCCCCGACCTCGTCGCCGTCGGCCTGCGCGACCCCGAACGCGGCTGGGGTCTGGCGACGGCCGACGAGCCGCCGCGCCCGGGCACCCGGCTCGAGGACGTCCGCAACCTCGCGACACCGTTCCGAGCGGGCGGGCGCGTCACCGCGGCGACCTCGGCCCCGCTGACCGACGGCGCGGCCGCCTGCCTCCTCGCCGCCGACGACACCGCCGAGGAGCTGGGGCTCGGCGCGCGGATGCGCCTCGTGTCGTTCGCGTACGCGGGCGTCGACCCGGCCGTGATGGGCATCGGGCCCATCCCCGCGACGCACAAGGCGCTCCGGCGAGCGGGTCTGTCCATCGAGGACATCGGCCTGTTCGAGATCAACGAGGCGTTCGCGGTCCAGGTGCTGTCGTTCCTCGACGCGTTCGGCATCGCCGACGATGACCCGCGCGTCAACCCGTACGGCGGCGCGATCGCCGTCGGGCACCCGCTCGCCTCCTCGGGAGTCCGGCTCATGACCCAGCTCGCGCGCCAGTTCGCCGAGCACACGGACGTCCGGTACGGCATCACCACGATGTGCGTCGGCCTCGGGCAGGGCGGGACGGTCATCTGGGAGAACCCGAACCACCCCGACTACGAGGGCTACCGGCCCGCGGCCACGACCATCGACGGGAGCGCCCGATGAGCACGCCATCGTCCACGACGTCCGCCGCACCGCGACCCGAGCGCATCGCGCACGCCCTCGTCCGGGACGTCACGCTGCCCGGCGGCGCCGGGACGCTCGCACTGGTCACCCTCGACAACGGGCTCGACCACACCAAGCCGACGACCCTCGGTCCCGCCGGCCTCGCGGAGCTGCACGCCGCCCTCCTCGAGCAGCAGCGCCGGGCCCTCGCGGGCGAGATCGTCGCCGTGGGCGTGACCGGCAAGCCGTACTACCTCGCGGCGGGGGCCGACCTCACCGCCGTCACGGCGATCTCGGACGTCGCCGAGGCCCGCCGGGTCGCTCAGGCCGGCCACACGACCTATCGACTGCTCGGCGAGATGGGCGTCCCCACGTTCGCCTACGTCAACGGTGCCGCCTTGGGTGGCGGACTCGAGCTCGCGCTCAGCTGCACCTACCGGACCGTCGGCGCCGACGTCAGTGCGCTGGCCCTGCCGGAGGCCTTCCTCGGGCTCGTCCCCGGCTGGGGCGGCTGCTACCTGCTGCCGCACCTCGTCGGCGTCCGCCGGGCTCTCGAGGTCATCCTCACGCGTCCGCTCGGGGGCAACCGGATGACCAAGGCCGCGGAGGCCCTCGAGCTCGGTCTCGTCGACGCCGTCTTCCACCCCGCCGACTTCC
Source organism: Cellulomonas sp. (assembly GCF_036279715.1). Taxonomy (GTDB): domain Bacteria; phylum Actinomycetota; class Actinomycetes; order Actinomycetales; family Cellulomonadaceae; genus Cellulomonas_A. The sequence continues at coordinate 10,770 of NZ_DASUIR010000150.1, read as the reverse complement.
TCGAGCAGTCGTTGGCCTGGACGGCGGACGTCCTCGCGGGGCGCGTCGTCCCGGCACGCGCCGAGATCGAGTCGCAGGAGGAGTGGGACGCGGTCGTCGCGGGCGCTCGCGCGCAGCTCGACCAGCGCCTGCACGGCGCCAAGACGGCTCCCTATCGTGCGCTCGAGCTGGTTGCGGCCGCGCGGACGGCCGACCGCGACTCGGCCTTCGCGGCCGAGGACGACGCGCTCACCGAGCTCATCATGACCGACCAGCTCCGCGCCGGCCTGTACGCGTTCGACCTGACGAGCCGCCGCGCGCGCACACCCGCGGGCGCTCCCCCGGCGGAGCTCGCTCGCCCGGTGCGGTCGGTCGGCATCGTCGGGGCCGGTCTCATGGCCGGCCAGCTCGCGGTCCTGATCGCGCGCCGGCTGCGGGTCCCCGTGGTCATGCGCGACATCGACGACGCCCGCGTCGCCGCCGGTCTCGCGGGCATCCGGTCACAGGTCGAGCGGCAGGCCGCCAAGGGCCGCATGTCGCCCGACGAGGCCAACCGGGTCCTCGCCTCCATCTCGGTCAGCACCGACCTGTCGACGCTCGCGGGCGCCGACCTCGTCATCGAGGCCGTCACCGAGGTGCTCGCGCTGAAGCAGCGCGTGTTCGCCGAGCTCGAGGGTGTCATCGCGGACGACGCGGTGCTGGCCACGAACACCTCTGCGCTCTCGGTCACCGCGATGTCGGCGCACCTGCGCCACCCTGAGCGGGTCGTGGGGATCCACTTCTTCAACCCGGTCGCCCAGATGCCGCTCATCGAGGTCGTCCGGACGGCGTCGTCCACGGACGCGGCCGTCGCGACGGCGTTCGCCCTCGCGAAGCAGCTCGGCAAGACCGCGGTGGGCGTCGCGGACCGTCCCGGCTTCGTGGTCAACCGGTTGCTGCTCCGGCTCCTCGCCGAGGTCGCCGCTGCGGTCGAGGGCGGCACCCCGGTCCGCACGGCCGACGTCGCACTGCGCCCCCTCGGCCTGCCGATGGGGCCGTTCGCGCTGATCCAGCTCGTCGGGCTGCCCGTGGCACTCCATGTGCTCACCACCCTGCACGGCGATCTCGGCGAGCGGTTCCCGCTCTCCCCCGGGCTCGAACGGCTGGCGACGCAGGGTCGGCGGCTCGTGCCCGAGCCGGACGGACAGGGCGCGGAGCTCGAGGTGGATCCCGAGATCCAGGACGCGTTCGACGTGACGGGCCAGCCGTCGGGAGGCGCTCCGCTCGACGAGGCGGGCGTGCTCGACGCCGTCCTCACGGGCCTCACCGAGGAGATCGGACTCATGCTCGACGAGGGCGTCGTCGCCTCGCCCGACCAGATCGACCTCTGCATGATCCTGGGCGCGAACTGGCCGCTGCACCTCGGCGGGATCAGCCCGTACCTGGACCGCACGGGGTACTCGGAGCGGGTCCTCGGCCGGCGACTCCTGCCGCGCGGGGTCGCGGACGTCCCCGTCGCCGGCTGAGGCGCGCGGACGGAGAGGTCAGAAGACCGTCAGCCCCCGGGCTCGGAACTGCTCGCGCACGCGGGTGACGAGCTCGGGGGTCGGCGGGGACGTGTCCTCGAGCTCGTAGCGCATCCCGAGGCTGTCCCACTTGTCCCGGCCCATCTGGTGGAACGGGAGCACCTCGACGCGCGTCACCGTCGACAACGTCGCGACGTAGTCGGCGACGGCATCGACGTTCTCGGGCGCATCCGTCAGCCCGGGGACCAGGACGAACCGGATCCAGATCTCTGTGCCGCGCGCGGCGAGCCGGCGACCGAAGTCGAGCGTCGGCTGCAGCTCGCGACCCGTGACGCGCTTGTACGTCTCGGGGATGCCCGACTTCACGTCGAGCAGGACCAGGTCGATGTCGTCGAGCATCTCGTCGGTGCAGTGCGCCCCCAGGTAGCCCGAGGTGTCGACAGCGGTGTGCAGGCCCATCTCCTTCACGCCGCGCAGGATCCGTGCGACGAACGCGGGCTGCATGAGCGGCTCGCCGCCGGAGATCGTGACCCCGCCGCCCGTGACCTCGAAGATGTTCTTGTAGCGGGAGATGCGCTCGAGCAGCTCGGTCGCGGTCACGGGCTCGCCGCGCCGCATCTCCATCGTGTCGGGGTTGTGGCAGTAGAGGCACTGCAGCGGGCATCCCGAGAGGAAGACCGTCATCCGGGTGCCGGGTCCGTCGACGGCCGTGACGAGCTCCCACGAGTGCAGGGAGCCGAGCTCACCGGCCCTGACCTGGGCGAACTTCTCGGACCGGCCGATCTCGCTCACCTCGAGACCCGACGTCCCGGCGGTCGCGCGGTGGTGTGAGCCACCGACGACCGGCAGGCCCAGCTCGATCACGGGGGCGCCGACCTGGTCGGCACCGTGTGGTGCTGCCGTGGTGACGTTCATGAGGGGCTGTTCCTGCCGGTCGTGGTGGTGCGGCTCAGAGGCCGCCGTGGAAGGTGCGCGAGAGGACGTCGAGCTGCTGGTCGCGCGTCAGCCGGACGAAGTTGACCGCGTAGCCGGAGACCCGGATGGTCAGCTGGGGGTAGTTCTCGGGGTGCTCCATGGCGTCCTCGAGGGTCTCCCGGTTGAGCACGTTGATGTTCAGGTGGTAACCGGAGGAGACGTTGTAGCCGTCGAGCAGGCCGACCAGGTTCGCGACCTGCTCGTCCTTGGTGCGGCCGAGGCCCGAGGGCACGACCGTCGACGTCAGCGAGATGCCGTCCTGCGCCTCGGAGTACGGCAGCTTCGCGACCGAGAGGGCCGAGGCGAGCATGCCGTGCGTGTCGCGGCCGTTCATCGGGTTGGCACCCGGGGCGAACGGCTCGCCGCGGCGGCGACCGTCGGGGGTGTTGCCCGTGGCCTTGCCGTAGACGACGTTCGAGGTGATGGTCAGGACCGACTGCGTGTGCAGCGAGTCACGGTAGGTCTTCTGCGCACGAATCTTGTCCATGAAGCTCGTGACGACCTGGATGGCGATGTCGTCGGCACGGTCGTCGTCGTTCCCGAACATCGGGAAGTCGCCCTCGATCGTGTAGTCGGTCACGAGCCCGGTCTCGTCACGCACCGGCCGGACGGTCGCGTACTTGATCGCGGACAGCGAGTCGGTGACGACCGACAGGCCGGCGATCCCGCACGCCATGGTGCGCAGGATGGTCCGGTCGTGCAGGGCCATCTCGAGGCGCTCGTAGGCGTACTTGTCGTGCATGTAGTGCACGCAGTTGAGCGCGTCGACGTAGGTCTCGGCGAGCCAGTCGGTCAGCTTGTCGAACTTGGCCGAGACGTCGTCGAAGTCGAGCACATCGCCGACGACCGGCGCGCTGACCGGGGCGATCTGCTTGCCGCTGATCTCGTCACGCCCGCCGTTGATCGCGTAGAGCAGCGTCTTGGCGAGATTGACGCGCGCGCCGAAGAACTGCATCTGCTTGCCGACCCGCATCGCCGAGACGCAGCACGCGATCCCGGCGTCGTCGCCCCAGCAGGAGCGGATGAGCTCGTCGGACTCGTACTGGATCGCGGACGTGTCGATCGACACCTGCGCGCAGAACGCCTTGAATCCCGCCGGCAGCAGGTTGCTCCACAGCACCGTGAGGTTCGGCTCGGGCGCCGGGCCCAGGTTGTAGAGCGTCTGGAGGAAGCGGAACGAGGACTTCGTCACGAGCGGGCGACCGTCCTCGCCGATGCCGCCGATCGACTCGGTGACCCAGGTCGGGTCGCCCGCGAAGATGTCGTCGTACTCGGGGGTCCGCAGGAACCGGACGATCCGCAGCTTGATGACGAGGTCGTCGATCAGCTCCTGCGCCTGCGACTCGGTGATCAGGCCCTCGGCGAGGTCGCGCTGCAGGAAGACGTCGAGGAAGGTCGAGGTGCGACCGAGCGACATCGCCGCGCCGTTCTGCTCCTTGACCGCACCCAGGTAGGCGAAGTACAGCCACTGCACGGCCTCGCGGGCCGTCGCTGCGGGCTGGGAGATGTCGAAGCCGTAGGACGCGGCCATGGCCTTGAGCTCCTGCAGCGCGCGGATCTGCTCCGCGTTCTCCTCACGGTCGCGGATGACGTCCTCGACCGAGCGCTCCATGTCGAGCTCGGCGCGCTCGATCTTCTTCGCGGCGATCAGGCCGTCGATGCCGTACAGCGCGACGCGGCGGTAGTCGCCGATGATCCGGCCGCGCCCGTAGGCGTCGGGCAGGCCCGTGATGATGTGCGACGAGCGCGCGGCCCGGACGTTGGGCGGGTACACGTCGAAGACGCCCGCGTTGTGGGTCTTGCGGTACTCCGTGAAGATCTTCTTGATGTCCTGGGGGATCTCGAAGCCGTACGTCTTCAGCGACGTCTCGACCATGCGCCATCCGCCGTTGGGGATCATCGCACGCTTCAGGGGGGCGTCCGTCTGCAGGCCGACGATGAGCTCGTTCGCCTGGTCGATGTAGCCGGCGCCGTGCGAGGTGATGGTCCCGGGCGTGTGGTTGTCGATGTCGTAGACACCGCGCTCACGCTCGGCGGGGAACATCGCGCTCAGCGTCGCCCAGATGCCCGTGGTGCGGGGCGTGGGACCCGCAAGGAACTCTGCGTCGCCCGTGTAGGGCGTGTAGTTGCGCTGGATGAAGTCGCGGACGTCGATCCCGTCGGACCACGGGCCTGCGACGAAGCTGCGCCAGGCACCCGCGGTGGCGTCGGTGCTGGACTGCTGGACTGCTGTGGTGGACATCTCTGCTCCTCGTGGAGGTCGTCTTGCCATCAACGCTACTGAAAAGTCATGGGATGTCTTGGGACCTTCGCCCCGACGGGAGCAGATGACGGCGTGAGCCGCATCACCATTTGCTCCTGATTCTCCCCCGGGGCGCCAGAGGGCGCCACAGTGCGTCGGTGCGTCAGCGCGTCCCGTCGAGCGCCGTCAGGACGTCGCGCGCGATGTCCTGCGGCTGCAGGCGCAGCTCGGTCGTCAGCTGCTCGGTGGTGGCGTGCCGCAGGAACGCCAGCGGGACGCCGATCGGCTGGACCGGGACGCCCAGCCCGGCCGCCCGGGTCCGCTGAGCGAGCTGCGACCCGATGCCGCCGTCGACCACGCCGTCCTCGAGCGTCACGACGTGATCGTGCTCGCCGGCCAGCTTCACGAGCGCCGACGGCACGGGCAACGCCCACCGAGGGTCGACGACGGTGACCCGCAGGCCGTGCGCCGCGAGCAGCTCGCCGGTCGCGAGCGCAGTCTCCGCCATCGACCCGATCGAGACGACGAGGACCGACGGCGCTCCGGCGGCCGCCGTGTGCCGCGCCAGGACGTCCACGCCGTCCACCTCGTCGACGGCCGGGATCGCGGCGCTCAGGGCGCCCTTGGGGTAACGCACGACGCTGGGCGCGTCGTCGATGTCGACCGCGACGCGGAGCGCGTCGCGCAGGGTCGGCTCGTCGCGCGGTGCGGCCAGCCGCAGGCCTGGCACGATCCGGAGCATCGCGAGGTCCCACATGCCGTTGTGGCTCGCACCGTCGACGCCCGTCAGACCGGCACGGTCGAGCACGAACGTCACGCCGGCCTTGTGCAGAGCCACGTCCATGAGGATCTGGTCGAACGCGCGGTTGAGGAACGTCGCATAGACCGCGACGACGGGGTGGAGGCCCGCGAACGCCATGCCCGCGGCCGACGTCGCCGCGTGCTGCTCCGCGATCCCGACGTCGAACGTCCGCTCGGGGAACTCCGCCGCGAACGGCGCGAGCCCGACGGGCGCGAGCATCGCCGCGGTGATCGCGACGACGTCGGGCCTGCGGCGACCGATCCGGACGATCTCGTCGGCGAACACGCTGGTCCAGCCGAACCGCGACGGCGCGACCGGCAGGCCGGTCTCGGGGTGGATCTGCCCGACGGCGTGGAAGCGGTCGGCGACGTCCTGCTCAGCCGGCGTGTACCCCCGGCCCTTCTCGGTGATGACGTGCACGAGGACCGGCCCGCCGAACGACCTGGCCCGCTGGAGCGCCCGTTCGACCGCGGGCTCGTCGTGACCGTCGACCGGCCCGACGTACTTCAGGCCGAGGTCCTCGAACATGCCCTGCGGCGCGACGACGTCCTTGATGCCCTTCTTGAGGCCGTGCAGCGCGTCGTACGCGAACCGTCCGGGCGGGCCGGACCGCTTCAGGGTGCGCTTGCCCCACGTCAGGACGTGCTCGTACCCCTGGGTCGTGCGCAGCGTGTCGAGGTGGTGTGCGAGCCCGCCGATCGTCGGCGCGTAGGACCGCCCGTTGTCGTTGACGATGATGACGAGGCGGCGGTCCTGCGACGCCGCGATGTTGTTGAGCGCCTCCCACGCCATGCCGCCGGTCAGCGCGCCGTCCCCGATCACGGCCACGACGTGACGATCCCGGTGACCGAGGACGGCGTTGGCCTTCGCGATGCCGTCGGCCCAGCTGAGCGCCGTCGACGCGTGCGAGTTCTCCACGACGTCGTGGACCGACTCCGCGCGGCTCGGGTAGCCCGACAGGCCGTCGCGCTTGCGCAGCCCGGAGAAGTCCTGCCGGCCGGTCAGCAGCTTGTGCACGTACGCCTGGTGGCCCGTGTCGAACACGATCGTGTCGCGGGGCGACTCGAACACCCGGTGGATCGCGATCGTCAGCTCGACGACGCCGAGGTTCGGGCCGAGGTGACCACCGGTGCGGGAGACGGACTGCACGAGGAAGTCACGGATCTCCTGGGACAGCGAACGGACCTGCGCATGCGTCAGACGTCGCAGGTCAGCCGGTGTGGCGATGCGGGCGAGGACGCCCATGCGCATCTCCCTTCCTCGTGCGGCGACGATGCCGCACGTCGCAGCTGCCCCGTGGCAGCCGTCCCACTCTAGAACCCGTCACGCACCGGCGCCCGCTCCATGGGGCGCAAGGTCGCGCAGCGCCCGCCCCCCGTCGACCACCGCGCGGTACATGCGCTCGTACCCGCGCGCCATCACGGGCAGGTCGAAGCACTCCTCGGCACGGGACCGGCACGCGGCCGGGTCGATGCCCGACACGGCGTCGATCGCCTCGACGAGCTCGTCGTAGGTGTCGACGACGAGCCCGGTCACGCCGTCGAGGACCACCTCGGGGACGCTCCCCCGCCGCATCGCGACGACCGGGGTGCCGCACGCCATGGCCTCGACCATCACCATCCCGAACGGCTCCTCCCACTGGATGGGGAAGACCAGCGCGCGCGCGCCCGCGAGCAGCTCGCGCTTGGCCCGCGCATCGGCCTCGCCGACGTACTCGACGCCTGCCCACAGCCTCGGCGTGATCTCCCGGGCGAAGAACTCCTTCTCGTCCGGCTCGTTGAGCTTGCCGGCCAGCACGATCGGGCTGCCCGCGGCGCGTGCCGCGTCGATGGCGAGCTGCGGTCCCTTCTCGTTGCTGAACCGGCCGAGCCACAGGACGTACCCGTCGTTGTCCGCGCGGAACGGGAAGGACGACACGTCCACGGCGTTGTGCACGGTGCCCAGCCAGTCGAGCTCTGCGTTCGCACGCCGCTGCGCGTCGGAGATCGCCACGAGGCCCACGGTGTCGCCGAGGCGCCGGTAGTAGTCGGCGTGGAACCCGGTCACCGGTCCGTGGGCGGTGATCACGGTCGGCGCGCTCCGGCCACGCGCGAGCAGCGGACCGGCGATCGTGTGGTCGTGCACCACGTCGACGGGGATGTCCGCGAGCGCCGCCGCGCACGCCGCAGCGTTGATGACCTCGGGCAGCGGGTCGCCCAGGGACGCGGTAGGAGGCGTCTCGAACACCTGCACGAACCGGTGCGCCGACGTCAGGTTCTCTCCTGAACCGATGAGGGTCACCTCGTGACCGAGCAGCGTCAGCTGGTTGACGAGGTCCGAGACGACGGACTCGATGCCGCCGTACGCGCGCGGCGGCAGCCCGAACCACGGCGGCGCCACCATGCCGATCCGCAGGGAGCCCTGCGGGTCCGGGTTCTGAGGTGGCCTCTTGGCAAGGTCGACAGCAATGATGGCTCTCCCGTCACCGTGCATGCACGGCCCGTGTGCACGGTGCTCCCGGCCGGGCCGGTCGCCGGCTGCCGACACCGGGCTCTGTAGGTAGGTTAGTCCTGACCAGTCGTCGTCGCGGACTCACGCCGCGTCGGCAGAGAGCCAGGGACAGATGGACATCCCGTCCTTCAAGCCGTCCGGACTGACCGACGACTCGCCCGTGCCGCTTCCCCGCGACACTGTGACGAGCCTCGTCGAGGGTTCGTCGTTCTGCGCGAGCGAACCGAACGGTGACATCGACTCCGACCAGCAGCAGGGCCTGTTCGTCCGCGACACCCGCCTGATCTCGGGCTGGCGGCTGCTGGTCGACGGTGCGCCCTTGCAGCCGCTCGCGACGCTCCCGGCAGAGCCCTTCGAGGGGACGTTCATGTGCCGCGCGGCCCCCCGCCCTGGGCACGACGACGCCACGGTGATCGTGCAGCGCCGCCGCTTCGTGAGCACGGGGATGCGCGAGGACGTGACCGTACGCAACTACGGCACCGAGGCCGCCGGGCTACGGCTGATCCTCGAGGTGGATGCGGACTTCGCCGACCTCTTCCAGGTCAAGGAAGGCCGCGGCGTGACCCATCGGGCCCGTGTCCATCACAGCGCGGCGGGCAGCGACCTGCAGTTCTGGCTCGAGCACGAGGGGGTGCGCCGCGGGGTGCGCATCTCCGCCCCGGGTGCCGATGCAGCGTCCCGCACCCTGTCGTTCCGCGTCGTGGTCCCCGCACAGGGAATCTGGACGACGACGATCGAGGTGCTGCCGAGCCTCGGCGGCGCCGAGCTCGAGGCGGCGTTCCCGGCCCACCTCCCCGTCGAGAGTGCGGCTGCGGCCGTGCGTATGCAGTCGTGGCGCGACACGATGCCGGACATCACTGTGGCGAACCGCCCGTTCCAGCTCGCGCTCACGCAGAGCGAGCGCGATCTCGGGGCACTGCGAATCGTCGACCTCAACCACCCGGAGGACGACGTCGTCGCTGCCGGAGCGCCGTGGTTCATGGCGCTGTTCGGCCGCGACTCGCTGATCGCGAGCTGGATGGCGATGTCGGTCGCGCCCAACCTCGCGCTCGGGACCTTGCGCACGCTCGCGCGCATGCAGGGCAAGCGCATCGACCCGTTGACCGAGGAGGAGCCGGGCCGGATCCTGCACGAGGTGCGGGTCGGGATGGACCTGACGCTCGCTCTCGGCGGCGAGTCGATCTACTACGGCTCGATCGACTCGACTCCGCTGTTCGTCATGCTCGTGGACGAGGCTGCGCGCTGGGGTGCGCCGCTGGCGGAGATCGCCCAGCTGATGCCCGCCGTCGACGCGGCCCTGGACTGGATGGGTGAGTACGGCGACCGGGACGGCGACGGGTTCCTCGAGTACGAGCGCCGCACCGACCGCGGTCTGCTGCACCAGGGCTGGAAGGACAGTCACGACGGCATCTCGTTCGCCGACGGCACGCTCGCCGTGCCACCGATCGCCCTGGCGGAGGTCCAGGGCTACGCGTACGGCGCCTACCGCGCGCGGGCCCACCTCGCCGGCCTGCTCGGCGACCAGGTCGCCGCGCAGGCGTGGTCGGCGCGAGCCGCGACGATGAGGGCGGCGTTCGACACGGCGTTCTGGATCCCGGACAAGCAAAGGTTCGCGCTCGCGCTCGACCGTGACAAGCGCCCGGTGGACGCGTTGGTCTCGAACATGGGCCAGTGCCTGTGGACCGGCATCGTGCTGCCCGAGCGGGCTCCTGCGGTGGCCGCGGCACTGCTCTCGCCAGATCTGTTCACCGGGTTCGGCATCCGGACGCTCGGTCGCGGGATGGCGATGCACAACCCGGTCAGCTACCACAACGGGTCGGTGTGGCCGCACGACACGAGCCTCGCGGCCTCAGGGCTCGCCCGGTACGGCCTGATGGACGAGTGCCTCCGCGTCGTCGACGGCCTCCTCGACGCGTCGGTCGCCTTCGGCGGCCGGCTCCCCGAGCTGTTCTGCGGGTTCGACCGGCGCGATGCGGGGTTCCCCGTGCCGTACCCCGCGGCGTGCACCCCGCAGGCCTGGGCGGCCGCCGCTCCGTTCCAGCTGCTGCGCACCCTGCTCCGCCTCGACCCGTGCGTGCCGCACCACACGATCCACGTCTCGCCGGTCCCGCCGTCGCTCGGCCACGTGCGCATGGACGGCGTCCCGTTCGCCGACACCCGTCTGTCCATCGAGGTGGACACGACAGAGGTGCACGTCGACGGGCTGCCGCCGGGCGCTCGCGTGACCCGCGCGCCCGAGGACCACGGGTGCGACCGCTTCTCGCCGTTGTGACGCCTCGTACCCTGGAGGCATGCACTTCCTTCCCGGCCACACCGCCACATCCGACCTGACCTACGGCGACGTCTTCCTCGTCCCGTCGCGCTCCGAGATCACATCCCGCTTCGACGTCGACCTGTCGACCGTCGACGGGACGGGGACGACCATCCCTGTGGTCGTCGCGAACATGACGGCGGTCGCGGGTCGACGCATGGCCGAGACGATCGCCCGACGCGGCGGCATCACGGTCCTTCCGCAGGACGTGCCGACCGACGTGGTCGCGGACGTCGTCGCATCCGTCAAGGCCAAGCACGCCGTCGTGGAGAGTGCCGTCGTCGTCTCTCCGCAGGACACCGTGCACACCGCGCTGACCCTCATCGGCAAGCGCTCGCACGGTGCGGCCGTCGTCGTGGTCGACGGACGCCCGGTCGGGGTCGTCGCCGCCGTGGACTGCGAGGGGGTCGACCGGTTCACGCAGGTCGGCGACGTCATGAGCACGAACCCGACGGTCGTCCCGCTC
>NZ_DASUIR010000149.1:0-3987 GCF_036279715.1 Cellulomonas sp. | reverse complement strand
ACGGCACGACGATCGTCATCCCCGTCGACCCCACCGGCCCGCCCATCGCCGCGAGCGCGTCGGGCGCCTCGTCGAGCCGGACGACCCGGCCCACGAGCTGCTCCGGACGGAGCACGCCCGCGGCGATCAGCTCGAGCATCGCGGGGTACTCGTGCGCGGCCATCCCGTGGCTGCCGTACAGCTCGAGCTCCCAGGCGATGACCCGGTCCATCGGCAGGCGGGGCGCGGACTGGTCCCCGAGCAGCAGCCCGACCTGCACGTGCCGGCCGCGCCGACGCAGGCTCAGGACGGACGCCGCAGCGGTCGCGGGCGAGCCGAGCGCGTCGAGCGAGACGTGGGCACCGCCGTCGGTCAGCGCGCGGATCCCTGCGCCGACGTCCGCCGGCGAGCCCGTGCCCAGCGTGCGGGGGTCGACGTGGAGCGTCGCGCCGAACTTGTGCGCCGCCACCAGGGCCGCCCGAGAGACGTCGACCGCGACGACCTGGGCACCGAGCGACGCCGCGATCATGACGGCCGACAGGCCCACGCCGCCGCAGCCGATCACCGCGACCCACTGACCAGGCTGGATCCGGCCGTGCACGGTGAGCGCACGGTAGGCCGTCGCGAACCGGCAGCCGAGCCCCGCGGCCGTCACGGGCGACATGCCCTCGGGCAGCCGGACGAGGTTGACGTCCGCGTGGTCGAGCGCGACGAGCTCGGCGAACGAGCCCCAGTGCGTGAAGCCCGGCTGCGTCTGGCGCTCGCAGACCTGCTGCTCGCCCGCCCGGCACGCCGCGCAGTCGCCGCACGCGTTGACGAACGGCACCGTGACCCGGTCGCCGACCGCCCAGCCGCGCACGTCCGGCCCGACCTCGACGACGGTGCCCGCGAGCTCGTGGCCCGGGACGTGCGGGAGCGTGACGTCCGAGTCGTGGCCCTGCCACGCGTGCCAGTCGCTGCGGCACACACCCGTGGCCTCGACCTTCACCACCACGCCCGCCGTCGGGCACGCGGGCGCCGGGACGTCCTGGACGGTGGGCAATGCCCCGAACTCTTCGATCATGACGGCGCGCACGGGTACATCCTGGGGCACGCGCGGTCGCCGAGCCGCGACCCGCCACCCGGACAACCGTTGCTCGCCGAGTGCGCTGGCAACGGACGGTCGAACCTCCGATGCCAGCGCCGGACGGACTCCTCAGAACGTCCGGTGCGTCCAGCGCCCCGCGAGCAACGTCCCCGCGACCGGCATCGCCCGCAGCCCGCCGGGTGCGTCGACCTGGTCGTCCGGGTCGACCTCGAGCACCGCGAGGTCCGCGGGCGCACCCACGGCCAGGGTGAGCGGACGGCCGTCGGTCGACGACGCGAGCGCGGTGCGCAGGTCGAGGCGCTGCTCGGGGTGCCATGGCTCCCGGCCGTCCCGGGCGCGCGTCACACCGGCGTCGATCGCGATCCACGGGTCCAGCGGCGCGACCGGTGCGTCGGAGCCGAGCACCAGCGTGACCCCGGCGTCGACGAGCGAGCGGAACATGAACGCGCGGTCGGTGCGCCCGGGCCAGTGCCGATCGGCGACGTCGCGGTCGTCCATCGCGTGCTCGGGCTGGACGCTCGCGACGAGCCCGAGCTCGGCGAACCGGGGGATGTCGGCCGGGTCGAGCAGCTGCGCGTGCTCGATGCTGCCGCGCGCACCCGTCGTGGCGAACGCGTCGAGCGCGAGGGTGTTCGCGGTGTCGCCGATCGCGTGGATCGCGCAGGTCAGTCCGTGCGCGTGCGCGTAGCCCATGAGCGGGACGAGCAGCTCGGGCGGGATCGAGAGCACGCCGCGCGCGCCGTCGCCGGTGAGGTCCGGGTACGGCTCGACGCAGAACGCCGTCCGCGAGTTGAGCGAGCCGTCGGTGATGACCTTGAGCGGGCCCTGGGCGAGCAGGCCGCCCGTGCCGACGACGACGTCGCCCGTCGCGAGCTCCTCAGCGACGACGCGGTCGAGGAACGCCTCCCACACGCCGGCGCGGACCCGCAGCGCTGTCGAGCCGTGCGCCATCCGGCGGCGCCACACGTCGAGGTTGTCGGCGATCTCGTAGTCCACGACACCGACCACACCGCGGGCTGCGGCGGCCCGCGCGGCCTCCTCGACCCAGGCGTCCGCGACGTCGTCGGGCACGTGGTCGATCGAGGCCGTGAACGGCATCCACGCACCCTCGCGCAGCAGGCCGGTCGAGCCCTCGCCCGCCCCGACGAACCGCAGCCCGGCACTGCTCAGCCACCCCGAGTGCAGGTCGCCTGACACGAGCACGACGGGTGTCTCCCCTACGGCCGCGTCGAGCAGGACCGCGGTCGGGACGTCGGGCCACAGCCCGTCGCGGAACCCGTGCCCGACGAGCGGCACCCCGTCGGGCGGCGGCTGCTCGGCGAGCCGACGGGCGACGATCGCGACGGCCTCGGCGGCCGACGACGCGCTGGACAGGTCGACCCGACGCCGCGCGAGCGCCCACTGCGTCATGTGCGTGTGCGCGTCCCAGAGGCCCGGGACGACCGTCCGGCCGTCGAGGTCGATCCGCTCGACGCCCGCTCGGCCGTCCGCCGTGTCCCGAGGTCCGACCGCCACGATCCGGCCGTCGCGCACGAGCACGTCGACCGGGCGCGCCGCCCCCACGAGCCGCGCGTCGGTGAGCAGGACAGCCTCGACCGGAGATCCGTTCATGTCGCCATCGAACCACTCGGGAGCGGTGACAGGGTCGGCGTAGTGGGCGCGCGCGGCAGCGCCGATCCATCATGGGGGCATGACGGGATCGCCCTCACCCCACGCCACGACAGGTCTCATCGCGGTGACCGGCGCCACCGGCCACGTCGGCGGGCTCGTCGCGCACGACCTGGCGCGCGAGGGGGCACGACTGCGGCTCGTCGTCCGCTCGGCCGCGCGCGCCCCGCAGCTCCCTGGAGCGGAAGTCGCCGTGGCGACCTACGGCGACCGCGACCGGTCCGTCGCCGCGCTCGACGGCGTCGACGTGCTGTTCATGGTCTCCGCCGCGGAGAGCGCCGACCGCCTCGACCAGCATCGGTCCTTCATCGATGCGGCCGTCGCGGCCGGTGTCCGCCACGTGGTCTACACGTCGTTCCTCGGTGCCGCGCCCGACGCGACCTTCACGCTCGCACGCGACCACTGGGCCACCGAGGAGCACCTGCGCGCCGTCGGCGTGCCGCACACGATCCTGCGCGACAGCTTCTACCTCGACTTCCTGCCCGACCTCGCCGGGCCCGACGGCGTCATCCGAGGTCCGGCGGGCGACGGCGTGGTCGGCGGGGTGGCGCGCGCCGACGTCGCACGGGTGGCCGCCGGCATCCTCGTCGCGGCCGACCAGCATGCCGGGGCGACCTACGAGCTCACGGGGCGCGAGGCCCTGAGCCTCACGGAGGCGGCCCGGATCATCAGTGACGTGACCGGCCGCGAGATGACCTACCACCCGGAGACGATCGACGAGGCGTACGCGTCGCGCGCGTCCTACGGCGCCCCCGACTGGCAGGTCGACGCGTGGGTCTCCACCTACACCGCGATCGCTGCCGGCGAGCTGGCACTCGTCACGGACACGGTCGAGCGCCTCACGGGTCGGCGGCCGATGACGCTCCGCGAGCTGCTGGCGCCGCTCGCGCTCTGACCGCACCGACGGGTAGCCGTTGGTCGCAGCCTCGTGCGCGGCGAACCCGAACGCCCAGGCCGCCCGCGCGGGCCGGGGAGGTTGCCGGGCTCGCGTCCAGCTGCGTGGTCAGTACGTGAAGGCGGCGACACCCTCACGCAGGTCGGCGGACAGGCGGGCGAGCTCGGTCACCGAGTCGCCCATCTGGCTCAGGACCTGAGCACTCGTGTCGGCCGCGGTGGCGACCCCCGTGATGTTCGACGCGATCTCACTGGACCCCATCGCCGCCTCCTGCACCCCCCGACTCATCTCGTTCGTCGTCGCCGTCTGCTCCTCCACCGCACTGGCGATCGTCAGCTGATAGTCATTGATCGACGCG
>NZ_DASUIR010000148.1:0-15540 GCF_036279715.1 Cellulomonas sp. | reverse complement strand
AGCGCCCAGAGCGACCACGTGGTCGCCGCGATGATCCCGATCGACACGAGCGTGTCCATCGTCGAGGCTCCGTGCCGCCCGGCGCGCGCAGCCGCCTTGTGGAACGGCCAGGCCGCCCAGGTCGAGACCGGCAGAGCGAGCACCGCGACGACCCACTGCCAGCCGGAGAACTGCAAGGCCGGGATCATCGACAGGGCGAGGACGGGCACGGTGAGGACCGCCGCGCCGCGCAGCCGCCGACGCAGGTCGGTGCCGCGCTGGTCGGTGGGGGCTGACGTGTCCTCGTCGGGCTCCATCGCGTGGCCCGCGGGCATCGAGTGGCCCGACAGCGCGTGCGCGATCGGGTTCATGCCCATCTCGTCGGGCATCCCGGGCATGGCGTCGTGCCCCGTCGGCGTCGCGTCGTGCGTGGCGTGCGGGTCCGCAGGGTCGGCGGCGTGGTCCGGAGGGGTGCCGGGCGGGGTGGCGGTGAGCGAGCGACGGGACAGGACCCGCGCGTCGTACCCGGCCTTGCGGACCGCAGCGACGAGGGTGTCGTCGTCCGCGGGGGTTCCGGCGTCGTCCGCGAGCAGCTCGACGTGAGCCGTCTCGAGCGCGAGGTTGACCGTCGCCGTGACGCCCGGGACCCGGTTGAGACGCTTCTCGACGTGCATGACGCACGACGCGCACGTCATCCCCTCGATCGCGAGGTCGACGGTGGCGACGGGCTCGTTGCTCTCGGTGCGGACGACGGCCTCGGTCACAGCAGCGAACCCTTCGGGGTGAGCGCGTAGCCCGCCTCGTCGATCGCGGCGGCGATGGCCGCGTCGGTCAGGGGCTCGTCGGAGACGACGGTGACGGGCGAGGAGCCGCCGTTGACGAGCTCGATCGACACGTCGCGGACGCCCGGGATCGCGGTGAGCTCGGTCGTGACGTGGTGCACGCAGTGGGCGCACGTCATGCCGTCGACGGAGAAGGTGGTGGTCTGGCTCATGGTGAGGTCCTCTCGGGGTGTTCTGGGTGGGTGTTCAGCGTGGTGGTTCAGCTGCGGACGAGCCGGGCGATGGCGTCGGCGGCCTCGCGGACCTTCTCGGCGCCGGCCTCGGGCGACTTCCGGGCGGCGTCGACGACGCAGTGGCCGAGGTGGTCCTCGACGAGTCCGATGCTCACGGCCTGCAGCGCCTTCGTGACGGCGGAGACCTGCGTGAGGATGTCGATGCAGTAGACGTCCTCGTCGACCATGCGAGCGATGCCACGGACCTGGCCCTCGATGCGGCTCAGCCGCTTGAGGTACTGGTCCTTCTTGTCGGTGTAGCCGTGCATGGCCCCTCCGGTGTCGTGCGGGCGAGCGTCGTCGTCGTGCCTCAACCGCTTCAACGAAGGTACCCCCCGGGGGTATTTCGCGCGGGGACCAAAGTCCCGTATCTGAGGGACGCCGTCGTATCTGGGGTGGTTCGTCCCTCTCCTCTCCGGTATCGACTGCGCGACCGTGCGCGGTCCTTCCGGAGAGGTCAGTGCGATGAGGGACGACGTCATGACGTTCGGGACTCAGGACCAGCGCACGCAGACGTGCACGGTCCCGCCGAGCCCGGAGCTCAGAGCCAAGTGGCGCAAGGACCTTGCGTCGGTCAACAAGAGCCGCGACGCCGCACCGGCGCTGCGGCTCGCGCGCGAGCCGCACCCGCTGGGGTTCAACGACGGCGTGATCGTGCCGCCCGAGGAGTTCCCCGCGGGCACCCCGTTCCACATGATCCGGGCCACGGCCGCCGACCGCGCACCGCTGCGCGGCACCGTGAACGTCGCGGTCGTCCTCGTGGACTTCTCGGACAAGCCCATGACCGCGACGACCGCACAGTTCGACCAGCTGTTCTTCTCGTCGGGCACCCTGCCGCACGGCAGCGTCAAGGAGTACTACTCCGAGGTCACGAACGGCCTGGTCACGCTCGCGGGGACGGTCGTCGGTCCGTACCGGATGCCGCAGACGCTCGCGTGGTACGCGAACAACGGGTCCGGGATCGGCCTCAACGGCACCGCGTTCCGCTCCCCACAGCTCGCGCTCGACGCCGCCAACGCGGCGAACGCCGCCGTGGACTTCACGCCGTACGACAACGACGGCAACGGGTTCGTCGACGCCTTCATCGTGGTCCACGCCGGCCAGGGCGCCGAGGTCACGGGCTCGAAGGGCGACATCTGGTCGCACAAGTCGGTCCTCGCGAGCGCGCTCGCCGTCGACAGCACCAAGATCTACGGCTACCTGACGATCCCCGAGGACGCCAAGATCGGCGTCAGCGCGCACGAGCTGGGCCACCTGCTGTTCGGCTTCCCCGACCTGTACGACACCGACTACACGTCGGAGGGCATCGGCAACTGGTGCCTCATGTCGGGCGGGTCGTGGAACGGCGGCGGCGCGCAGCCCTCGCACCCGAGCGCCTGGTGCAAGGTCAACCAGGGGTGGGTCACCACGACCGTCGTCACGACCAACGGCACCCTGACGATCCCGGCCGTGGAGTCCTCGCACACCGTGTTCCGGCTCTGGAAGGACGGCGCGAGCGGGTCGGAGTACTTCCTGCTCGAGAACCGCCAACCGGTCGGCTACGACGCCGCACTGCCCGGCTGGGGCGCACTCCTCTGGCACATCGACGAGACCCAGCCCGGCAACACCGACGAGAACCACTACAAGGTCGCGCTCGTCCAGGCGGACGGGAAGCGGGACCTCGAGCTCGACCACAACCGCGGCGACGCAGGCGACCCGTTCCCGGGCACGGCCACGGTCGTCACCATCGACGGCACGACGACACCCGGAACCAAGTCCTACGCAGGCGCCGACACGTGCGTCGCGCTGTCGTCCATCTCGCCGTCGGGCGCCGTGATGACGGCGAATGCCCGCGTGAGCTGCAAGGCGGTCCTCAAGGACCTCAAGGACGCGCGCAAGGAGCTGAAGAAGGACGGCATCAAGGACCAGCGCAAGGAGATCCGCAAGGAGGTCTTCAAGGAGGTCAAGGAGTTCCGCAAGGACACCGTGAAGGACGTCAAGGAGGCGTTCAAGGACATCAAGGACCAGCGCGAGTACAAGAACGTCGTCGAGTGGCCGGGCTGGAACCGGCCCGGTGGCGGCGGCGACCCGCTCGGCGGTGGCGGGTTCGGTGGCAGCCCCGCGCAGGGGGCCTCGCTCGAGGACCGCCTCGCGGCGCTCGAGTCCGTCGTCTACGGCGAGCCCGAGGCCGGTGGCGACTACGGCGCCGGCGCCGGTGGTGGCGCGGACGCCGGTACCGGGCCGTTCATCGACCAGACGCTGCGACCGGACCTGCTCGGTGCGCCGGGCGCGGCGGCCGGCGACGCCGAGCTCGCGGCCCGGATGGCCGAGGGCGACCCGACCGCGAAGCACGAGTACGACACCCCGGTGCGGTAGGCGATGACCGCGTCTGTCGTGCTCGTCGTGGCCGACGCCGCGGACCTCGGGGCTCGGGCGGCGGCGCGCGTCGCCGCCCGGGTCCGCCCCGAGGTCGACGTCCGCTGGGTGCCCGGCTACGCGTGGGACCGCACGCGCTGGACGCACCGGGTCACCTCGACGGGCCGGGCCTCGACCCGGCTCACGTTCCCCGCGGGGTTCGGCGACCGGGTGGACGACGACGACCTCGCCCTCGTCTGGTTCCGCGCCACGACGAGCGTGCCGTCGGCGCTGCGGGGGGCCTCGGCGGCGGATCGTGACTACGCGTCCGCCGAGGTCCAGGCGCTCGCGGTCAGCTGGCTCGCCGCGCTCGGCGACCGTGTGGTCAACGCGGTGACGGGCGACGGGCCCACCGGTCCGGCGTGGTCCGTCGTTCGGTGGCGGGCCGAGTCGAGGAAGGCCGGCCTGCCGGTGACGGACACCGTCGCGGCGACGTCGGCACGGCTCGTCCCGGGATGGTCGGGCAGCGCGTGGGACGCACGTCGTCCGCTCGACCCCACGCCCGACGCCGTCCGCCGCGTGCTCGTGGCCGGACGGCGGGCGGTCGGCGCGTCATCCGTCGCCGAGGCGCGGGGCTGCTGCGCGCTCGCTGCGGCGGCGGGGTGCCGCGTCCTGTCCGTCGGGTTCGACCCGGCGGGTGGGGCCGTCGACGCCCAGCCGCTCGCGCCCGTCATCAGCCCCGACGAGATCGCGCTCGCGGGCGCGTTCCTCGCGGAGGTGGCGTGATGATCCTGGTCATCGGGTATGGGGACGACCCGGCGGTGCATCGCGTCGTCGAGGAGGCGGGGGAGCTGGGCGTCGAGCACGTGCTCGTCGACCAGCAGTCCCACCCGGTCGCCGACCTGCGCCTCGACGCCGACGGCGGTGGCGTCCTCGAGCGCAGCGGCGCCCGCACCCTGCTCGGCGACGTCGCCGGGGTCTACGCGCGACCGCTCTCGCCGGTCCCCGGGACGGACCCGCGCGAGAGCGAGCGCGGACGCACGCTCGTCGAGCTGCTGCTCGGCTGGGTCGACGTGGCGCCGTGCCGGGTCGCGTCGCGCCCGTCGGCGATGCACTCGAACGCCTCGAAGCCCTACCAGGCGCAGCTCATCGCGGCCGCGGGGTTTGCCGTGCCGGAGACGATCGTCACCGACGACCCCGGGGAGGTCCGGGCGTTCGCGGCGGCGCACGGGGCCGTCGTGTTCAAGTCGATCTCCGGCGTGCGGTCGATCGTCCGGGTGCTCGAGGGGGCGGCGCTCGGACGGCTCGAGCGCGTCCGGTCGCTGCCGACCCAGTTCCAGGCGCTCGTGCCCGGGACGGACGTGCGGGTCCACGTCGTCGGCCGCGAGGTCTTCGCGACCGAGATCGGGTCGGACGCGGTCGACTACCGCTACGCCGGGCGCGACGGGCTGACCGCCGCGCTCACCGAGACGCACCTGCCCGACGAGATCGCCGACCGCTGCGTCCGCCTCGCCGCGACGCTCGGTCTCCCGCTCGCGGGCATCGACCTGCGCCGCACCCCGGCCGGCGACTGGGTCTGCTTCGAGGTCAACCCCATGCCGGGCTACAGTTTTTACGAGTCGCACACGGGGCAGCCCATCGCGGCAGCGCTGGTGCGTCACCTCGCCGGGAAGGCGGACTGAACCATGGTCGCTGTGAGGGAGAACCGCACCGAGATCGACGGTGTCGTGCAGTCGGTGTCGTCCGTCGGGGACGACGACAGTCGCCTCGAGCTGGTCGTCGAGGTCACGCGCTCGGGGCCGGTCGAGGGGTACCCCGACATGCTCACCGCCAACCAGCCGGCCGAGGAGCCCTGGGTGCTGCTGGTGCACCGCGACGAGCTGCCCGCCGAGGACCTCACGGGGTGGCGCGTGCACGGCTGCGCCGCGATGGCGGGTCCGGGGGTGCTCCGGCTCGTCACGACCGACCCTGCGCCAGAGCTCGAGCCGCCCCAGCCCGAGCCCGAGCCAGACAAGCCGCGCATCGAGCTGTGACACCGGCGCGCGTCGACCTGCCCGCTGACGAGGAGAGGACCGCGATGAGGAAGATCGTGCTGTGGATCGGGATGTCGATCGACGGCTTCTTCGAAGGCCCCGACCGGGACATCAGCTGGCACCTGGTCGACGAGGAGCTGCACACCTACTTCAACGACGAGCTGCGGAAGATGGGTGCGTTCCTCGGCGGGCGCGTCACCTACGAGCTCATGGAGGACTACTGGCCGACAGCCGACGCCGATCCCGACGCGCCCGCACCGATCCGCGACTTCGCGGGCATCTGGCGGGACACCCCGAAGGTCGTGTTCTCCCGGACCCTGGAGCACGTCGGGCCGAACGCGACGCTCCGGCGTGACGTCGTCGCCGAGGAGATCAGGGCGCTGCAGGCGGAGCCGGGCGGAGACATGACGATCGGTGGCCCCGACCTCGCCGAGACGTTCCGCCGGCTGGACCTGATCGACGAGTACCGGCTGTACGTCCACCCGGTCCTGCTCGGCCGGGGCAACCCGCTGTTCCGGGACACCGACGCGCGGAGCAGCCTGAACCTCATCGAGACCCGGACGTTCGGGAACGGGGTCGTCATGCTGCGGTATGGCCGAGCCGCATCGCAAGGTGCAGACGGTAGTGCAGGAGACCTGCAAACGGTAGCGTAGGACGCCTGCAAACGGGCCGTAGCCGTCGGTCCCTCAGGACCCGCTGGTGCCGGTCAGGCCGGAGACGATCGCGACCGCGTCGTCCCAGTACGTCGTGTAGTACTGCGGGTCGGCGTTGCGCTGCACGGTGTGTGCGACGATCGTCGGCGGCACGGAGTCACGGCCCTGGACGCCTGCCAGAGCCGTGAAGAAGCTCGTCGCGCTGACCGTCGGGTTCATCCGGTCCGCGTAGCTGCCCCACGCACCGTTCGCGCGCTGCTGGAAGAGACCGCGGCTGTCCGGGCCGGCGGTGTCGCCGTGGTCGACCACGCGCAGCGACGACTCGCCGATCGCGGTCATGACGCCGATGGTCTGGTCGCGCACCGAGAGCCCGAGGGCCTGGCCGGCCTTGATGATCGCGGCCGCGTTCGTGAGCTGCTCGGAGCCGTACGCGCCGATCTGCTGGACGCGCAGCGTCGTGGGGTCGACGGCGGTCGTGCTGCCCGTCTGCTTCGTGACCTCGGTGGCCAGCACGGAGTCGAACGCGCCCCCCGCCGACGTCGCGATCGGCTGCGGGTTGAGCGCGCCGACGGTGCTCTGGATCTCCGCGATCCGACTGGTGATCGCCGCGATGCCGTCCATCGATCCGTGGCCTCCTGGAGGGGTTCGGTGTCCCTATCGGCAGGCGGCGGCCAGGTGTGACGAAGACAGCATGGTCAGGACCTGTCGCCGGTCGCGGTGGGCCCGACGGAGCCCTCGACCTCGTCGGGTCCCTGCACGCCGGGAGGCGCCGCCTGCGACGGCTTGCTGGTCTTGCGCGCCGACACGACGAGCTGGACGAGGGCGCCGACAGCGACGACGGCCCAGAACCCGTTGGCGACCTGGGAAGCGGACGCGCTGCGCGTGGCGAGCAGCACGGCCGTCACCACGAACGCCGCCAGGCCCACGCCGACGAACACCCAGCGCCACGTCGTCGTGCTCGTTCTCCGTCGCGACGGCGTGCCCAGGCCACGACCCGCGCTGCTCCCGCTGGCCATGGCGGTCAGCCCCGGGGAGTCGCCGCGGCGGCGGCGCGTGCGGCAGCGGGCAGCGCGTCGACGATCCGCTCGACCGCCGCGTCGTCGTGTGCGGCCGAGACGAACCACGCCTCGAAGCCCGACGGCGGCGCGTAGACGCCCGCATCGAGCAGCGCGTGGAAGAACGGCGCGTACCGCCAGGACTCGCTGGCCAGCATGTCGGTGTAGTCGTGGGCACCGCGCTCGGCTGCGGCGGCCCCGAACACGACGCTGAACAGGCTGCCGGCCGACTGGACCACGTGCGCGACACCGGCCGCGTCGAGGGCCGAGGTGAGGGCACCCTGGAGCGTGGCGGCGACGGCGTCGACGCGTGCGTAGACCGAGGCATCGGCGGCGCGCAGGGTCGCGAGCCCGGCAGCTGTCGCGACGGGGTTCCCGGACAAGGTTCCCGCCTGGTAAACCGGTCCGAGCGGCGCGAGAGCGCCGAGGATGTCCGCCCGGCCACCCACCGCCGCGACCGGCAGCCCGCCACCGATGACCTTGCCGAACGTGAGTAGGTCGGGGGCCCAGCCTTCGACTGCACCCTCGAGGCCCCACCAGCCGGCGGGCCCGACCCGGAAGCCAGTCAGCACCTCGTCCTGGATCAGCAGGGCGCCGTGCGCGTGCGCGACGCGAGCCAGTGCCGCGTTGAACCCGGGCAGCGGCGGGACGACGCCCATGTTCGCCGCCGCGGCCTCGGTGATGACGGCGGCGATGGTGCTGCCGTGCTCCGCGAATGCGGCCTCGACCGCGGCGAGGTCGTTGTACGGCAGCACGATCGTCTCGGCGGCGACCGCGGCGGTGACCCCGGCCGACCCCGGCAGCGCAAGCGTCGCGACGCCCGAGCCGGCGGCGGCCAGCAGCGAGTCCACATGGCCGTGGTAGCAGCCGGCGAACTTGATGATGCGGTCGCGCCCCGTCACGCCGCGCGCGAGCCGCACGG
This sequence comes from Cellulomonas sp., assembly GCF_036279715.1. GTDB lineage: Bacteria > Actinomycetota > Actinomycetes > Actinomycetales > Cellulomonadaceae > Cellulomonas_A. Next base: position 7,510 of record NZ_DASUIR010000148.1, on the reverse strand, counting down.
CGGTCATGGTGGCCTCGGTGCCCGTCGAGACGAGCCGGAGCCGTTCGGCCGCCGGGACGCGCGACCGGATCTCCTCGGCGAGCTCGACCTCGGTGAGCGTGGGGGCCCCGAACGACAGGCCGCGCGCGGCGGCCTGCTGCACCGCCTCGACGACGGCCGGGTGCGCATGGCCCAGGAGCGCCGGGCCCCACGAGCCGACGAGGTCGACGTACTCGCGTCCGTCGACGTCGGTCACGTAGGCGCCGCGCGCCGAGGCGAGGAACCGCGGCGTGCCGCCCACCGACCCGTACGCGCGCACGGGTGAGTTGACCCCGCCGGGGATGATGGCCTGAGCCCGCTCGAAGTACCCCGCCGACGTGGCGTCCGACCCGCTCATGCGATCTCCTCGTCCAGCCAGCCGGCCAGCTCGACGGCCCAGTAGGTCAGCACGTGGTCCGCGCCGGCTCGTCGGATGCTCAGCACCGACTCCATCACCGCGCGGCGGCGGTCGATCCAGCCGTTCGCCGCGGCGGCCTCGATCATCGCGTACTCGCCGGACACCTGGTACGCCGCGACGGGCACCGTCGAGGTCGCAGCGACGTCCGCCAGCACGTCGAGGTAGGCCAGCGCGGGCTTCACCATGATGATGTCGGCGCCCTCGGCGATGTCGATCGCGACCTCGCGGACCGCCTCGCGACGGTTCGCGGGGTCCAACTGGTAGGTGCGGCGGTCGCCCACGAGCGTCGACTCGACGGCCTCGCGGAACGGGCCGTAGAACGCCGACGCGTACTTCGCGGCGTAGGCGAGGACGGCCACGTCGAGGTACCCGGCCCCGTCGAGCGCGTCGCGCACGACGCCGACCTGACCGTCCATCATTCCGCTGAGCCCGACGAGGTGGGCGCCCGCCCGGGCCTGCGCGAGGGCCATGTCGGCGTACCGCACGAGGGTCGCGTCGTTGTCGACTGCCCCGGATGCGGTGAGGACGCCGCAGTGGCCGTGGTCCGTGAACTCGTCGAGGCACAGGTCCGCCTGGATGACGAGCGACTCCCCGACCTCGGCGACCGCGTCCGCGAGGGCCACGTTGAGGATGCCGTCCGGGTCGGTCGCCTGCGTGCCGGTCGCGTCCCTGAGCTCGGGGATGCCGAACAGCATGACCCCGCCGAGCCCGGCCGTCGCCGCCTCGGTGACGGCCCGGCGCAGCGACTCGCGCGAGTGCTGGACGACGCCCGGCATGGAGCTGATCGGCCGGGGGTCGGTCAGGCCCTCCCGGACGAACAGGGGGAGCACGAGCTGGGACGGGTCGAGGTGCGTCTGCGCGACGAGGCGGCGCATGGCCGGCGTCGCGCGCGTGCGTCGCGGCCGGATACGGCCGGGCGAGGGGAGGTCGCTCGGAACGTCACGTGAGCGCTCGCGGAGGCGTGGTGTGCGCTGGGGTCCGGTCACGGTGTCACCTCGGTCGTGGTGGGTGGGGGTGCGGCGAGAGCGGCGACGAGCGCCGCGACGAGCCCGGTGGGTGTCTGCTCGGTCGCGACAGCGGCGACGTCGAGGCCGATCCGCTCGGCCACGGCCGCGGTGCTCGGACCGAGGCACACGACGAGCGTGCCGGGCGGCGGGGGTCCGAGCAGCTCGACGAGGTTGCGCGCCGAGCTGCCGGACGTGAGCACGACGGCGCCGATGCGGCCCTCGGACCAGTCGGCGCGGGTCGCGTCGTCGGGCGCCGGGCCGGGGACCGTGCGGTAGGCGACGATCTCGTCGACGGTCCAGCCGCGCGCGCGCAGGCCGACCGCGAGCGTGGGCGCGGCGAGGTCGCCGCGGGGGACGAGGACCCGCGAGGCGGCTGAGCCGTCGTCGGGCAGGCCGGGCGCGGCCGGCAGTGGGGGCCACTCCGCGAGCAGGTGGGTGGCCGACGACGCGCCGCGGGGCACGAGGTCGACGCGCACACCCGCGTCCCTGAGCACGCGTTCGGTCGCGGGTCCGACGGCGGCGACCTGCACGTCCTCGACGAGCGAGGCGAGGGTCGTGCCGATCTCGACGGCGCGGTCGGCCAGCACGGGGACCGCTGCACCGCTCGTCACGGCCAGCCACCCGTAGTACCCGATGCCGAGCGCGAGCAGCACGTCGTCGAGCTCGGTCGGGTCCTCGGGCGGGACGGTCTGGATGAGCGGGACGGTGACCGGCTCGGCGCCGTTCGCGGTGAGCGCGATGACGAGCGGGTCGGGCCCGTCGGTCGCGCGGGGGACCAGGACGCGCAGGCCGTCGAGCGGACCGTGCCTGCCGGGCGGCTCCGTGGTGGCGCCGCGGACGGACGTGGTCATCGCGGTCCCAGGTCGGCGAGCGCGGCGGCTCCTGCGGCAAGCAGCTCGTCGGCGAGCCGGTTGCCGAGGTCGACGGCCGTGCGGGCGCGCTGGCCGTCGGCGGCTCCCGGCTCGGCCGGAGCCGCCGGCATCGCGGTCGACGCCGACCGGCGCAGCTGTCGCCGTCCGTCGGGACCGGTCACGACCGAGTCGAGCGTCAGGACGTCGCCGGTCGGCGAGAGCCAGGCGAGCGCACCCACAGGTGCAGCGCAGCCCGCCTCGAGCCGGGCCAGGAGTGCGCGTTCGGCGACGACCGCCAGCCGGGTCGCAGGGTCGTCGAGGGCGGCGAGCGCACGGTGCAGCGGCGAACCGGGCTCGAGGTCGGCCCGGACCTCGACCGCGAGCGCGCCCTGCCCCGGGGCGGGGGTCATGACCGCCGGGTCGAGCGCCTGCGTGATCGCCTCGAGCCGGCCGAGGCGGGCCAGCCCGGCGCACGCGAGGACGACGGCGTCGAGGTCGTCACGCGCGACCCGACGCAGCCGCGTGTCGACGTTGCCGCGGATGTCCACGACCTCGAGGTCGGGGCGGACGGCGAGCAGCTGCGCGGCGCGGCGCGGCGATCCCGTCCCGACGCGTGCGCCCTCGGGCAGCGACTCGAGCGTCCAGGCGTGTCGGGCGCACAGCGCGTCGCGCGGGTCCTCGCGGACGGGGACCGCCCCGATGACCAGGCCGTCGGCGGTCCCGGTGGGCAGGTCCTTGAGCGAGTGGACGGCGACGTCGCACCGACCGTCGAGCAGCGCGTCGCGCAGCGCCGTGACGAAGACCCCGGTACCGCCGAGCGAGGCGAGCGAGCCCGTGAGGCGGTCGCCGTCGGTGCGGACCTGGACGAGCTCGATGTCCCCGGCGCCCGCGCGGGTCAGCGCGTCGGCCACATGACCGGTCTGGGTCAGGGCCAGCGTGCTCGCACGTGTGCCGATACGGACGGTCGAGGGCATGGCGCCAGTCTCGTGCACGATCGGGTCGATGTCGAAAGCGCCGGCTGCCCCGGGCCCCCGGGGGTCCCGGGCCATTTTCTGACGCATTGTCAGAATCGCCGGGAAATGGTGCGTCGTGCGGGGCCCGAACAATCCCACCCCACAGCCTTTCCACAGCATTGTCCAGCAGAGCGTGGCCGCGGTCAGGGCGCGGGCGGTGCGCCGCCGAGGTCCTCGGCCAGGAGGGCCTCGGCGGCCCGGCGGGCGTCGGGGACGACCGAGGCCAGCCCGTTGCCGGCGACCCAGGCGCCGCAGACTGCCAGCCCCGGCACGCCCGCGACCGCCGTGCGGACCCGGCCGACCATCGCGCGGTGGGCGGAGCTCGGCCGGGGCAGCGCCTGCGACCACGTGACCCGCGCGGAGGCGAGCACCTGGTCGGGGGACAGGGCGACCCCGAGCAGCGTCGAGGCGTCCCGCAGGGCGAGGGCTGTCAGCGCGCCGTCGCCGAGAGCACGCGGGTCAGCCGGCTCGGTGCCCTCCGGGGTGGCATAGGTGCCGATGGCGGGCGTCCCGGCGACCCCGTAGGACAGGCGCACGACGTGGCGGCCGGGCCCGGCGTCCCGCGCGAGCCACGCCCACTTCGCCGTCGCGTGGGTGAGGGCCTTCGCACGCACCCGGTGGACCCCCGGGGCGACGAGCACGCCCGTGCCGCGCGGCGCCGCGTCGAGCTCGGGGGCGTCCAGGACCAGCGTGACGAGGACGACGTCGGCACCGGGGTCGGGGTGCAGATCGCCGAGCCCCCGGACGACGGCGGGCAGCAGCCCGGCGGCCTCGGGAGTCGTGAGCACGAGCCGGTCGGCGCGGACCTGCAGCTCGGTCGGAGCGTCGGTCCGCCCACCGGTGCGGCCGACCGCCGGAGCGATCGGTGCGGCGCCGGGCACGACCGCGAGGCTGACCTCGAAGGCCACCGGGCCGCCTGCGTCCAGCTCGGCGTCGACGCGGCGCACCGCCTCGACCCGCACACCCGTCCTGACGACGACACCCCGCGCGGCGAGGTCGGCGACGAGCGCGTCGACGAGCACGCGCATGCCGCCGTCGAGACCCGACACGGCCGCGCCGGCCGGTGCGAGGGCGCGCAGGTGCCCGACGGCGGAGCCGAGCGACCCGTGCGTCGCCAGCGCCGCGAGCAGTCCGGGAGAGACCGCGTCGACCGCGAGGTCATCGGGGTCCGCGGCGTGCACGCCCGCCACCACCGGCCGCACGAGGCGGTCCAGGACGCGCCGACCCATGCGTGCCCGGACGAGCGACCCGAGGGTCGCATCCGGCCCCGAACCCGTTCCCACACGGGCGGGCAGCACCCGGTCGAGCACCGCGCGCAGCGCCCCGACCAGCCCGATCGTCCGACGCACGTCGCTCGACCACGGGCCCGCCGGGATGCCGAGCAGCCCGGTGCGGGGAAGCGGACCGGCGCCCGACGCGAGCTGCACCCAGGCCCCGCGGGGGTCCGGCGCGACGACCCGAGAGCCGAGTCCGAGCTCGTCGGCCAGGGCCGCGACCGCCCCGCCCCGCGTCGCGAACGACTCGGCACCGGAGTCGAGCGTCAGCCCGGCGACCTCGTGCCGCCCGACCGCGCCGCCCGGCGTCGCGCGCTGCTCGACGACCAGCACCCGCAGCCCGCCGGCGGCGAGGTCGCGTGCCACGACGAGCCCACCGACGCCCGCCCCGACGACGACGGCGTCCCAGGACTCCACCGCTACGCCGCGTGCACCAGCGCGGCGACCCGCGTGAGCACGTCGGGGTCGGTCTCCGGCGGCACCCCGTGCCCGAGGTTCACGACGTGCCCGGGTGCGTGCGCGCCGCGCGCGATGACGTCCCGGACGTGCGCCTCGAGCACCGGCCACGGAGCGGCCAGCAGCGCGGGGTCGATGTTGCCCTGCAGCGGCGTGCGTCCGCCGAGCCGGCGGTTCGCCTCGTCGAGCGGCAGCCGGTAGTCGACGCCGACGACGTCCGCGCCGACGTCCCGCATCGCGACGAGCAGCTCGCTCGTGCCGGTCCCGAAGTGCACGGTCCGGACGTCCAGGTCGGTGACGTGCCGGAACGCGCGCGCCGACCACGGTGCCGCATGCGTCTCGTAGTCCGCGAGCGACAACGACCCGGCCCACGAGTCGAACAGCTGGGCGGCGCTCGCCCCAGCGAGGACCTGCGCGCGGAGGAACTCACCCGTCACGTCGGCAGCCCACGCCATGAGCGCGGCCCAGGTGTCCGGGTCGGAGTGCATGAGCGTGCGCGCCGCGAGGTGGTCGCGCGACGGGCGGCCCTCGACGAGGTAGGCCGCGAGCGTGAACGGGGCGCCCGCGAACCCGATGAGCGGCGTCGAGCCGAGCGCGCCGGCCGTGAGGCCGACCGCCTCGGTGATCGGAGCCAGCGCCTCGGGGGTGAGTGGCCCGGCGTCCTGCAGGCGGGCGACGTCGTCGGCGGTCCGGACCGCGGAGCCCAGCACGGGCCCGACGCCGGGCTCGATGACGACGTCGACCCCCGCGAGCCGCAGCGGCACGACGATGTCGGAGAAGAAGATGCCGGCGTCGACGTCGTGGCGGCGCACGGGCTGCAGCGTGAGCTCCGAGGCGAGCTCGGGGGTCAGGCACGCGTCGAGCATCGCGGTGCCGGCCCGTGCCGCGCGGTACTCGGGCAGCGACCGACCCGCCTGTCGCATGAACCACACCGGCCGCCGTGCCGGGTGGCCCCCGGAATAGGCGGTCACGAGCGCGGAATGCGTCGTACGACCGTCGACGAGCGGGTGCGTGGGGGGAAGGCTCACGCGTCGATTGTGCCGGACATTCCTCGGAGTGATTCAATCGGCCCCGTGGTGCTGCTGTCTTTGATCGCCAGCCACCACGACCTCGACCTCGCAGTGCTGGAGCGGCTCTCTGCCGACACGCACGCCGTCGGACACGAGATCGTGGCCGGCTGCACGCCCGTCACCGGTGCCGTCGTCCTTGCGACGTGCAACCGGTTCGAGCTGTACCTGGAAGTCGATGACCCCGCGCACGTGGCGGCGGCGAGCGCCGGGGCAGCAGCGGTCGTCGCCGCCCGCTCCGGGTACCACCCCGAGCGGGTCGAGACCGAGCTGCACGTCGGCACCGGCGTCGAGGTCGCCGAGCACCTGTTCGCGGTGGCGGCCGGGCTCGACTCGATGGTCGTCGGCGAACGGGAGATCTCCGGCCAGGTGCGCCGGGCCCTCAGCGCCGCACGACGCGACGGCACGACGACGTCGGACCTCGAGGCGCTGTTCCAGGCCGCGTCGCGGACCTCGCGCGCGGTCGGCTCGAGCACCGGGCTTGGTGGCGCGGGGCGGTCGGTCGTCTCCGTCGCGCTCGACCTCGTCCAGGCGGACCTGCCTGCGTGGCCCGAGGTCCGCTGCGTCCTCATCGGGACCGGCTCCTACGCCGGCGCCAGCCTCGCGGCGCTGCGGGCTCGGGGCTGCTCCGACATCCGGGTGTTCTCGCCGAGCGGCCGGGCGCACGCGTTCGCCGCCGCACGCGGGGCCCGGGCGATCACCGGCTCCGACCTGCACGCCGAGCTCGCCGACGTCGACCTTGTGGTGGCGTGCTCGGGCGCGCCGGGGGCCGTCCTCGAGGTCGAGGCGCTGGCCGCTGCACGCATCGGGGTCGATCGCCCGCTCGCGGTCGTCGACCTCGCGCTGAGGCACGACGTCGACCCGGGCGTCCGCGAGCTGCCCGGCGTCCGGCTCGTGAGCCTGACGACCGTGAGCGAGAACGCGCCCGACGAGCACTCCGCGCCGGTCGCGCTGGCGCACGAGATCGTCGCCCGCACCGCCGCCGACTTCCAGGCAGACCGGCGCATGCGCCTGCGCAACCCGGGGATCATCGCGGAGCGCACGCGCGTGCTGGCAGGCCTCGAGGCAGCGATCGAGGCGCTCGGGTCGACCGACGAGCGCGCAGTGCGTGCCCTGCGGCGTCGGACCCGTGGGGAGCTGCACGGGCCGACCGTGCGTGCCCGGGACGCCGCCCGCGCTGGCGACGAGGCCGGGTACGTCGCGGCGCTGGCGGCGCTCGCGGCGATCCAGGTGCCGGACGTGTCGGGTGTGACGGACGTGTCGGGTGTGACGGACGAGCCGGCGGGCGTGGCGACCGGCTCCGCGACGGGGCCTGCGGCGCCCGCAGCCAGCCAACCGATGCCGGTGCGCTGAGGCGTTCGGCCCGGACACCACGGCGACGTCTGGCAGAGAGGTGCGCGCCGGGC
>NZ_DASUIR010000147.1:0-8593 GCF_036279715.1 Cellulomonas sp. | reverse complement strand
CCGGGGACCCCACCACCCGACCCATCACCGGGACCGCCACCACCACCACGACCCACCCACCCCTGACCGTCGTCGAACGCCGCACCCACCTCGTCGCCGACACCTGCCTGACCAACCCCCACGGCCCCGGCTGCTGACCAGAACCCAAAGCGCCCCGGACGGCGAAAGGCGACCGGCCACGCAGCTGACAGCCGGAAGGCAAGATCGTCGTATGACGGACGAGAACAGCACCACCGGTGCCTACGTGACGCCGGGCACCGAGTTCACTCGCGACCAGCGCTACATCGCGACCCGCATCACGGCGGACGGCCGGGACGGCTTCCCGGTCGAGGCGGGCCGCTACCGGCTCGTCGTCTCGCGAGCGTGCCCGTGGGCGAACCGGGCGGTCATCGTGCGCCGGCTGCTGGGCCTCGAGGACGCGATCTCGATGGGCATCTGCGGGCCGACGCACGACCGTCGCTCGTGGACGTTCGACCTCGACCCGGGCGGCGTCGACCCGGTGCTCGGCATCGAGCGGCTCCAGGACGCGTACTTCGCGCGGTTCGAAGGATACGAGCGCGGCATCACGGTGCCGGCGATGGTGGACGTCGCGTCGGGCAAGGTCGTGACGAACGACTACGCGCAGATGACCCTCGACCTGTCGACCGAGTGGCGGGAGCTCCACCGCCAGGGCGCTCCGGACCTCTACCCCGAGCACCTGCGCGACGAGATCGACGACGTCGCCCTCGCGGTGTTCCGGGACGTCAACAACGGCGTCTACCGGTGCGGGTTCGCGGGGTCACAGGCGGCGTACGACCGGGCGTATGACAGGTTGTACGCCCGACTCGACTGGCTCACCGAGCGGCTGAGCGCGCAGCGCTACCTCGTCGGCGACACGATCACCGAGGCTGACGTGCGGCTGTTCACGACCCTGGTGCGCTTCGACGCCGTCTACCACGGGCACTTCAAGTGCAACCGGTCCAAGCTCACCGAGATGCCAGTGCTCTGGGCCTACGCCCGTGACCTGTTCCAGACGCCGGGCTTCGGGGACACGATCGACTTCGACCACATCAAGCGGCACTACTACGTGGTCCACACCGACGTGAACCCGACTCAGATCGTGCCGAAGGGTCCCGACCTGACGGGGTGGCTCACGTCGCACAGCCGTGAGGCGCTCGGCGGTCGGCCGTTCGGCGACGGCACTCCCCCGGGTCCCGTGCGTCCGGGCGAGGTGGTCCCGCCCGAGCACACCGCGGCCGCGATGGCGGGCTGAGGGGCAGCCCGCGCGCCCGGGCTCAGACCTCGTCGAGCCCGACGGCCGGATCGGTGAGCCGGTCGACGTCGACGGATCGACCCGAGCGGATGAGGACGTCGATCATGTCGGCCACGTCCCACACGTTGACGTTCATTCCGGCGAGCACCCGGTCCCCTGAGAGCCAGAACGCGATGAACTGACGCGCGGCGACATCCCCCCGGAACACGACGCGGTCCGCGTCGCCTGGCGCCACGTAGCCCGTGTACTCCATGCCCAGGTCGTACTGGTCGCTGAAGAAGTACGGCGGCCTGTCGTCGACGTCGTCTCGGCCCAGCATGGTCCGGCCGGCCAGCTCGCCCTGGCGGATCGCGTTCGCCCAGTGCTCGACGCGCAGCCGTCGACGGAGGCGGGGGTGCATCGCGTTGGCGACGTCGCCCGCCGCGAACACGTCCGGGTCGAACGTCCGCAGGTGCTCGTCGGTGACGATGCCGTTGTCGACGTCGAGGCCCGACGCGGTGGCGAGCTCCGTGCGGGGCCGGATGCCGACCCCGACCACGACGAGCTCGGTGTCGATGGTCGAGCCGTCACCCAGGCGGACACCTGTGACGACACCGTCGACCCCGAGGATCTCCGCGACGACGGCGCCGGTGCGCAGATCGACGCCGTGCTCGCGGTGCAGGTCGGCGAACACGGGCGCGACCTCGGGGCCTAGGACGCGCAGCAGCGGCAGCTCACCGCGTTCGAGCAGCGTGACCTCGAGCCCGGCCGCGCGGGCAGCGGCGGCGGTCTCGAGACCGATCCAGCCGCCACCGATGATGACGACGCGGGAGGCCCGTGAGTAGGCGTCCTTGAGTCGCTGACTGTCCTCGATGCGGCGCAGCGTCAGCACGCCGGCGAGGTCGCCCCCGGGCACGTCGAGCGTCACCGGCTCGGACCCGGTGGCGAGCAGCACCTTGCCGTACGGCACGCGCTCACCGCCGGCCAGGACGACCTCGTGCGCCTCACGGTCCAGCGCGACGACCTCGACGTCGGTGCGGAGCTCGACGGCGTGCTCGGCGTACCAGTCGGCCGGGTGGACGAACGCGGTCTCGAGCTCGTCGTTGCCGAGCAGGTACCCCTTCGACAGCGGCGGGCGCTCATACGGCAGGTACGGCTCGTCGCCGAGCAGGATGATCCGCCCGGTGAACTCCTCGACCCGCAGAGACGCGGCCGCGCTCGCACCCGCGAGTCCTGCTCCCACGATGACGATGTCCTGCGTCGATGTCATGCGCGTCTCCTCGTCGTCAGGGAGCGCTCGACCGCCGCGCCCGCTGCGGCCAGTCTGCCGCGGTCCGGGCGCCGCCGCCGTCTCAGCCCTCGACGCTGACCTTGAGGTGGTTGAGCCACGGGTCCTCGAAGTGCAACGTGGCGCCGTCGTTCCGGCTCCGGATGCCGTGGTGCGCGAGGCGTGCGTCCAGCGCTGCGACGTCGTCCGCGGTCGGGACGACGATGGCGACCTCGCCGAGGCCGATCGACGAGGCGCGGGGACCCGCACCCGCGCTGTTCCACGTGTTCATCGCCAGGTGGTGGTGGTAGCCACCGGCCGACACGAACAGCGCGCCGTTCCAGGTGAGGGTCTCGTCGAACCCGAGCGCGTCGACGTAGAACGCACGCGCGGTCGGCACGTCGCCGACCTGCAGGTGCACGTGACCGACGATGGCCTCGCCGGACCCGGGGGTCGCGAGACCGGACTCCGTGAGGTGCTCGCCGAGGAATGCGTTCGGGTCAAGTCGCAGCGCATCCATCTGCACGTGACCGTCCGGGGTCCAGGCCCAGTCCGACCGGCTGCGGTCCCAGTACAGCTCGACGCCGTTGCCCTCGGGGTCGGTGAAGTAGAACGCGAGCGAGACGAGGTGGTCGGCGCTCCCGATGTAGGTGCTCGGCGCCTTCGCGGCGATCGAGGCGAGCGTCGCGGCGAGACCGGCCCGGTCGTCGAACAGGATCGCCGTGTGGTACAGGCCCGCCTGGCCGCGCGCGGGGCGAGGCAGGCCGGGCGTGTGGCGCAGGACGACGAGCGGCGTGCCCCCGCGGCCCAGCGTGACGACGTCCCGGCGACCGCCCGCGACCAGGCGGTCGGCGGGGTCCTCGATGATGTCGAGCGCGAGAGCGTCGTGGTAGTAGCGCGTCTGCAGGTCGAGGTCCTCGACGAGCAGCGTGACCGCGTCCATGCCGGTGCCGGCCGCGATCGAGTCGGGGCGCGCGATCAGCGGCGCGCCGGCCTGCTGGGCTGTGGTCAGCGGTGTCCGGACGGTGGTCATGGCGGTTCTCCTCGGGTCGGCTGGACCTCATAGTAGTTGACGCTTCAACTTCTGGCTAGTGAAGCGCATTCCTCACCGGGCCCGCACCGCCCAGCGCGTGCGCGAGACTGGGCACATGAACGAAGCACCCCCGCCTGGGGGCCTCCGCGGCTGGTACACCGATCCGCGACGTCCGGCCGGCCAGCGCTGGTGGGACGGCGACACCTGGACCGTCGCGACCCGGCCCGACCCCGCGACGGCTCCCCCGGACCCCTACGAGGGACTCGAGCCGGCGCCCGGCCACAACAACGCCGCGATCGCCGGCCTCGGGGTCGGCCTCGTGAGCCTCGCGTGGAACCCGATGGCGCTGCTCGGCATCCTGGGTCTGGCCTTGAGCCTCCTGGGCAAGCGTCGCGTCACGACCTGGGTGCGGGAGAGCTACCGCCCGACGGGTGGACGCATCGCCACGTGGGGACTCGTGGCAGCCGGGATCTCGACGACCTTCACGCTGCTCACCCAGGGGTTCTTCCGCTGATGGACGTCCGGGTCAAGCGTGTCTACGCGCCGCCAGCGCCGGACGACGGCTTCCGCGTCCTCGTCGACCGGATCTGGCCGCGCGGGATCAGCAAGGCCGACGCCGCGGTGGACCTGTGGCTCAAGGACGTGGCCCCGAGCACCGAGCTGCGGCAGTGGTTCGGCCACGAGCCCGAGCGCATGGCCGAGTTCACCGCGCGGTACACCGCGGAGCTCGACGCCAACGCCGCGGCCGCCGAGCTGCGCAGCCTGGCCGCCGACCACGACCGGATCACCCTCGTCTACTCGGCGCACGACGAACGCCACAACCAGGCCGTCGTCCTGGCCGCCTACCTGGTCGGCACCGTCGCCGGCTAGCGCCAGATCGCCCACGAGTGCGGGCCGACGACGAGGTCGCCCTGGGGCGCGGACCGCGCGAGCTCCTCCCCCGACCGCAGGATCAGCTCTTCCGGCGGCAGCGCGGGGGCGAACGGCTCGTCGCCGAGGTTCAGCATCAGGACGAGGCGCTCTCCCCCGGGTGACGTCGCGGCGAGCACGAGCCGCTCGTTCTCGACGTGCACCACCTCGAGGCGCGCATGTGCGAGCCACGGGTACCGGCGACGGAACCCGATCAGGCGCTGGTGCTCGCGGTAGAGCGACCACCCGTCGGGCGCGAGGTCCCCGGGCCCTGCGGGGAACGCCGGGCGGATCGCGTCGTCACCGCCGACCCGCTCCTCCTTGACGCCGCGGAAGCCCTGCTCGTCCCCTGCGTACACCGACGGCGTCCCGGCGACGAAGAGCAGCACAGCGAGCGCGTGCGTCACATGCCGGGAGTCCGTCACTGTGCTCGCGAGTCGCGTGACGTCGTGGTTGCCCACGAACGTGTACGGCAGGAACTGCGCCGCGAAGGCGTCGTGCCGCTGGAGCGCCCACGCGAGCTCGAAGAGGTTGAGGTCGACGATCGAGCTCCACAGCGCCTTCCAGAGCTCGTACTGCGTCACCGAGTCGATCCCCGACGCCGCGACGTACCCGGCGTAGTCGCCGTGGATCATCTCGCCGAGCACCCACGCCTCGGGGTGCTCGGCGCGGACGCGCGGCAGGACGCGCTGCCAGAACTCAGCCGGCACGGCGTAGACCGCGTCGAGCCGCCAGCCGTCGACCCCGCGGCCGAGCCAGTGGGTCATGACGTCCGCGACGTGCTCGGCGACGTCGGGGCTGTCGTGGTTGAGCGCGACGAGCGCGCCATGCCCTTCGAACACGTCGGGCTCGGGGACGCCGTCGATCCCGGTGCGCCACCGCACCCAGCGCCCCGCGGCGGAGTCGGGGCCTCCGGCGAGCGCCTGGAGCACGCGCGGGTGGTCGCGGCCGACATGGTTGAACACGCCGTCGAGCACAAGTCGCACGCCACGCTCACGCGCGGCCGCGACGAACGCGTCGAAGTCGCCGTCGTCCCCGAGACGGGGGTCGATCCGCAGGTGGTCGATCGTGTCGTACCCGTGGCTCGCCGAGGCGAAGACCGGTCCGAGGACCACACCGTTGCACCCGAGCTCCACCGCGTAGTCGAGCCATGCGGTCAGGTGCGCGAACCGGTGCTGCACCGGTTCGCCCGGCGCGAGGGCGACCGAGGGAGCGCCCGTGAAGCCCAGGGGGTACACGTGCCACCAGATCGCGTGGTCGATCCAGGCGGGCATGTCGTCTCCCTCGCGGCGGGCCGCACCCCGGCCGGACGGCACGGGGCGCACCGACAGTCTCGCGCCCCGCACCGCCCGAGGGACAACACGGGGCTCAGCGCGCGAGCGAGAACCCGCCGGTCCAGGCGATCTTCTCGCCGACCGCGAGGGTGAGCTGAAGGAACCCGAGCGCCTCGAGCTGCTGCGCACGCTTGAGCGAACCGGCGTCCACCGCACCGAGACCGGCCGCCTCGACGACGCCGATGAGCGTCGCCTTCGCGTCCACGTCGTCCCCGGCGACGAGCACCGTGGTGGTCGCGCCGCCGACCTTCCCGGTGGCGAGAGTCGCCGCGAAGTTCATGTTGAACGCCTTGAGGACGCGCGCGCCCGGGACGAGCGCGGCGATCTGCTGCGCGGCCGAGGTGCCGGAGGCGACGGACAGGTCGTCGAACGTCGTGAAGTCGAGCGGGTTGGTGATGTCGACGACGACCTTGCCGTCGAGCTGGGTCGCGTACTGACCGACGACGTCGGCGACGGCACCGTACGGGAGCGCGAGCACGACCACGTCGCCCGTCAGCGCGTCACCGAACCGGGCGCTGGTCGCACCGGAGCCGAGGGCCGCGACGGCCGCTGCGGAGTTCTGTGGGTCGCGGGCCAGGACCTGCACCGTCGCGCCGCCCTTGAGAGCGACGGTGGCGATCGAGGATGCCATCGAACCGGCGCCGAGGATGCTGAACGTGGTCATGCCTTCCTCCAGGATTACTTGTTGGTTCAACTAGTATCCTCCGAATGGTTGACCCGTCAACTATCCGGCTACACTGGCGGGCATGGACGACGACACGCGCTGGCTGACCCCGGACGAGCTGCGCGCCTGGACGCGCCTCGAGGCCGTCGTGGAGCTCCTGCCAGGCGCGCTCGACGGCCCGCTACGCCATGCGGCGGAGCTCAGCCACTACGAGTACCTCGTCCTCGCCAAGCTCTCGGAGGCGCCTGAGCGCACGTTGCGCATGAGCGAGCTCGCGGCCCGGACGAACGCGACCCTGCCCCGGCTCTCGCACGTCAGCGCCAGGCTCGAGGCCCGCGGGTACCTCGAGCGGCGGACCTGCGCCGACGACCGGCGCGCGACCCTCGCCTCGCTCACCGACGCAGGGTGGCGCAAGGTCCTCGCGACGGCGCCCGAGCACGTGCGCTCCGTCCGCGACCTCGTCATCGACGCCCTTACGCCCGAGCAGGTCGCTCAGCTCGACGCCATCGCCACCGCGGTGCTGTGCCGGCTCGACCCCGAGGACCACCTGCGCATGCTCGGACCGGCGCCGACGACGGCGGTCTGAGCAGCTCGGTGCCCTACCCGCGACCCTGGTTCGGGACTCGTCCCGAGTCGAAGACGTTCTGCCCGAGCCCCGCCAGGAAGTGCGGCCCGGTCGCGGCGAGCTCGGCGTCGAACGTGTCCTTCCACGTCGAGAACGGCGCTCCGGAGAGCCCGTCGTTCGCGAACCGGCGGTCGTCCGTGACCTCGGTGACGCAGAACGCCGGGATGTGCAGGTCGGTGACTGGGCTCCCCCGCTCGCACTCGGCGATGATCAGCGGACGGTTGAGCCCACCGAACACGTCGACGACCCAGCCGTCCCCGCCCAGCCAGATCGCGTAGCGGTTCTTGATGATCCGCGACCCCGCGAGCTTGATCATCTCCAGGCCGACGGACAGGTCGATCTCCCGCTCCGCCTCGTACCGGGTTCCCTCGATCATCGGGCCCTTGACGGTCAGCGCGCAGAAGTCGAACTCGCTGCCCAGCTCGTCAAGCAGCGCGAGCTCGTCCTCGGTCCCGTCGAGCTCGACGCGCGCCGAGCTCGACTGCACCCGCATCCGCAGCGCGTACCCCTGCTCGGCCATGAAGTAGCTCTGCACGATCAGGACGGGGGCAGGCTCGTCGAGCAGCTCGCGCGGCATGTCCCGGACGAAGAACCGGCGTTCGAACTCGAAGTCGCCGTACCCGTTGTCGCTCACCCCTTGCACGCTACCCGCGTGCCCAGGTCCGCGTCCTGCGGGGCGGCGACGCCCACCTAGGACGTGGCCGACGCGTGGAGCGCCGCCGCCACCTTCGTGGCCTCATCCTTCGTCGTCGTCCCGACCTGGAACTGGCCACCGGTGATCGGGACGACGACATGGGGGGCCGAGAGGACTGTGCCGTCGACGAGGAGGGCCAGCTCCTTGCCGACCGCTCCCAGTGTGATGTCGGCCAGCGTCGCTGTGCCCGCCTCGTCGAACTCGACGATGAAGACCTGCCTGGCTGCGTCGCCGGTGGCTGGAGCCGAGGTGACGGCCGTCGGCGTCACCTCGCCCAGCGACGCGCCGAGCTGGTAGGTGATCATGCCGGACGCGCCGCACGCACTCCCCGGGCCGCTCGATGTGAGTGGCGGCTCGCTGCACGGCCCGTCGGTCGACGACTCGACGAGACGCAGCTGCAGTGTCGCCCGTGCAAGTGACGCCGAGCTGGCGCCAGCGGTGCCGCTCGCCGAGCTGCTGGCGGCAGCGGTGCCGCTCGCCGAGCCGCACCCCGCAAGGAGGAACGCCGCAGCAACGAGGACGACGGGACGCGCGGCTGGCCGGACAGGCATACGAGCATCATGGCGGGCGCCGGCTGACCGTGTGTGAGGAATCGTCATCACGCTTCAGTGCGGCAGGCGGCGCACCGGCCCTGGCATCCCGGGGGCAGGGAAGACGAACGGCGCCTGACCAGTGGTCAGACGCCGTTCGATCGTGTGGAGCTGAGGGGATTCGAACCCCTGACCCCCTGCATGCCATGCAGGTGCGCTACCAGCTGCGCCACAGCCCCGTGACCCACCCCGGGGGGAGAACCACCACCCTTGCGGGCGTCGTGAAGTCTAGGCGGAACCCTGCCC
>NZ_DASUIR010000146.1:0-24592 GCF_036279715.1 Cellulomonas sp. | reverse complement strand
CCAGCTGTACTCGGCGCGGATGGCCACGGCCGGGCACGCGTTCGGCCCCGACACCCCGTGGCAGCGCGAGCTCGAGGACGCGTTCGCGTACGTCGAGACCCCCGACCAGCTCGCCACGATCGAGGAGGTCAAGGCGGACATGGAGAAGACGGTCCCGATGGACCGGCTCATCTCCGGTGACGTCGGGTACGGCAAGACCGAGATCGCGATCCGCGCGGCGTTCAAGGCCGTCCAGGACGGCAAGCAGGTCGCGGTGCTCGTGCCCACGACGCTGCTCGTGCAGCAGCACCTCGACACGTTCAGCGACCGCTACGCGGCGTTCCCGGTGACCGTCAAGGCGCTCTCGCGGTTCCAGTCCCCGGCCGAGAGCAAGGAGGTCGCGGCGGGTCTCGCGGACGGCAGCATCGACGTCGTCATCGGAACGCACCGACTCATCACCGGGGACGTGCACTTCAAGGACCTCGGCCTCGTGGTGATCGACGAGGAGCAGCGGTTCGGCGTCGAGCACAAGGAGACGCTCAAGGCGTTGCGGACCAATGTCGACGTGCTCGCGATGAGCGCGACGCCCATCCCGCGCACGCTCGAGATGGCGGTGACAGGCATCCGCGAGATGTCGACGCTCGCGACGCCGCCCGAGGAGCGCCACCCGGTGCTCACGTTCGTCGGGCCGTACGAGGAGCGGCAGATCACCGCGGCCATCCGGCGCGAGCTGCTGCGCGAGGGCCAGGTGTTCTACGTGCACAACCGGGTCGAGTCGATCGAGCGCGTCGCGGGCCGGCTCGCGGAGCTCGTCCCGGAGGCACGGATCGCCGTCGGCCACGGCAAGATGCCCGAGCACCAGCTCGAGCGCGTCATCGGGGACTTCTGGGAGAAGAGGTTCGACGTGCTCGTCTGCACGACGATCGTCGAGACGGGCCTCGACATCTCCAACGCCAACACCCTCATCCTCGAGCGCGCCGACCTCCTGGGACTGTCCCAGCTGCACCAGCTGCGCGGACGCGTGGGTCGCGGTCGCGAGCGCGCGTACGCGTACTTCCTCTACCCGCCCGAGCGGCCGCTGACCGAGACCGCGCACGACCGGCTCGCGACGATGGCCGCCAACACCGACCTCGGCGCGGGCATGGCGATCGCGATGAAGGACCTCGAGATCCGCGGCGCGGGCAACCTGCTGGGTGGCGAGCAGTCGGGTCACATCGAGGGGGTCGGGTTCGACCTCTACATCCGGATGGTCGGCGAGGCCGTGCTCAACTTCCGTGGCGAGACGCCCGAGGAGCTGCCCGACGTCACGATCGAGCTGCCCGTCGACGCGCACCTGCCGCACGACTACATCGCGCACGAGCGGCTGCGCCTCGAGGCGTACCGGAAGATCGCGGCGGCCCCCGACGCCGCGGTGCTCCGGGAGGTCCACGCCGAGCTCGTCGACCGGTACGGCCCGGTGCCGGACGCGGTGTCGAACCTGTTCGAGGTCGCCGAGTTCCGGATCCACGTCCGCTCGGCCGGGCTCACCGACGTGACGGCCCAGGGCAAGTTCGTGCGGTTCGCGCCGGTCGACCTGCCCGAGTCGGCCCAGCTGCGGCTCAAGCGGCTCTACCCGGGCACCGTCCTCAAGCCCGCGATCCGCACGATGCTCGTGCCGTTCCCGACCACCGCACGCATCGGCGGCACGGCCCTGCACGGTGCGCAGCTCCTCGCCTGGGCGCGTCAGCTGATCGACGCCGTCGTCCTCGGCGACGTGTCGGCCGCCGCGCAGGTCGGCACGGGTGCGCGCGCCGGTTCGCGCGCCGGGAACCGGTGAGCGGTACGCCTACGATGGGGCGCAGTGCTCGAGGCGATGACGCGGGAGGTCGCAGGTGTCGGTGGTGCGGTGGCGTACAGGTAGGCAGGGTCGAGTGCGTGCGCTCGTCGTCGGCGGGATCGTGGCGGTCGCTGCGCTGAGCGGGTGCTCGGGGCAGCCCGGTGCCGCAGCGGTCGTGGACGGGCAGGCCATCTCGGTGGCCGACGTGCAGACCGCGACGACCGAGCTTGCGCCGCTGTACCAGGGCGTGACCGCCACGGCGGTGCTGCAGGTCCTCATCCACGAGCGCGCTGTCGCGGCGTTCGCGTCCGAGCACGGTGTCGGCGTGAACGACCAGCAGGCGGCCGACGCGCTCTCGGGCATCGGGGCCCAGCTCCCCGCGGTCGGCGAGCGCACCTACTCGGCCCCGTCGCTCGCCGTCGAGCGCTACCTCATGGAGACGAAGGCGCTCCAGGGGCTCTCGAGCGCGGACGCGCTCCTCCCGCAGCTGCAGACCCGGCTCGCGGCGCAGAAGATCGAGGTCAGCCCGCGGTTCGGGACGCTCGCCGACGGCGCCACGATCACCGACACGGTCCACCCGTGGCTCGTCGCACCGACGGCCGGTTGAGCCCGGGCACCACCATCTCCGGCGAGGGCGTCCAGGCCCTCGTCGAGGTCATGGACCGCCTGCGCTCGCCCGGCGGGTGCCCGTGGGACGCCCGCCAGACCCACGCCTCGCTCGTGCCGTACGCGCTCGAGGAGGCGTACGAGGTCGCCGAGGCGATCGAGTCGGGCGACAGTGCAGCGATGCGCGAGGAGCTCGGCGACCTGCTCCTGCAAGTCGTGTTCCACGCGCGGATCGCCCAGGACTCCCCGACCGACCCGTTCGACCTCGACGACGTGGCCCGCGAGATCACCGCGAAGCTCGTGCGCCGGCACCCGCACGTCTTCGACCGGGCCGCTCCTGCGGTCGGGGCCGGCGGCGGGTCCGCGGCGGGCGTCGACCTCGAGGACCTGCACGTGCAGTGGGACCGGATCAAGGGCCGCGAGAAGCAGCGCGAGTCGGTGCTCGATGGCATCCCGGCCGCCCAGGGGGCGCTCGCGCGGGGGCAGAAGGTGCTCGCGCGGGCACGCCGGGCCGGCATCCCGGCCGGTGGCGACCTGGCGCAGGTGGCACTGCCGCTGCGGTCGCACGGCACGGACGGCGCCCACGGCGCAGGGGTCGAGGCGTGGACCGAGGCCGAGGTCGGCCGACGGCTGCTCGAGCTCGTGGCGGCGGCCGACCTGGTCGGTGTCGATGCCGAGTCGGCGCTGCGACATGCCGTCCGAGCCGTCGAGATCGACGTGCGCGCGGCTGAGGAGGTCTCTCGGGACCAAGGTCCGGCAATTCGACCTGTCGACGTCGTCACCATGACACCTGGAGAGCCGACGGCTGCTCCGAGGACCGAGCGAGGAAGCGAGGACCGATGACGGCCACACTGACGGTTGCAGCGCTCACCGAGAGAGGGCACGGGGAGAGACGCGTCGCACTCGTCCCCGACACCGTCACGCGACTCGTCGCAGGCGGGTTCGAGGTGCTGATCGAGGCCGGAGCCGGAGCGGGTGCCTTCCACCCGGACGACGAGTACGTCGCCGCCGGAGCGAAGACCGACGCCCTCGAGTCTGTGCTGGACGCCGCGGACGTGCTCCTGGCGGTCTGCCGACCCGAACCGGAGATCCTGGCGCGTCTGCGTCCCGGGCAGGTGCTCGTCGGCCTGCTCGACGCCCGCGGCACGGGACGCGCCGGGCTCGACGAGCTCGTGGCGCGCGGTGTCGTCGTCCTCTCGCTCGACCTCCTGCCGCGTACCCTCTCGCGCGCCCAGACGATGGACGCGCTCAGCTCGCAGGCGTCGGTGGCCGGCTATCGCGCCGCGATCGTCGCGGCTGAGGCGTTCGCCCGCTACTTCCCGATGATGATCACCGCAGCCGGTACGGCACGGCCCGCGAAGGTGCTCGTGCTCGGCGCGGGCGTCGCGGGTCTGCAGGCCATCGGCACCGCGCGCCGGCTCGGTGCGCAGGTCACCGGCTACGACGTCCGCGAGGCGGCGCGCGAGGAGGTCACGTCACTCGGCGCGAGCTTCCTGGCGACCACGGTCAACGTCGCCTCGGAGGGCGGCTACGCCCGTGCGCTGACGCCCGACGAGCAGGCTGCCCAGCAGGCCGAGCTCTCGCTGAAGATGCGCGCGTTCGACATCGTCATCACGACCGCCCAGGTGCCGGGCGCTCGCCCGCCGGTCCTCGTGACGGCCGAGACCCTGGCCGGGATGGCTCCGGGCTCTGTGGTCGTCGACCTCGGTGCCAGCACGCTCGGCGGCAACGTCGACGGTTCGGTCCCCGGCGAGCGCATCGTCACCGCCAACGGCGTCACGGTGATCGGCGCGGGCAACCTGCCCGCACAGATGCCTACCGGCGCCTCGGCTGCCTATGCACGCAACGTCGCGGCGCTCCTGACGGCCGTCGTGAAGGACGGTGCCGTGGACCTCGACCCGACCGACGAGGTCGTCGACGCGGTGTGGGTGCGCCCCGCCGCGGCGGAAGTCGCCGCAACGGACGCCGCACCCGAGACCCTTCCGGAAGGGGAGTGAGATGAGCGCCCAGCTGCTCAGCAACCTGGCTCTGTTCGTCCTCGCTCTGCTCGTCGGGTTCGAGGTCATCAGCAAGATCCCCGCGACGCTGCACACGCCGATGATGTCGGGCGCCAACTCGATCCACGGCGTCGTCCTCGTCGGCGCGATCCTCATCGCCGCCGTCGCCGACACCCCCGCCGCGTACGTCCTGACCTTCGTCGCGGCGGCCTTCGCTGCGATGAACGTCGTCGGCGGCTACGTGGTCACCGACCGGATGCTCGAGATGTTCAGGACCAAGCCGAAGCCGGCCCCCGTGGCCGCTCCTGCTGCGGCGACCCACGACGGAGACGTGCGATGAGCGGCGACACCCTTCCCCTGCTCGACACGGTCATCCGGGTCGTCTACCTGCTCGCAGCCGTGACGTTCGTGCTCGGGCTGCACTTCATGCGTTCGCCCGTCACCGCCCGCCGCGGCAACCTGCTCTCGGCCTCCGGGATGGCGTGCGCCGTCGTTGCGACCGTCGTGCTCATCCTCGCGGGCGAGGGTCACGGGCGCATCATCCCGATCGCTGCGGTCGCCCTGGTGGTGGGCACGCTCGCCGGGTCGGCCGGCGGGATGATCGGCGCGCGTCGCGTCAAGATGACGGCGATCCCGCAGCTCGTCTCGCTGTTCAACGCGGTCGGCGGCGGCGCGGCCGCAGTCGTGGCGGTCGTGGACTTCGTGCGGCTGAACGCCGACGGTGCCCTGACCGCCGGCGTCTCGGTGCCCGTCGTGCTCGACGTGATCATCGGCTCGGTGACGTTCTCCGGCTCGCTCATCGCTGCGGGCAAGCTCCAGGGCTGGGTCTCCGGCGCGCCGATCACCTTCGCGGGATCGCGCCTGGCGAGCATCGTCGCGGCCGCCGTCGCGGTCGTCGGTGGTGTCGTCGTCGTCGCGAACCCGAGCGCGTGGCTGCTGTGGCTCGTCGTCGTCGCAGCTCTCGCGTTCGGCGTCCTCATGGTGCTGCCGATCGGCGGCGCGGACATGCCCGTCGTGGTCTCGTTGCTCAACGCGTTCACGGGCCTCGCGGTCGCGATGGCCGGCTTCGTCGTCGACAACCAGATCATGATCATCGCGGGCGCCCTCGTCGGTGCCTCCGGAACGATCCTGACCCAGCAGATGGCCGAGGCCATGAACCGCTCGGTCATGTCGATCATGGTCGGCGGCTTCGGCACCGGGGACACGAGCGCGGCAGACGCCGGTGCGAGCAACGCGATGGCCGGGGTCGAGGTCCGCAAGGTCAGCGCGGACGACGTCGCCATCCAGCTCGCCTACGCCCAGAAGGTCATCATCGTGCCCGGGTACGGCCTCGCGGCCGCTCAGGCGCAGCGCGAGTGCGGTGAGCTCGGCAAGCTGCTCACCGACCGTGGGATCACCGTCTACTACGCGATCCACCCGGTCGCCGGCCGTATGCCGGGGCACATGAACGTGCTCCTCGCGGAGGCCGACGTGCCGTACGACCAGCTCAAGGAGATGGACGAGGTCAACCCGGAGTTCGACACGGCCGACGTCGCCCTCGTCGTGGGCGCGAACGACGTGACGAACCCGGCGGCCCGCCGGCCCGGCAACGCGATCTCGGGGATGCCGATCCTCGACGTCGACCATGCGCGCTCGATCATCGTGATCAAGCGCTCGCTGGGCCACGGCTACGCCGGTCTGGACAACGAGCTGTACGGCGACCCGAAGACCGGGATGTTCCTCGCGGACGCCAAGAAGGGCCTCGCGCAGATCCTCGCCGGGGTCAAGTCCTACGTCGGCTGACGTCCTCTGCCAAAGGTCCCACCACGTCCTCATCCGCACACGGTTAGGCTGAGGACGCAAACCCACCCGCCTGTCGAAGGAGCACCATGGCCAGCATCGAGGCCGTCGGCGCCCGCGAGATCTTGGATTCTCGCGGCAACCCCACTGTCGAGGTCGAGGTAGCACTCGACGACGGCACCATCGCCCGCGCGGCCGTCCCCTCGGGCGCGTCGACCGGAGCATTCGAAGCCGTCGAGCGTCGTGACGGCGACAAGTCCCGCTACCTGGGCAAGGGCGTCGAGGACGCGGTCAACGCCGTCATCGACGAGATCGCCCCCGAGCTCATCGGCTTCGAGGCGACCGAGCAGCGGCTCGTCGACCAGGCGCTGATCGAGCTCGACGCGACCCCCAACAAGGGCAAGCTCGGCGCCAACGCGATCCTCGGCGTCTCGCTCGCGGTCGCGAAGGCCGCAGCCGACTCGGTCGACCTGCCGCTCTTCCGCTACATCGGCGGACCGAACGCGCACGTCCTGCCCGTCCCGATGATGAACATCCTCAACGGTGGGTCGCACGCCGACTCCAACGTCGACATCCAGGAGTTCATGGTCGCCCCGATCGGCGCCACGTCGTTCCGTGAGGCGCTGCGTACCGGCGCCGAGGTCTACCACTCCCTGAAGTCCGTGCTCAAGGCCCAGGGCCTGAGCACCGGTCTCGGCGACGAGGGCGGCTTCGCCCCCAACCTGTCGAGCAACCGCGCGGCGCTGGACCTGATCCTCGTCGCGATCGAGAAGGCCGGCTTCACCCCGGGCAAGGACGTCGGGCTCGCGCTCGACGTCGCGGCCACGGAGTTCTTCAAGGACGGTGCCTACCAGTTCGAGGGCAAGGCCACGTCGACCGACGAGCTCATCGCGTACTACGCGCAGCTCGTCGCCGACTACCCGCTGGTCTCCATCGAGGACCCGCTGTCCGAGGACGAGTGGAGCGCCTGGACCCGTCTTGTCGCCGAGGTCGGCGACAAGGTCCAGATCGTCGGCGACGACCTGTTCGTCACGAACCCGATCCGCCTGGCCAAGGGCATCGAGCTCAAGTCGGCGAACTCGCTGCTCGTCAAGCTGAACCAGATCGGCACGCTGACCGAGACCCTCGACGCCGTGACGCTCGCGCAGCGCAACGGCTACACCGCGATGGTCTCGCACCGTTCGGGTGAGACCGAGGACACGACGATCGCGGACCTGTCCGTGGCCATCAACGGCGGTCAGATCAAGACGGGCGCCCCGGCGCGCGGCGAGCGGATCAACAAGTACAACCAGCTGCTCCGCATCGAGGAGGAGCTGGACGACGCCGGCCGTTACGCCGGTGCGAGCGCCTTCCCGCGGTGGAAGAAGCGCTGAGACAGCAGTACCGGCAGTCGCCGGACGCGTGAGCGTCCCGATCGCACGGACCGGAGGCCGGTGACCCGAGTGGGTCGCCGGCCTTCGGCGTGCCCGGGGTCAGGGTGGCCGGCCTTCGGGAAGCCGGCCTTCGGCGTGCCCGGCCCGGCACGCGGGCTGTGGAAGGCACAATCGAGCCATGTCCCCGTCCCGCCGCCCGGCAGACCCGCGTGCCGGGTCGGGGTCGGTCGCGGGCCGGACGCCGGTCGCCGGTGACCGGGACGGAGCGGCGGGGCGACCGACGGCTCCTCGCGCCGCTGCGCCACGGGCGTCGACAGGGCGTGCGACGTCAGCGCGACCGGCGGCTCCCCGCGCGGCAGCAGCCCGTCCCGCACGGGCATCCGCAGCGACCCGTCCGGCAGCGTCCCGGCCGTCGTCGCGCGGCCCGTCCGCGTCCACGCCGAGCCGTGGGGTGCCCCGCGCCGAGACCGTGCAGGTGCGCATCCCGCGGCTGTTCACGGTGCGCGTCATGGTGATGGGCGTCGTGACGCTGCTCGCCTTCGTCCTCGTGTTCCCGACGCTGCGGTCCTACCTGCAGCAGCGCGAGGAGCTGCGCCAGCTCGCCGCCCAGGTCGCGGTCGCACGGGCCGGCAACGACGACCTGACGAACAAGCTCAAGCGGTGGGACGACCCGGCGTACGTCGTGGCGCAGGCGCGCGAGCGGCTCGCATTCGTCCTGCCGGGGGAGACGGCATACCGCGTCCAGGACCCGGGGTCCGTGCCCGACGTCCCGGCAGCGTCGTCGTCGTCGGCGGCGGCTGCGGCGTCAGGAGCTGCCCTGGGCGCCGCGAACACGACAGAGCCCTGGTACCAGGTGATCTGGGGCTCGGTGCTGGTCGCGGGGGGCACGTCGAACGACGCCGTCACGTCGGGGGAGAATGGCACGGCCCCCACGGACGGTTCGAGCGCGCCCGCGGGCGGGCCCACCGCTCCCTGACGCTCGACCTGAACGGACCAGCTGTGACCGACACCCCCGGGACGACCGGCGCACGCGTCGACGCGCCCACCGACTCGCTCATCGAGGCGCGCGCCGACTCGCGCACCGAGGCGAGCCGCGCGACCGACTCCGCGACGGTGACCGATCGCGACCTCGAGGTCCTGGCCGAGCAGCTCGGACGGTTGCCACGCGGCGTCGTCGGGATCGCCGCTCGATGCGTGTGCGGCCGTCCACTCGTCGTGCGGACAGCGCCGCGTCTCGACGACGGCACACCGTTCCCCACGACGTACTACCTGACCTGCCCACCCGCCGTCGCCGCCGTGAGCACGCTCGAGGCGGGCGGCCTGATGAAGGAGCTCACGGCGCGGCTCGCGGAGGACCCCGAGCTCGCGGCGGCCTACCGCCTGGCCCACGAGGCGTACCTCGCCGATCGTGAGAAGCTCGGGCACGTCGAGGAGATCGCCGGGGTCTCCGCGGGCGGGATGCCGACGCGGGTCAAGTGCCTGCACGTCCTCGTCGGTCACGCGCTCGCGGCAGGTCCCGGCGTCAACCCGGTCGGCGACCTCGTGCTCGCCGAGCTGGCGCCGGTCTGGGCGCCGACCCGCTGCACGTGCTGACCCTCGCCGAGGGGGCCGCCGGCGGCTGTCCGGCGTCGGGCCGGCCGGATATGACATCGCCACAGGTGAGCAGCGAGGATGTCCGGATGACTCGGGTGGCAGGGATCGACTGCGGGACCAACTCGATCCGGCTGCTCGTCGCCGACATCGACCTCGAGCGCGGCGTGCTCACGGATCTTGACCGGCGCATGGAGGTCGTGCGGCTCGGGCAGGGCGTGGACCGGACCGGTCGGATCGCCCCCGAGGCCCTCGAGCGGACCCTGGATGCCGCGCGTCGGTACGCCGCGATCTGCGCGGACCTCGGGGTCGAGAAGATCAGGTTCGTCGCGACGAGCGCGTCGCGCGACGCCGAGAACCGCCAGGACTTCGTCGACGGGGTGCGCGACGCGCTCGGGGTCGAGCCCGAGGTGATCGGCGGAGACGAGGAGGCCGCGCTCTCCTTCCGCGGCGCGACGCGGGTGCTGGGCGCCGAGCACGCCGGACCGTTCCTGGTCGTGGACCTGGGTGGGGGGTCGACCGAGCTCGTGCTCGGTACAGCCACTCCCGAGGCCGCGTACTCGATGGACGTCGGCTGCGTCCGGATGACCGAACGACACCTGCTCTCCGACCCTCCGACGCCCTACGAGATCGCCGCGGCGCACGCCGACGTCGCCGCCGCCTTGGATGCGGCAGCGCGGGTCGTCCCGCTGGGTCGGGCCGCGACGCTGGTGGGGCTCGCGGGGACCGTCACGACCGTCACGGCGCACGTCCTCGGCCTGGCCGCCTACGACCCTGCGCGCATCGACGGCGCCGTCCAGCCGATCGACGCGGTGCTCGCCGCGTGCGACGACCTGCTGGGCCGCACGCATGCCGAACGCGCTGCGCTCGGGTTCATGCACCCCGGCCGGGTCGACGTCATCGGTGCGGGCGCACTCGTGTGGCACGACGTCGTGGCGCGCGTGCGTGCCGCGGTCGCGGCGGCGGGCGGCGAGCTGACCGAGGTCGTGACGTCCGAGCACGACATCCTCGACGGCATCGCCTGGAGCGCGGCCGAGCGCTGAGCGTGGCAGGACGCGCGGATGGTGTCGGTGCTCGGCCCTACGCTGCAGCCATGCTGAAGGGAGCACTCCTGGCCGAGAGCCTGCGGGTCGGGGCAGAGCTGATCGTGCCTGGCCTGCGGGTGACGCGGTTGAGTCGCGTGGACGTGTCGGCGAGCGCGCTCTCGACCCAACCGGGTGTCTGGACATTCGTCGAGTTCGAGGCCGAGGACGAGCAAGCGGTGCCGCTCGCCGAGGCGCTCAAGGGAGCGCTGCTCGCCGAGGGCGGCTGGTATGCGGACTTCAGGGTCGGCGACGATCACGTGGTCGTGTTCGCGAGCCGCGTCTTCCGGTACTGCCGCGGCGACGCGGGGGCTCGCTGCGAGGTCGTCGCGTACGGCGCGAGCGTAGGCGTGCCCGCGCACCAGCTGGACTGGGCCGACTGATGTCACACCACGCACAGCCTGCCGGTGGCGATGCCCCGCGCGCTGCGAACCCGTTCGGCGTCGCCCTTGACCGACGCACACTGCTGCGGACCGGCGGGTGGGTCCTGGGGGCGTCGGGGCTCGCGCTCGTCGCGGCGTGCACATCGCGGACGCCTGTGCCGGCGGGCACGTCCGGCAGGTCGGTCACCGGAGGCGCGGGGGCGACCGCGACCTGGGCGCCGCCCGCCGAGCCGATGGCCTTCCCGGACGGCTTCCGCTGGGGTGCCGCGACGTCGGCCTTCCAGGTCGAGGGCTCCACGCGGGCCGACGGGCGGGGTCCCTCGATCTGGGACACGTTCGCGGCGCTGCCCGGCACGATCGACGGCGGCGCGACCGGCGACCCGGCCGCCGACCACTACCGCCGCTGGAGGTCGGACCTCGAGCTGATGTCGACCCTCGGGCTGGGGGCGTACCGGTTCTCGGTCGCGTGGCCGCGCGTGCAGCCGACGGGTTCGGGGGCCGTCAACCCTCGCGGGCTCGACTTCTACAAGAACCTCGTCGACGGACTGCTCGAGCGCGCCATCCACCCGGCCATCACCCTGTACCACTGGGACCTGCCGCAGCCGCTGCAGGATGCCGGCGGCTGGCCCGCGCGCGACACGGCCGCCCGGTTCTCGGACTACGCCGCGATCCTCTTCGACGCACTGGGGGACCGACCGGCGGACTGGTTCACGATCAACGAGCCGAAGACGACCGCGTACGTCGGGTACCTCTACGGCTCGCACGCCCCTGGACTGACCGACCCCGAGGCCGCGGTGCGCGCGGTCCACCACCAGCTTCTCGCGCACGGCCTCGCGGTCCAGGCGTTCCGTGCTCGCCGGGCGGCCGATTCCGACGCGGGCATCGGCATCGCGCTCAACCTGCAGCCCGTGTACGCGACGATCGGAGCAGAGGCGGCCGCCACGAGGGCCGACGCCGTCGAGAACCGGCTGTTCCTCGACCCCGTGCTCCGCGGGGAGTACCCGACGGACGCGATCGGCAGCCGGGCGGGCCAGCTACGCGCGGACCCGGAGACGCTCGAGTCGGCCGTGCACGACGGGGACCTCGCGACGATCTCCGCGCCGTGCGACCACCTCGGGGTGCAGTACTACGGCGTGACCGCGGTGGACCGCTCGGGGGGGAACGTCGAGATGTACCCGACGTCGGACGCGTCCTGGCAGCAGGTCCACGCGGAGGGGTTCTACGAGACGCTCACGCGCATCCGCGACGAGTACCCCGCGATCCCGCTCGTCGTCACCGAGAACGGCATCCCCGATCGTGGCGCGGCCGGCACCCTGGCGGACGTCGAGCGGCGCGAGTACCTGCGCACCCACCTGCAGCAGGCGGCGCGCGCGATCGACGACGGCGTCGACCTGCGCGGCTACTACGAGTGGTCGCTGCTGGACAACTTCGAGTGGGCGCGCGGGTACACCCAGCGGTGGGGGCTCGTGCACGTGGACTTCGCCACCCAGGAGCGCACGGCGAAGGACAGTGCTGGGTGGTACCGCAGCGTCATCGAGGCGAATGCGGTCCCGCCGGTCGGATGAGCGGCGGCATCACGTCGCTGACCGCCGCGTGTGCTGACCGTCACGCGCCGCCCCATCGCCGCGTCCGGTTCGCCCGGTTACCGTGAAGGCATGCCTGACTCAGCAGCCGACCCCGTCGTCGACCCGGCCGCCGCCGCGCCCTCGCCTCGCCGTACGGTGACCGCGTCCGCGCCGCCGGGCAAGCCCCGCAAGGTCCCCCGCATCATCGTGCTCGGCGGTGGCAGCGTCGGTCTGTACGCGGCCCACCGGCTCCGTCGGCGGCTCGGCAAGCGCGAGGCGGCGATCGTCATCGTCGACCCGCGGGCCTACATGACCTATGCACCGTTCCTGCCCGAGGCGGCGGCCGGGTCGATCGACCCCCGCCACGTCGTCGCACCGCTGCGCCGGGCGCTCAAGGACGTCGACGTGCTGCAGGGCAAGGTCACCGAGATCCGCCACGCCGAGCGCACCGTCCAGGTGACGCCCGAGGAGGGCGACTCGTACTGGGTGACGTATGACCACCTGATCGTCGGCCTCGGCTCGGTCGCCCGCACGCTGCCCATCCCCGGGCTCGCCGAGGTCGCGATCGGCTTCAAGAACGTCGAGGAGGCCATCGCGGTCCGCAACCAGGTCCTCGGCCGGATCGACCGGGCCGCGAGCACCTGGGATCCGGACCTGCGCAAGCGGATGCTCACCTTCACGTTCGTCGGTGGCGGCTTCGCGGGCGTCGAGGCGATCGCCGAGGTCGAGGACATGGCGCGCGCGGCGGTCCGGTACTACGGCGGGATCGAGCAGTCGGAGCTGCGGTTCGTGCTCGTCGAGGGTTCGTCGCGCATCCTTCCCGAGGTCAGTGCCGAGCTCGGCCAGTACACGCTCGACGAGCTGCGCAAGCGCGACATCGACATCTACCTGTCGACGTTCCTCAGCTCGTGCGTCGACGGGCACGTCGTGCTGTCCGACGGGACCGAGTTCGACTCCGAGACCATCGTGTGGACCGCGGGCGTCAAGGCCAACCCGGTCCTCGCGAGCTCCGACCTGCCGCTCGACACGCAGGGCCGCGTGACCTGCCTCGCGACGCTCCAGGTCGTGACCGGCGCCGGCGTCGTCGTGCCCGACGCGTACGCGGCGGGCGACTGCGCCGCAGTTCCTGACCTGTACAACCCCGGCTCGTTCTGCCCGCCGAACGCCCAGCACGCCATCCGTGAGGCCAAGCACCTGGCAGACAACCTCGCGCGGGTGCTGCGGAGCGACGCCCCGACCGACTACAGGCACCGCAACGTCGGCGCGGTCGCGTCCCTCGGCATGTACAAGGGCGTCGCGCAGATGTTCGGTCGGTTCAAGGTGCGCGGGTTCCTCGCCTGGGTGCTGCACCGCACGTACCACGTGTTCGCGATGCCGACCCCGAACCGGAAGATCCGCATCATGGCGGGCTGGACCGCCGCGCTGCTCCTGCGCCGCGAGGTCGTCGCGCTCGGCACGCTGCACGACCCGCGGGCGGAGTTCCGCGCGGCCGCGGTGCCGCCGGCGCCCCGGCCCGTCGAGGAGTCGGCGCCGCCCGTGACGGGGTGAGGTGAGCCCTGGCAAGATGGGCACGGCCCCCGTAGCCCAACCGGCAGAGGCAACCGGCTTAAAACCGGTCCAGCGCGGGTTCGAACCCCGCCGGGGGCACCCCACGCGTAGCCCTCTCAGCTACCCAGACGTTCCGATCGCCGCGCCGGGCGAATCCGCGATCGGCTCACTTGCTGAAGCCCGCCGTCAGCCCGCTGAGAAGCTGGCGACGACCGACGGCGTACAGGATGAGGATCGGCAGGGTCGTCAGGACGACCGAGGCGAGGACGGCGGGAACGTTGACCCCGTACTGACCCTGGAACGTCCACAACGCGAGCGGGAGAGTGCGCTTGCTCGGGCTCTGGGTGAGGATCAGCGGCAGCAAGAAGCCGTTCCAGACCGCGAGGCCGTTGTAGATGGACACGGTGACCAGCGCCGGTCGCGTCAGCGGGAACGCGAGGCGCCACAGCGTCGTCCACTCGTCGGCCCCGTCGACGCGCATCGACTCGAAGAGCTCCTTCGGCACGTCGCGGATGAAGTTCGACAGGACCAGCACCGACAACGGGATGGCGAAGGCGATCGACGGCAAGATGATCGCGAGGAGGCTGTCGTACAGCTTCAGCCGAATGATGATCAGGTAGACCGGGATGATGGTCGCCTGCAGCGGGATCGCGAGTCCCATGAGGAAGAGTCCGTTGACCGACCTCAGGAACCGGCTGCGGCTGCGGACGATGGCGAACGCGGCCATGAAGGAGATGAGGACAGCCGGGATGATCGAACCCGCTGTCACGATCACGCTGTTGACGAAGTACTGCACGAAGTCCGACTGGATGACGAGCTGGTAGTTGTGCAACGTCGGGGAGGGTGGCGGCTGGAGCGGGTTCATCGCGTAGTAGTTGGCCTGCGTCTTGAAGCTCGTGATGACGATCCAGTAGATCGGCACCAGCACGATCACGAGCCAGATCCAGCCGGCCAGCCCGCCCAGCACGTTGGGGCGGCGACCACCGCGGCCACGCCGCGAACGGGGCGGCCGGACCTGGGGGGTCTGACCGATGTCGGTCGTCACTGTCGTTGCCACGTCAGGCACCTTCGAGCTGGCTGTCGGAAGCTCCGCCGCCGCCGATCCGGCGCAGCAGGAGCGCCAGTGCGAGTCCGACAAGGACGAGGATGACCGCGATGGCGCTGGCCGGCCCCATCAGGTTGGCCTGGAAGCCCATCTTGTACATCGCGAGGGCGAGCACGCGAGTGGCGTCCCCTGGGCCGCCCGCGGTCAGCACGAAGATCAGGTCGAAGAACGTCAGCGACCCGACGACCATGAGCGTCGAGGACGCGATGATCGTGTACTTCAGCTGCGGCAGGGTGATGCTCCAGAACATGCGGACGCGTCCGGCACCGTCGATCTCCGCGGCCTCGTACATGGTGCGCGGGATCTGCCGCACCCCACCTTGGTAGATGAGTGAGTGGAACGGGATGAACTGCCAGGACACGATGAAGATGACGGCCGCGACGGCGAGCTTGTCCTGGCCCAGCCAGTCCTGCGAGAGAAGGCCGAGGTGCAGTCCGGCCCCGAGGCCGAAGTTGGGGTCGAGCAGCGCCTTGTAGGCAACGGCGATCGCGGCCGAGCTCAGCAGCAGCGGAATGAAGTAGAGCACGGCGAGCACCGCACGGTAGCGAATCTGACTGGCAAGGAACGTTCCGATCAGGATGCTCGCCGGTGTCTGGACGGCCCAGGACAGCACCATCACCAGGAACGTCACCTGGAGGGCGTGCGGGAGGCCTGGATCGGTGAGGACCTTCTGCCAGCTGTCGAAGCCGGCAGGGTGGATCTCACCGATCCCGTCCCACTGGGTGAAGCTCAGACCCAGCACACCGAACAGGGGGAGCACCCCGAACGCGATGAAGAAGAACAGCGCCGGCAGGGCCATCCACGTGACCGTTCCGGTCCCCCCGGCGTGCGACGTGCCGGGGGTCCGCGAAGCCCGCTGCACCGCGGTGGTCACGTGCCGATGACCTTATTCATGTTGTCAGCGAACTGCTGGGGCGTGATCGACAGCTGGAACAGCTTGGAGATGTTGTCGAGCAGCGACTCAGCGGCTGTGGGACTCATCGCCTGGTCCCAGGACTGGGCGAAGACCTTGGCACCGCTGGCCACGCCGTAGACGAACTTGAGCCAGTCGGCGTCCTTCGAGCCTGCCAGCAGGCTGTCGGAGCCCTTGACGATGGGGACGGCACCGGCGTCGATCCACTCCTTCACCTCAGCATCGGAGAGAACCGCCGTGGCGAGGAAGTTCTTGGCGATCGCCTTCTCGTCAGCCGTGGCCTTCGAGGAGATCGAGAGGTACTGGCCCGGGTTGCCGACGGTGTCGGTGGGGTCACCCTTGCCGCCGTCGTAGGTCGGGAAGTTCATGTAGCCGAGGTGGCCGCCGGAGACGAAGTCGCCGCCGTCGGTGGCCATGCTGCCGTAGGTCCATGAACCGTGGAGCATCATCGCGGCCTTGCCGGTGTAGAGCAGTGCCTGGTCGGCGTTGGAGTCCGCAGTGATCGAGGAGAAGCCCTTGATGAAGCCGTCTGCCGAGATCAGCTTCTGCATCTCGGTGAGGGCCAGGATGGAGGACGGGTCCGACCAGGCGTCCTTCTTGCCGTCAAACACTGCCTGGAAGACCCCGGGGCCCCCGATGCGGTCGAACAGGAACTCGAGCCACATCATGTTGGTCCAGCGAGACTGACCACCGAGGGAGAACGGCGCGATGCCCTTCGCGTTGAACTTCGGCACCAGGTCCATGATGTCGGCCCACGTCTTCGGTGGCTGGGCGCCGATCGCCTCGAAGCTGGTCTTGTTGTAGAAGAGCACGATCGGCTGGACCGTCTCGCACGGCATCGCGTAGATCTTGCCGCCGACCGTGGCCGCACCGAACGATGACGGGAACAGGCGGTCCTTGACGGCCGAGTTCTGCGCGAACCAGTCGGTGAGGTCCTCCACCTGGTTCGCGTCGACGTAGCTCTTCAGCCCGCCACCGCCCCAGCCCCAGATGAGCGTCGGCGCCTGCCCGGCGCCGATCGCCGTCTTGATCTTGGTCTTGTAGGCGTCGTTCTGGAACGTCGTCCCCGTGATCTGGGTCTTGGGGTTCGCCTCGTTGAAGCGCTTGACGGTGTCGGTGCGGATGCCCTCACCCGGCGCACCTGTGAGGTACCAGTAGCTGGCGGTGCCTGAAGCGACGCCCCCACCGCCGGCAGTCGAACCACTCGCCTGCGGTCCGGAGGTGCCACTGCAGGCGGCCAGGCCGACTCCGGCACCAGCGGCGAGGGCGATCTGGAGAAAGGCTCGCCGGGAAGTCATGACGGGATCCACGTTGATCTCCGAACTCGAAGGGCCGCGGCGGTGCCGAGGCACAAGGGCTCAAGCCTGCGAGCCTGTGGGGCTCGTAAACCGCACCGTAGTTTTCGAAGTTCCGAGTGTCAATGGGTGGGAGAGTTTCGGCCGCCAGGCACGACTTGTGCCGCAAAGTTCTGTGAATCTCCTTCCGTCCGGACACCTCGGTCTCGGAAACGTTGCGATACGGTATCGGTTGAGGACCGATACTCTTCGCGACTCCGTCCAGCCGTGGTGATGATCAAGGAGCGCTCATGACGACCGTCCCGATCCCTGCCGGCG
Organism: Cellulomonas sp.; assembly: GCF_036279715.1. Taxonomy (GTDB): domain Bacteria; phylum Actinomycetota; class Actinomycetes; order Actinomycetales; family Cellulomonadaceae; genus Cellulomonas_A. Next base: position 7,243 of record NZ_DASUIR010000146.1, on the reverse strand, counting down.
CGGGAATGACAGCCCCTTGGCGCGACACGACGCGGTCCGTCGCCGACCGGGTCGAGCGTCTCCTCACCGAGATGACTCTCGAGGAGAAGGTCGGACAGCTCGGCAGCCGGTGGGTCGGCAACGACATGGAGCCCGAGCCCTCCACCGAGCCGAGCCCGGCGGGTGAGTCGGAGACCACCTTCAACGTCGCTCCTCTGCAGGACGTCTTCGCCGCGGCGGGCACGATGTCGCTCGAGGAGGCGAGCACCCACGGGCTCGGCCACCTGACTCGCGTGTTCGGCAGCTACCCGATGACCGTCGCCGAGGGTGCCGCGGAGCTCGTGCGCCAGCACCGCGTCGTCCTGGCGGGTTCGCGTCTCGGTATCCCGGCGCTCGTCCACGAGGAGTGCCTCACCGGGTTCACCGCGTTCGGGGCAACCGTCTATCCCGCGGCGATCGCCTGGGGCGCGACGTTCGACGCCGACCTCGTCGAGCGGATGGCGGCCGCGATCGGCCGCGACATGGCCGCTGTCGGTGTGCACCAGGGGCTCTCCCCGGTGCTCGACGTCGTGCGTGACTACCGCTGGGGGCGCGTCGAGGAGACCATGGGCGAGGACCCGTATCTGGTCGCCACGCTCGGCGCCGCCTACGTCCGGGGCCTGCAGAGCGCAGGCGTCATCGCCACCCTGAAACACTTCGCCGGCTACTCGGCATCGCGCGCCGCGCGCAACCACGCGCCGGTCTCCATGGGACGACGCGAGCTGCTCGACATCATCTTGCCGACCTTCGAGACGGCCGTCGCCCTGGCCGGTGCGCGCTCGGTGATGAACTCCTACTCCGACGTCGACGGGGTCCCCGCCGGAGCAGACCCGTGGCTGCTCACCGAGGTGCTGCGCGACGGATGGGGCTTCACCGGGACGGTCGTCTCCGACTACTGGGCGATCCCCTTCCTGGCGACGATGCACCGGCTGGCTCCGGACGCCGAGGAGGCCGGCGTCCTCGCGTTGCGCGCAGGCCTCGACGTCGAGCTGCCTGACACGCTCGGCTTCGGGCAGCACCTGGTCGAGCGGGTACGGCGCGGAGAGATCTCGGAGGAGCTCGTCGACCGTGCCGCCCGACGGCTCCTGCAGCAGAAGATCGAGCTCGGCCTGCTCGACCCGCAGTGGACCCCCGAGGCCTCCGTGTCCGCCGCTGCGGCGACCGACCTCGACTCGCCCTCCAACCGGGCGCTCGCCCGCGAGATGGCCGAACGATCCGTCGTCCTCCTCGACGCCGGGACCGCGCTGCCGCTGCTGGGCGACGGTCGACCGGCGCTTCGTCGGATCGCGGTCGTCGGTCCGTGCGCGGACGACCCGCGGACCTTCATGGGCTGCTATGCCTTCCCCAACCACGTGCTGCCCCGCTACCCGGGCCGCGGCCTCGGCGTGGGGGTGCAGTCGGGTGTCGACGCACTGCGGGCCGAGCTCCCGGACGTCGAGGTGATCCACGAGCGCGGGTGTGCGGTGCAAGGATCCGACAGGTCCGGCTTCGCAGCAGCGGTGGCCGCGGCCGGCGATGCAGACCTCTGCGTGGCGTTCGTCGGCGACCTCGCCGGACTGTTCGGGCTCGGCACCTCGGGCGAGGGCTGCGACGCCGAGGACCTCCGACTGCCCGGTGTGCAGGCGGACCTCGTCGCGGAGCTCCTGGCGACGGGCACGCCGGTGGTGGTCGTGGTCGTCTCCGGACGTCCGTACGCGCTCGGCGAGGTTCACGGCCGGGCCGCAGGCCTCGTCCAGGCCTTCATGCCCGGTGAGGAGGGAGGGCCGGCGGTCGCGGGTGTCCTCTCCGGCCGGGTCCAGCCCGGTGGCAAGCTACCCGTGCAGATCCCGAGGAAGGCCGGAGGGCAACCGAGCACGTACCTCCAGCCGCCGCTCGCGAGTGCCGAGAGCGCCGGCATCAGCAACCTCGATCCGACGCCGCTGTTCGCCTTCGGCCACGGGCGCTCGTACACGACCTTCACGCTGGGCGACCTGCGGATCAGCGACGCCGAGATCCCGACGGACGGCGAGGTCACGGTGGCGGTCCGTCTGACGAACTCCGGTGCCCGGGCCGGCGATGAGGTGGTCCAGCTCTACCTGCACGACGTCCTCGCCCAGGTCACGCGTCCGGTCAAGCAGCTCGTCGGCTACGCGCGCGTCACGCTCGAGCCGGGTGCGGCGGTGGACGTGGTGTTCCACGTCCACGCCGATCGGACGGCGTTCACAGGTCGCGACCTGACGCGCGTCGTCGAGCCCGGTGACGTCGAGGTTCTCGTCGGCACATCGGCCTCCGACCTGCCCTGCCGCGGCGTGTTCCGGCTCACCGGGCCGCTGCGGACCGTCGGGCACGACCGCCGTCTCGTGACTCCGGTGGACATCGCCGCCGTGGCCGTGTCGGCGTAGCGCGGATGGGGATCGACACCGTGGACGCCGCACCGCCCAAGCAGCGGCGGGCAACCCTGGCGACGGTTGCTGCCTCGGCAGGCGTGTCCATCGCGACCGTCAGCAAGGTGCTCAACGGGCGTCGGGACGTCGCGAGCGCGACCCGCGCCCTCGTCCAAGAAGCGCTGCAGCAGCAGGACTACGTCATGTCGGCACCGCGGCGGGCGGGGGCTGCAGTCGAACCGACGGTCGAGGTCGAGGTCGACGGCGCGCTCCGCGCGTACTCGTCGGAGATCGTCCAGGGTGTCATCGACGCGGGCGCCCAGGCGGGCGTCGCACTCGTCGTCAGCACCCACGTCGGCCGCGCGGGCAACAAGCCGGCCGAGCGGCCGGCGGTCTGGGCGCGCGCGCTCGTGGCGGCCGGCCGGCGGGCGGTCATCGCGGTCACGAGCGAGCTGACGGCAGAGCACCTCGCGGCGCTGAGCCGGGCCGGGATCCCGCTCGTCCTCATCGACCCGATGAACATGCCGCGCGCCAGGGTGACGAGCGTGGGGTCGACGAACTTCACCGGCGGCATGACGGCAACGCAGCATCTGCTGACGCTGGGCCACCGCCGGATCGGCTACGTCGGCGGCCCGGAGGGCGCGGCGTGCAACCACGCCCGGCTGCACGGCTACCGGGCTGCCATGGAAGCGGTGGGCGCGCCGGTCGTGCCGGGATACGTGACGACGGGACGCTTCGACTACGACAGCGGCGTGTTGATGGGCGGAGCCATGCTCGACCTGCCCGAGCCTCCCACAGCCATCTTCGCTGGCTGTGACGAGGTCGCCCTCGGCGTCATCGAGGCGGCCCGGGCTCGTGGTCGGCGCGTCCCGCAGGACCTCAGCGTTGTCGGCTTCGATGACACCCAGCTCGCCCGGATCGCCTCTCCTCCTCTGACGACCGTGCGCCAGTCGCTCCGGGAGATGGGCGGGGTCGCGCTCCGGACGGCGCTGCGTCTCGCGGCGGGCGAGACGATCGAGTCCCACCACGTCGAGCTCGCGACCGCGCTCGTCGTCCGGGGCTCGACGGCGCCACCATCGTCGGATGGGTGACCTGCGAGGGGGCGCCCTGCCCCATCGTCCAGAAGACCGGCAGCCCCTACCTGTGGAGGACACCATGACCGACAGGCAGGCTCTCAGAGTTCTCGGCGACCGCATCGTCAACGGCACCGGTGAGCCGGTGCTCCTGCGCGGAGTCGGCCTCGGCGGCTGGATGACGATGGAGAACTTCATCACCGGCTATCCAGGCACGGAGTCCCAACAGCGCCGGGCGCTGAGCCGGGTGCTCGGCGCCGACGCTGCCGATGCGTTCTTCGAGCGCTTCCTCACGGACTTCTTCGCGGAGGCTGACGCCGACTACCTCGCCTCCCTGGGCATCAACTGCATCCGGGTCCCCTTCAGCTACCACCACTTCGAGGACGACTCGGCGCCGTTCACGCTCAAGGAGCAGGGGTTCCGCCGCCTCGACCGCGTGATCGACCTCTGCGCCTCGCGGGGCATCTACACGATCCTCGACCTGCACGCGGCACCCGGCTACCAGAACCAGAACTGGCACTCCGACAACCCCTCCCACTGGGCACACTTCTGGACGCACCCCCACTTCCAGGACCGCGTCGTCCACCTGTGGGAGGCCCTGGCCGACCGCTACCGCGACAACCCGTGGGTAGCCGGCTACAACCCGCTCAACGAACCCGCGGATCCGAGCGGAGAGGTCATCGGCCCGTTCTACGCGCGCCTCGAGCGGGCGATCCGAGCGGTGGACGCCCGTCACATCCTCTTCCTCGACGGCAATCGCTACTCGACGGACTTCTCGATGTTCACCGAGCCCTTCGAGCAGACCGTCTACACCGCTCACGACTACGCGCTCCCCGGCATCGCCAACCCGAGCCGCTACCCCGGCGAGGTACGCGGTACGTACTTCGATCGCGACATCGTCGAACGGACCTTCCTCCAACGCACAGAGTTCATGCGTCGCACGGGCACGCCGATCTGGATCGGGGAGTTCGGGCCCATCTACACCGGTGACCCCGAGCGCGATGCCGACTGCTACCGCCTGTTGCGGGATCAGCTCGAGATCTATCGGGACCACGGGGCGAGCTGGAGCCTGTGGACCTACAAGGACATCGGGCTGCAGGGCTTGGTCCACACCCCTGCCGACAGCCCGTACCTGCAGCGAATCGCGCCTGCGCTCGCGAAGAAGCGACGGCTGGGCACCGACTCCTGGGGCGGCAGCGAGCAAGGGATCCGACAGGTCCTCGACCCCATCGAGGACCTGTTCCGGACGGAGTTCCCGAGCTTCAACCCCTTCCCCTGGGGAGCGAAACCGTGGATCAACCTTCTCGTGCGACACATCCTGCTCGCCGAACCGCTGGTCGACGAGTTCGCCCAGTGCTTCGAGGGAGTCACAGCTCCGGAGGCGGCCGAGCTCGCCGGGTCGTTCTCCTTCGACCATTGCGTGCCACGCAGCGAGCTCGCTGACGTCCTGCGGTCGTTCCTGGCCGGCGACGGCCCCCAGTAGCGCCCCCTCGAGGCTGTCTGGCGCGTCCTAGGGACCGGTCGGTCGCGGCGGCGTGTCGGTGCCGTCGTCCGGCTCGGCCTCGGCGTTCCGCATCTTGGCCTCGCGCTCGCGGAGGTCCGCCTCCCACTGCGCGAGGAGCCTCAGGTCCGTGGAGTCGGAGGCAGCGAGCCGCGCGAGGAACTCCGGGTCGTCGTCGGGCGCCACCTGCCGGGGGCGCTCGTACTCGGGGAAGCCGGCGGTCTGCGTCGACGGCCACGGGACCTGACGCCCCGCGGAGCTCATGGTCGGGCGACCGGCGACGAGCCAGGCGATCGGCCCCGCGTACGGGATGAAGAGGATGAGCAGGATCCAGGCCCACTTGGGCAGGTTGCGCACGCGGCCGTCCTCGGCCTGGATCGCCTCGATCAGGCAGAACACGATGAGCCCGATCTCCAGCAGGGCCCCCAGATAGCGGGGCACGGCGCCTCCCTCGTCCTGGTGCGACCGCTGCGAGAGCAGCGTCAGCTCGAACCGTACGGCAGCCGGTCACCTCGTGTCAGGAGCTTGCGCCCGAACCGGGGTCAGATCAGTCCTGCGGCCTGCTCGTCGTGCTCGATCGACCGGTTCCAGTCGCGCTTGGCCGCGCGCCAGCCCTCGTCGTCGGCCCCGAGGCGCCAGTATCCGGAGATGGACAGCTGGGCGCGAGGCAGGCCCCGTTCGACGCGCAGCAGGTGCCGCAGCTCCTTGACCGCCCCCGCCTCGCCGTGCACGAACGCGTGCACGCGACCGTCGGGCCACGGCAGGTCGCGGACCGCCTCGACGAGACCGAGGCCGGCGACGCCGATGCCCTGGTGGACCCAGCGGATGCTCACGCCGGCCGGAGCCGTGAGCCCGAGCTCGTCGTCGGGCCCGTGCACCTCGACGACCGCTGTGCCCTGCGCGCCCGGTGCCGACGCCGCGAGGCGTTCGAGCGCGACGGCGATCGCGGGGAGCGCACTCGCGTCGCCGACGAGCAGGTGGTGGTCGGCCGACAGGTCGGGGGAGTAGTCGCCACCCGGGCCGAGGAGCAGCACCTCGTCGCCCGGTGCGGCGCGGTCGGCCCACGGTCCGGCGAGCCCCTCGTCCCCGTGCACGACGAGGTCGAGCGTGAGCCGTCGTGTCGTCGGGTCGAACGCGCGCACGGTGTAGCTGCGCCGCCGCAGCTGGTCGCCGGGTGGCAGTGTGGCGGCGATCGCGTCGAGGTCGACCCGACCGTCGTCGAGCAGCGGGCGGGCGGGGCCCGCCGACGGTGGCACGAAGACGAGCTTGACGTAGGAGTCGGCGTGGTCGGACGGCGCGAAGGCGCGCATCCCGTCACCGCCGACGACGACGCGCACCATCGACGTGCTGAGCCGCTCGGCGCTGACCACGACGCCGCGCACGGCACCGGAAGGGGGCCGCGCCAGGCGGTCACGGTCGAGGCGTCCAGGCGGAGGCGGTCGGCGAGCTGCCATCTCATCCATCGAGCATCCTCCCGTGGACCTGTCGTTGATGTAGCGGTGCACCGCGCCTGAGCTGCTCCACCGCGTTCACGGCCTTCTTCGCGATCACCGGCAGCGCCGTCGTCGACCCCATTCTGCCCGTCATCGGCGCGGAGATCGGCGCGAGCACCTGGTAGATCGAGCACAGCTCGCGGCGCTGACCGGCGCCTGAGCGGCTCAGCCGCCGACGAGGCCGGTCTCGTACGCGAGCACGACAGCCTGCACGCGGTCACGGACCCCGAGCTTGGCCAGGATGCGCCCGACGTGCGTCTTGACGGTGGCCTCCGAGAGCACGAATCGCTGGGCGATCTCGCCGTTCGACAGCCCTTCGGCGATCGTCCGCAGCACCTCGACCTCGCGCGGTGTGAGCTGCGCGATGCGGGGGTCGAGGTCGCCAGGATCGGGGTCGCCGGCCGCCGGAAGGCTCCCTGAGAACATCTCGAGCATGCGGCGGGTGACGCGCGGGGAGACGACCGCGTCACCGGTCGCGACGGCCCGGATCGCGCCGACGAGCTCGGTGGGCCGGGCGTCCTTGAGCAGGAACCCGCTCGCGCCGGCCCGCAACGCTGCGAACGCGTACTCGTCGAGGTCGAACGTCGTGAGGATGAGCACGCGCGCTCCCGAGCCCGATGCGATGATCTGCTCGGTCGCGTCGATCCCGTTGACGCCGGGCATCCGGACGTCCATGAGGACGACGTCGGGCGCGAGCTCGGCCGCGAGGCGCACACCCTCGGCACCGTCGGCCGCCTCGCCGACCACCTCGAGATCGTCCTCCGCCTCCAGGACGAGGCGGAACCCCATGCGGAG
>NZ_DASUIR010000145.1:0-12382 GCF_036279715.1 Cellulomonas sp. | reverse complement strand
GGCATGCCCGCCGACACCCGAGGCGTCGACGCCGTCGACCTGGACTTCGCTGTCGCGGCGCGGCTGCTCGTCGACCACCTCGCGGACCATGGGCACCGCGAGGCGACCCTGGCGACGTGGCCGGACGAGATCTTCGCGTCGGGGCGTACGTACGCCTCGCGGTTCAGGGACGCCGCTCTCGACCAGGCCGCTGCTCGTGGCATGCGGCTCGACGTCGTCTCCTGCCCGTCGGGCGCCGAGCAGGTGCGGGGAGCGCTCTGGGCCGCGCTGAGCCGTCCGGGCGGACCCCGGGCCCTGCTGGTCCACAACGACGCTGCGGCCGCGATGCTGCCCATGGTCCTGCGTGACCTGCACCTCGAGGTACCGGGGGACATCTCGGTCGCGAGCCTGCACTCGTCCGAGCTCGGCCACCACTACGCCCTGCCGTACACGTCTGTCGACGCGCAGCCCGAGGCGGTGGCGGAGCAGGCCGTCGGGGTGCTGATCCGCCGCCTGGCCACCCCGGACGCCCCGGCGGAGGCCATCCTCGTGCAGCCCCGGCTCGCGCTCCGCTCGAGCGTTCGAACGGTGACGCCGCAGTCGTGATCTGAACGTCACCCGCAGTCGTGATCAAATTGTGACCTACCCAGCGAACCGGTTCGCTTGACCGTCGCAACACGGCGCTGACATCATCAGCGAACCGGTTCGCTAGCCGGTCCGAGCAACGAGTCGCCGGAGAGTCGAAGGCCCGACGTGGGGTCCCGTCACTCCCGACCGCTCTCGACACAAGGGCCTGCAGGTCCACTCAATGGAGAGGAAACTCGCATGACAACGATCGGGTCGCGCAGGGCACTGGCCCTCAGCCTGGTGGTCGCTGTCGGAGGTCTGACCGCGTGCTCCGGCGGAGGGACTCCCGCATCGGGAGCCTCCGGCAACGCATCGGCAGGCACGACGACGTCGACGATCACCTTCTGGGATCCCTACCCGCAGCACAAGGACGGGTCCGACTGGGACAAGCACGTCAAGGCGTGCGCTCCCTCGGGCTCCACCATCACCCGCACGAGCCTGCCGCAGACGGACCTGTTCAACCAGCTCACGACCGCCGTCAAGGAGGGCAAGGCGCCGGACATCGCCGTTCTGGACAACCCGATGATGCCGGAGGCGGTGAGCGCCAGCCTGCTGGCCACCGACAAGCAGGCCGGGATCGACGCCTCGGGCGTCGACGCGAACCTCCTCGGTCCGGGCGTGCTCAACGGCGAGACGTACGGGGTGCCGTTCGGCTCCAACGCCTTGGGGCTGTACTACAACAAGAAGGTCATGGACGCGGCCGGGGTCGACCCGACGCAGATCCACGACTGGGCCGGGCTCGACGCCGCGATCGCGAAGGTCGTGGCCGCGGGCTCCAAGGGCATCACGTTCTCCGGTGTCGCCGGTGAAGAAGGCGTCTTCCAGTTCGAGCCCTGGCTCTGGGGTGCGGGGGCCAAGCTCGACGCCGTCGGCTCAGCTGAGGCCGTCAGTGCCGGTCAGCTCATCTCCGACTGGATCGGCAAGGGTTGGGCGCCGCGTTCTGCGGTGACCGACAACCAGTCGGCGTCCTGGGACCTGTTCCTCACCGGTGAGTACGGATTCGCCGAGAACGGGTCGTGGTTCGCCAGCGCCGCCGCGGCGAACAAGGACTTCAGCGTCGGCATGATCCCGATCCCGGGCAAGACCACCGCGGTCGCGCCTGTTCCGACCGGGGGTGAGTTCGCGGTGGCGCCGATCCAGACCGCCGACGCCTCGAACCACTACGCGAACGCCCAGGCAGTGATCTCGTGCCTGGTCAGCGGTGACGCCGCCAAGACGACCAGCGAGCTGCTCGGGTACCTGTCGGCCAAGCCCGACGTGCGGGCCGCGCAGGTCGCCGCGAACGACACCTGGACGCCCTGGGTGAGCATCATCGAGGGTGCGCAGGGTCGGACGACCGAGCTCGGCGCAGGCTACGTCAACGCCTCCGCGCAGATCTCCCAGGCGATCCAGGGCGCTCTCAACGCGGCAGGCGACGCCACCGGTGTCGAGGCTGCCTTCAAGGACGCCGCAGGCAGCTGAGGCGCCGGGGTGGGGCGCGGGCTCGTGCGACGCGCCCCACCCCGATGCGTCTCGTGTCGTCGATCCGATCGGAGAGCTCCATGACCACCACGACACCGACCGCAGCGGTGCCGACCGCCGGGCCGTCACGACCGCCCGGACGTACCGCTCGCGCACGCGTCTCGTCCCACCGGGGCACCCGCTGGGCGGCGATCGCGTTCGTCACGCCGCTCGTGATCTACCTGGTGCTCTTCTACGCCTACCCGCTGGTGCAGAACGTCCTGATGAGCCTGCACCGGTACGACAGGGCGAGCTTCGTCAACGGCGGTGCGCCGTTCGTCGGGCTGGACATCTACCGGGAGGTCATCGGCCAGTCGCGGTTCTGGCGGGTGGTCGGCCAGACCGCGACCTTCACGGTGGTCTCGATCGTCGTGCAGTACACCGTGGGACTCGCGCTCGCGACGTTCTTCCAGCGCAGCTTCCGGCTGTCGTCGACGTTGCGGGCGATGTTCCTGGTCCCGTGGCTGCTCCCGGTCATCGTCTCGGGCACGACGTGGCAGTGGATGATGAACCCCGACAACGGGGTGCTCAACTCTCTCCTCGGCGTGTTCGGGGTGGACTCGGTCTGGTGGCTGAACTCGCAGAACGCGTTGATGTCGGTCACGATCGCGAACATCTGGCTGGGCATCCCGTTCAACCTCGTCATCCTCTACTCGGGGCTGCAGAACATCCCGGGCGAGCTGTACGAGGCCGCAGCGATCGACGGGGCCGGGCGATGGCGGCAGTTCGTGTCGATCACGTTGCCGCTGCTCCGTCCGGTCTCCCTGATCACCGTGCTGCTGGGGGTGGTCTACACGCTCAAGGTCGTCGACATCATCTGGATCATGACGATGGGCACCGGGAGCTCGCAGACCCTCGCGACGTGGTCCTACGGCATGGCCTTCGGCAAGGGGGCGTCGTCGGTCATCAAGTACTCCGAAGCCTCCGCCGTGGGCAGCATCCTGCTGGTCGTCGCCCTGGCCTTCGGTCTCGTCTACATCGCAGTGCAACGTCGGCAGGAGGACTGACATGGCCCGCAGCTGGTGGAAGACGACGCTCGCGATCGCCCTGACCGCGATCATGCTGTTCCCCGTCTACTGGATGGTGAACGTCTCCTTCACGCGCCGTGAGGCGATCCGCCTGGGGAAGCTCCTGCCCCTGGACTTCACCACGGACAACTACCGGATCGTCCTGCACGAGCAGCTGCCCTTCCTGGCCACGAGCCTGATCGTCGGGCTCGGGACCGTGCTGCTCACCGTGGCCATCGCCGCCCCGGCCGGCTACGGCCTGGCCCGGCTGCGGGTCCCGGGAGGCCGCGTCCTGAGCTTCGCCCTGATCGTGGCTCAGATGGTGCCGGCCGTGGTCATGGCGCTGGGCTTCTACTCGATCTACACGAGCCTCGGGATCCTGGACACCATCCCGGGGCTGATCATCGCGGACTCGACGATCGCGGTGCCGTTCGCGGTGATGCTGTTCTCGGCGTTCATGCGAGGGATCCCGGTCGCGCTGCTTCAGGCGGCGCAGCTCGACGGCGCCTCGCACTGGCGCACCTTCCGGTCCGTCGTCCTGCCGGTCTCGCGGAACTCGGCGATCACCGTCGCCCTGTTCGCCTTCTTGTGGGCCTGGTCGGACTTCCTCTTCGCATCCACATTGGATCGGGACGGCGGCAGCCTCCGCCCCATCACCATGGGCATCTACAACTACATCGGTGCCCAGAACCAGGAGTGGGGCCCGATGATGGCCACGGCCGTGCTGGCCTCGATCCCTACTGCACTCCTGCTCGTGCTGGCCCAGAAGTACGTCGCGGCAGGCGTCACGGCCGGCTCGGTCAAGGACTAGACGACGTCCGACAGGCCCCAGGGCGCTTGACGGCCGGCGCCACCACACCACCATCATGAGGACACAGTGATGAACACGTTCGACATCCGTCCGGACCGCGTCGTCTGGCGCGGCGAGGGCGAGACCCTCGTCGTGCAGGCGTGGGGTCCCGACTCCGTGCGCGTGCGCAGCGCCTTCGGCTCCGACGTCGTGGACACCGACTTCGCGCTGCTCGAGCCGCAGCCGACGCAGCCGCAGATCTGGGTGGACGGCGACGTCGCGACGCTGACGAACGGTGCCATCAGCGCCGTCCTGAGGGTCCGGACGGCCTGGGACGACCAGGTCGGCTTCGAGGTGTCCACGTGCAGGCTCGAGTTCCACGACCGCGGGGGCCGCGTCCTGCTCCGCGAGCTGAGCGAGGGCGGGTCGCTCAAGCTCCGTGCCCGTGACTACCGGCCGATCCTCGGCGGCGACCACCAGATCACGGCGTCCTTCGAGCCCAACCCGGGAGAGAAGCTCTACGGGATGGGGCAGTACCAGCAGGAGATCCTCGACCTCAAGGGCAGCACCTTCGAGCTCGCGCACCGCAACTCGCAGGCGAGCGTGCCGTTCGTGCTGTCCAGCGCGGGCTACGGGTTCTTCTGGCACAACCCGGCCATCGGACGGGCCACGTTCTCGACCAACCGCACCGAGTGGTGCGCGGAGTCGAGCCGCCAGCTCGACTACTGGATCACCGCGGGCGACACCCCGGCGCAGATCAGCGCCGCGTACGCGACCGCCACCGGCCACGCGCCGATGATGCCGGAGTACGGGCTGGGCTACTGGCAGTGCAAGCTCCGCTACTGGAACCAGGAACAGCTGCTCGAGGTAGCCCGCGAGCACAAGCGCCGTGACCTGCCTCTGGACGTGATCGTCGCCGACTTCTTCCACTGGCCGCACATGGGCGACTTCCGCTTCGACGAGGAGTTCTGGCCGGACCCGCGGGCGATGGTCGCCGAGCTCGCCGAGCTCGGGGTCGAGCTCATGGTCTCGGTCTGGCCGCAGGTCTCTCTCGAGTCGGAGAACTTCGCCGAGCTCAAGAGCCGCAACTGCCTGGTGCGCGCCGAGCGCGGGATGAACATCCACATGGGCTTCCAGGGACCGAGCGTGTTCATCGACCCCACGAACCCCGAGACCCGCGAGGTCGTCTGGGGCCTGTGCCGCAAGAACTACCACGACCTGGGAGTCAAGGCCTTCTGGCTGGACGAGGCGGAGCCCGAGTACGGGGTCTACGACTACGACAACTACCGGTACCACGCGGGTCCCGCCCTCCAGATCGGCAACCTCTACCCGCAGGCGTTCGCCCGGGCGTTCTACGAGGGCCAGGTCGCTGCAGGTCAGGAGGACGTGGTCAACCTGCTGCGCTGCGCCTGGGCGGGCAGCCAGCGCTTCGGCGCCCTCGTGTGGTCCGGAGACATCCACTCGACGTACACGGACCTGCGACGTCAGATCTCGGCGGGCATCCACATGGGGGTCGCCGGCATCCCCTGGTTCACCACCGACATCGGCGGCTTCCACGATGGCGACAGCACCGACCCGGACTTCCACGACCTGCTCATCCGCTGGTTCCAGTTCGGCACGTTCAGCCCGGTCATGCGGATGCACGGCGACCGCCTGCCGTACGAGCCGGTGCACGCCGCCGACGGGACGGAGCGGCTGCGCAGCGGCGCCCCCAACGAGCTGTGGAGCTACGGGGACGACGTCTACCGGATCCTGGTCCGCTACGTCCGGCTGCGTGAGGCGCTGCGGCCCTATCTCCGCACCGTGATGCGCGCGGCACACACCGACGGCCAGCCCGTCATGCGGGGCCTGTTCCACGAGTTCCCGGACGACCCGGCGAGCTGGGACGTCACGGGCCAGTACATGCTCGGGCCGGATCTGCTCGTCGCCCCCGTGGTCAGCCCGCACGCCACCTCTCGGAGCGTCTACCTACCCGCCGGGGCACGATGGACGCACCTGCTGACCGGCGAGGTCCACGACGGCGGACAGACGATCGACACCCCGGCGCCCATCGAGCAGATCCCGGTCTTCGCGCGCGACGGTGCGCTCGCGGACGTGCGTGCGGCCCTGACCCCGGTGGCAGAGATGCGATGAGCGGGTGCTTGGTCGCCGAGGAACGCTCACGAGTCGAGGTCGACGGCCGATCCATCAGGTACAAGGCCCACGGAAGGGCCTGAAGTCGTACCAAGGACGGACATGCCGTGATCGTCGTGACGCGCCTCAACGGGCCGCAGTTCGGGGTGAACCCCGATCTGCTGCAGCGCATCGACAGTGCGCCGGACACCATCCTCACGCTCATCGACGGCACGAAGTACATCGTCGAGGAGTCGATGACCGAGGTGATCGAGCTCGTCAACGAGCACCGGTCCCAGCTCCTCGCCCGCGCGCACGACATCCAGCTGTTCGCCCCGCCGTCGGTCGAGCTGGTCCGCGACCGCCCCCCCGTCGAGGCGGACGACGAGGACGACGACGTGCCGCTGGCGCCGCCCGTGCAGCTGCACCCCAGGACCCGCTGATGGACCCCGCAGGCATGATCGGTCTCGCCGTCGCGCTGGGCGCGATCTTCGCGACGCTGTCCATCGAGGGCACGTCCCCGATGGCGCTGCTGCTCCCCGGGCCGCTCATCCTCGTGTGGATCGGGACGCTCGGGGTGGGCATCGCGGGCAACACGATGAAGGACGTCACAGGCGCGTTCGCCGCGGTCCCGCGTGCGCTGCGCAGCAAGGCCCCCGACCCCGCGGCGACCGTCGACACCGTCGTGAGCCTCGCCGACCGCGCTCGTCGCGAGGGGCTGCTCGCGCTCGAGGACGCGGCCAAGGACATCGACGACCAGTTCCTGCGCAGCGGCCTGCAGTCGGCGATCGACGGGACCGACCCGGACGACCTGCGCACGATCCTCGAGGACCGGATCGCCACGAAGCGCGCCCAGGACCGCTCGCACGCGAAGTACTTCATGGACATGGGCGGCTACGCGCCGACGATCGGCATCATCGGCACCGTCATCTCGCTCGTGCACGTCCTGAAGAACCTCTCGGACCCCGGCACGCTGGGCGAGTCGATCGCCGCGGCCTTCGTGGCGACCCTCTGGGGCATCCTGTCGGCCAACGTGCTGTGGATCCCCCTCGCCTCGCGCATCCGCCGTATCTCCGACCTCGAGTGCGCGCAGATGGAGGTCACGCTCGAGGGCCTCCTCGCGGTCCAGTCGGGGGCGAACCCGCGGCTCGTCGGGGAGCGGCTGCGGAGCATGCTGCCGCCCGCCGCGCCCGTCAAGGAAGCGGCATGACGTCGGCCGCGGGCGCCAAGGCCCGCGGGCGGACGCGTCGTCGGTCCCGCGGGGGCCACGAGGAGGAGCGCGAGAACTCCGAGCGCTGGCTGCTGAGCTACGTCGACATGGTCACGGTCCTCATGTGCCTGTTCATCGTGCTGTTCGCCATCAGCCAGGTCGACCAGAACAAGTACGTCGCGCTGCGCGACTCGCTGTCGGCGGGCTTCCACGACAACGCGTCGTCGTCGGTGCTGGACGGCAGCTCGGGCACGCTCGACGGGCAGAGCGTCGTCCCCGCGACGGCCGTCGCGGCCGGGACGGCGGGCATGGTCAGCGCGGACGCCGGGCTCGGGGTCGAGGGTGCGCAGCCGGTGCCCGCGCCGTCGCCCGTGCCGACGGACCCGAACGCTGTCGACCCGACGGTGCTCGCGGCCGCGCGGGCGGAGGCCACGCACCTAGAAGGCCTGCGTGACCAGCTCGTGGCGCTGCTGACCGCGAACGGGCTCGAGGGCGCCGTGCGGTTCAGCATCACCGAGCGGGGTCTGGTGATGGGCCTCGTCGCGGACGACGTGTTCTTCGGCCCCGCGAGCGCGAAGCTCACCGCGACCGCCGAGCGTGTGCTCGACGTGGCAGGACCCACGCTCGACTCGATCGGTGAGCAGATCTCGATCGAGGGGCACGCCAACACGATCCCCGTCTCGGGCCGCTACGCGACGAACTGGGAGCTGTCGGCGGACCGGGCGACGCAGGTGCTCCGGCGCCTCGTGGAGGTCGACGGCCTGCCCCCGACCCGGATCATGTCCGTCGGTTTCGGCGACTCCCGTCCGCTGGCCGCGGGTGACAGCGCCGACGCGATGGTCGCGAACCGCCGGGTCGACCTCGTCGTCCTCAGTGGTGCCCCCGAGCAGGTCCGCAGCCTGCTCACCGCAGTGATCGCGACGGAGGGATAGTCAGATGCCCATCGAACAACGTGTGATCTCGACCCAGAAGATCGGCGCCCGCAACCCGTCGGGCGGCATCGGGTCGATCAAGGCCGCGCCTGCGGTGCCCGAGAAGGGCAAGGGGAAGCCGAAGAAGAAGCTCATCCTCATCGCCGGCGCGGTGCTTGTCCTGCTCGCCGGTGCGGCGGCCTACTGGTTCCTCATGGGACCGGGCAAGGCTGCCGGCGACGGTGCGGCTGCCGCTCCGCCCGCGCCCGTGCCGGGTGTCGTCCTCAAGGTCGACCCCGTGAGCGTCAACCTGTCCGACGGCCACTACCTGCGCCTCGGCCTCGGTCTGCAGCTCACGAAGGACGTCGCGGAGGCCCCCGACCCGGCCAAGGCGCTCGACCTCGCGATCGCCCTCTACTCGGGCCACACCGTCGCCGAGGTCTCCGACCCGGCGACGCGTGACGCGCTCAAGGCTCAGCTCGTGACCGAGCTGTCCACGGCGTACGAGGGCGAGGTGATGGACGTCTACCTGACGAACTTCGTCACGCAGTGAACCGGCCCTGCCGGTAAGTCGGGGCGCCATGGAGGGCGCCGCACCGCTCCGCCCGCTCGTCGGCCCATGAGGGGTCGAGGTCGGAGAAGAACCACCTGACCCAGGTTCCTCATACCCATGGGGAGCGCGCCGATAGAGACCGGCGTGACGGTCAACGAGTCGATGCACGCGCCTGCGCGCCCCGCGCCGCGGCGCGCCCGCACGCAGGACCCTGAGTCGTACGACTTCCGCCGACCGATGACCATGGTGCGCGAGCACGCCCGGATCCTCGAGATGGCGTTCGAGACGTTCGCCCGGCAGTGGGGAACCCAGCAGACCGCGCGGCTGCGCGTGATGTCGCAGGTGACGCTCGACGAGCTGACGCTGCGCACCTACGACGAGTACGTGCGCTCGCTCCCGCCGACGACGGCGATGGTCCTGTGCACGATCGAGGAGACCCGCCAGACCGCCGTGATGCAGTTCCCGGTCGCGACCGCGATGGTCTGGATCGACTACCTGCTCGGCGGCTCCGGGCGCGGCGACGAGCGCGAGGGCCGCGAGCTCACCGAGATCGAGCTCAGCCTCATGCGGGACCTGCTGCGCCCCGCGCTCGGCGACCTCACCTACGCGTTCGCGGGTCTGCTCCCGCTCGCCGTGACGGTCCGCACGGTCCAGTACAACCCGCAGTTCGTCCAGGCGGTCGGTGCGTCGGAGTCGGTGCTCGTGGCCTCGTTCACCGTCCGCTCGGGCGAGCGCGAGGACAACGCGACGTTCATGGTGCCCGCCGAGCTGCTCCTCGCGGCGTTGCGGAGCGCCGAGGGCACGGACTCGCGCTCGGCCGACGAGCGCCGGACCCAGGCCGCTGCGGTCATCGACCTCGAGGCCGCCGTCCAGCGCGTGCCGGTCGAGGTCTCGGTCCGCTTCTCGCCCGTCACGGTCCACCCGCGCGAGGTCATCGGCCTCACCGTCGGTGACGTACTGCCCCTGAACCACCCGTCGACGAAGCCGCTGGACGTCGTCGTCGACGGGGTTGTGCTTGCCCACGCCGCAGCCGGCAACAACGGTTCCCGGCTCGCCTGCATGGTCGTCACCGTCGAGGAGAACCCCAGATGAACCCCACCGCCACGTCGACCGACACCGCGCTCGCCGCCGCCACGGCTGCTGCGCGGCTGCTGCCGTCGACGACCCCGCTGACTGCCGTGGCGGCCCGTCCCGGCGAGGGACCGGCCCTCGACGACATCGCGGTCCTCGCGTCGTTCGTCGGCTCGCGCAGCGCGGACGTCGTCCTCGTCGCCGAGCGGGCCGTGCAGGGCGTGCTCGCGGCCGGGGCCGACGGCGGCTCGCCGCTGCCGCTGTCCGACGCGCTGCGTCCGGCCCTCGAGGCCGCGTGCGAGACGCTCGGCGCCGGGGTGCTCGACGCGGCCCGCACCGAGGCCGCCGGGTCGGCCGTCCCCGCCGACGCGCACCTGTTCGCGCTCGAGCACGAGGGCGTCCCGCAGGCCTGGTTCGCGCTGCGTCTGCGGGCCGAGCCTGCTGCCACAGCCGGCTTCCCGGGCATCCCTGCCCAGCGGCAGAGCCTGCACGTGCTCTACGACGTCGAGATGACGCTCACGGTCGAGCTCGGTCGTGCGCGGCTGCCCGTCCGGCAGGTCCTCGAGCTCACGCCCGGTGCGGTGCTCGAGCTGGACCGCGCCGCCGGTGCCCCCGCGGACGTCATGGTCAACGGTCGTCTGATCGCGCGCGGCGAGGTCGTCGTGGTCGACGAGGACTACGGGATCCGCATCACCGAGATCGTCGCGGGCGAGCAAGGCGCCATCTGACGATGGATGGTGCCGGGTTGCTGCTGCTGCTGCGCGTCGCGCTGTCGCTCGCGTGCGTCGTGGGCCTCATCTGGTTCGCGGGTCGCAGGTTGTCGGGCAGCCAGGCGCGCCGGACGCCCGCGGGCCCGACCATGCGTGTCGTCGGGCGCCAGGCGCTCGGCCGGCACGCGGGCGTCGCAGTCGTCGCCATCGGCAACCGCCGGCTCCTGCTCGGCTACGGCGAGCAGCAGGTCACGATGCTCACCGAGCTCGCCCCCGTCATGGAGCCCGCGCCGCTGCCCGTGGCCCCCCGGTCCGCCGCCGCAGCGCCCGCCAGCAGCCTCCCGGCGGCACGGGTCACGCCGGAGTCGCTGCTGAGCGGCCAGCCGTCCGCGCGCCCGGCGCTCGACATCGACGCGCTGCTCGCGCAGGCCCGCGTCGACGCCGAGCCTCTGGCCGCGTCCGAGGCCCTCGCACCGACGGTTGCCGCGACCGTCCCCGCGCCACGGCCCGCCGTCGACGGCGTGCCCGTCGCGCGCAGCGCGCTGGACGGCTCGATCCTGTCGCTCGACACGTGGCGCCGCGCACTGGAGACCCTCCAGGACCGCACGGTGCGCCGGTGAGCGCGACCGCCGCGACGGCGCGGGCGCTGCGGGCAGCACGGTCGGCGGCGGTCGTCGTCGCGCTCGCGGTGCTCATGCTGGTCGTCGGCGCGGTCGCGTCGCACGCTGCCGCCCCCGTCGTGGCAGCCCCCGCCTCGGCGGTCGCGCCGGTCGCCGTCGTCGTCCAGCCCGCCGCAGCCCAGCCCGCCGCCCCGGCCGGCCCGACCGCGCCGGCCACACCCGCAGCCCCGGCCGCCCCGGCGACGCCGGGTAGCTCGGTGTCGGTGTCGATCAACGGGGTCGACGGCACTCCGAGCAGCTCGATCGTCGTGCTGCTCGGGATCACGCTGCTCTCGGTCGCCCCGTCGCTGCTGCTCATGATGACGAGCTTCACGAAGATCTTCGTCGTGCTCTCGCTGACCCGGAACGCGCTCGGGCTGCAGGGCGTCCCGCCGAACCAGGTCATCGCGGGGCTGGCGCTGTTCCTCAGCCTCTTCGTCATGGCGCCCGTGCTGACCGACGTGAACAACGACGGCGTCCAGCCCTACCTCAAGGGCGACCTGACGTTCAGCCAGGCGGTCGAGACGGGGTCGGCGCCGCTGCGTGGCTTCATGCTCGAGCACACGCGCGAGCAGGACCTGGCCCTCGTGACGCGCGCGGCCGACCAGCCGAACCCGCAGGACCCGGCGTCGGTCCCGATGCTCACGCTCATCCCGGCGTTCATGCTCTCCGAGCTGCGGGCGGCGTTCATCATCGGGTTCGTCATCTTCGTGCCGTTCCTCGTGATCGACCTCGTGGTGTCGGCGTCCCTGATGTCGATGGGCATGATGATGCTGCCGCCCGTCATGGTGTCGCTGCCGTTCAAGCTGCTGCTGTTCGTGCTCGTCGACGGCTGGGGTCTGGTCATCACGGCGCTCGTCGGCTCCTACGCGGGAGGTGGCTGAGCGTGGACACCAACGCGGTCCTCGACATCGGGCTCTCGTCCCTGATCCTCGCCGCGAAGCTCTCGGCGCCCGTGCTCGTGACGGCGCTCGTCGTCGGCTTCATCGTCTCGCTCCTGCAGTCCGTGACGCAGATCCAGGAGGTCACGCTCAGCTTCGTGCCCAAGGCCATCGCCGCCGCGGTCGCGCTGCTCGTGTCGGGGCACTGGATGATCTCGGAGCTCGTGTCGTTCACGCACGAGCTCTTCGCCCGCATCCCGTCGCTCCTGGGCGGCTGAGCGCCGTGCAGCCGTTGGCGATGACCCTGCCGCTCGGCTCGGTGGAGACCGCGATGCTCGCCGGCGTGCGGATCGTCGCGTTCCTCGTCATCGC
>NZ_DASUIR010000144.1:0-2035 GCF_036279715.1 Cellulomonas sp. | reverse complement strand
GCACGACCCCGTGGCGTCGATCACCCGGCCGGTGGCGCAGCTGCTCGGCTACGCGCGGGTCGAGCTCGACCCGGGTGCGGCTGCAACGGTGCGGTTCGGTGTGCCGACCACCCGCCTGGCCTTCAGCGGACGGGACCTCGTGCGCGGCGTGGAGCCGGGAGTGATCGAGCTGTGGGTCGGGGCGACGTGCGCCGAGCGGGAGACCGAGGCGACCGTCGAGCTCGTCGGCACGCGGCACGAGATCACGGTCGCCGATGCACGATGGGTCGACGTCGCGGTGGAGGCGGGGCTCGAGGCGGACGGCGCCATGAGTCGGGTGTGAGCAGGTGCCGCGGCTCGCGGCGGTCAGGTCGGTCGGTCAGCAGAGGTCATCACAGGCAGGGAGTCGTCACATGCAGCTCGCGTCGCGCAGCATCCCGGAGGTCCTCCGTCACCGCGTCGGCAGGTCGACCGTCACGGTGCGCACCCCGGACGGGAACGCCGTCGCGGACGCCGAGGTCGTGGTCGAGCAGGTCCGGCACGCCTTCGCGTTCGCGAACATCGGCTTCGACTTCATCGGGTTCGCCAACGGCGAGACCGAGGCGACCCCGGACAGCCCCTTCGGTGGCGCCGCCCCGTCGACGGCTGCGCACCTCTCCGAGCTCTGGTTCGAGCTCTTCAACACCGCGACGCTGCCGTTCTACTGGGGTGGGTTCGAGCCGGAGCGCGGGCATCCCGACACCGAGCGCCTGAGGCGAGCCGCGCAGTGGTTCGTCGACCACGGCTGCGTCGTCAAGGGTCATCCGCTCGCGTGGCACACGCTCGCGCCGCAGTGGCTGCATGACCTGTCGACAGACGAGGTCGAGGCAGCCGTGCGTGCGCGGATCGTCCGGGAGGTCACGGAGTTCCGCGGTGTGATCGACGTGTGGGACGCGATCAACGAGGTCGTGATCATGCCGGTGTTCGACAAGGAGGACAACGGCCTGACCCGGCTGTGCCAGCGGCTCGGGAGGGTCGAGACGGTCCGGCTGGCCTTCGCGACGGCGCGGTCGGCCAACCCCGGTGCCACGCTGCTCCTCAACGACTTCGACATGTCGCCGGCGTACGAGCACCTGGTCGAGGAGTGCCTCGCCGCCGGCATCCAGATCGACGGCCTCGGGCTGCAGAGCCACATGCACCAGGGCTACTGGGGCGAGGAGAAGACGCTCTCGATCCTCGAGCGGTTCTCGCGGTTCGGCCTGCCCGTGCACATGACCGAGACCACCTTGCTCTCGGGCCGGCTCATGCCCCGTGAGATCGTCGACCTCAACGACTACCAGGTCGCCGACTGGCCCTCGACGCCCGAGGGCGAGGCGCGGCAGGCCGACGAGATCGTCCGGCACTACACGACGCTCGTCGGCCATCCGGCGGTCGAGTCGATCACCTACTGGGGCCTGACCGACGACGGTGCCTGGCTCGGTGCGCCGGCCGGTCTGGTGAGGTCCGATGGCACGCCGAAGCCCGCATACGCGGCGCTGCGCGGTCTGATCAAGGACGACTGGTGGCTCGGGCAGACGCGCGTCCGGACGGACGACGAGGGACGCCTCGGCGTGGAGGGCTTCGCGGGGGAGTACCGCATCACCGCCGGGGACCTGAGCGGCACCGTCGTTGTCGAGGCGACCGACGGCACCGCCGAGGTCGTCGTGACGTGATTGCCGTCCCGGCGCGTCGGCCCCTGCCGACGATCACCGACGTCGCCGCCCGCGCCGGGGTTTCGACAGCGACGGTCTCCAGGGTGATCAACGCCCGCAGCGGTGTCGCGGCACCGACCGCGCAGCGGGTCCTGTCGACGATCGAGGCCATGGGGTACGAGCCGAGCCTCGCGGCGACGCGGCTGCGGGGCGGGACCGCGCGCGTCGTGGGCGTGCTGTTCTCCGAGCTCGGGCAGTGGGCCGGCGAGGTGCTGAAGGGCGTGTCAGCGGCCGCCACGGGGTCCGGCTATGGGCTACTCGTGTTCTCCGCCGCGGGCGACGGCTCGGCGGCCGGCTGGGAGCGCCGGGCCCTGGTCAGGTTGGGC
>NZ_DASUIR010000143.1:0-3504 GCF_036279715.1 Cellulomonas sp. | reverse complement strand
CGCGAACAGGTCGGGACGTTGGGTCAGGGCGGCGCCGACGAGCAGGCCACCGTTGGAGCCGCCCCAGCACGCGAGCTGACCGGGAGTCGTCCACCCGTCGGCGATGAGGCGCTCGGCGACCGCGTGGAAGTCGTCGAACACGTTCTGCTTGCGCGCGCGCATCCCGGCGCGGTGCCAGTCCTCGCCCTCCTCGCCGCCACCGCGCAGGTTCGCCACGACGTACACGCCGCCCGCCTCGACCCAGGCAAGCGTCGACGCGGAGTACGTGGGCTCGAGCGAGATCTGGAAGCCGCCGTAGCCGTAGAGGATCGTCGGAACGGGCGCGAGCGGGCGACCGTCCGCGCCCAGCACGTCGGCGCGTGCGAGCACGAACGCGCGCACGGTCGTGCCGTCCGCGCTCGCGGTCTCGAGGCGGTGCACCCGGACGTCCGGAAGGTCGGCGAGGGTGCCCGGGGGCTCGGCCCAGACCCGCACGTCGCGAGTCAGCGCGTCGAACACGTGCACCGTCGAGACCGTCGTGTGGTCGGTGTAGGCGAACCAGACCTCCCGGCCGCCGTCCGGCCGCGTCACGAGGCCTGACACGGATCCGAGGCCCGGCAGGCCGACCGTTCCCGCAGACCCGTCGAGCCGCACGCCGGTCCGGGGGTCATGGACGGTGATCTCGCTGACGGCGTGGCGACGCCAGCTCGCGAGCAGCAGCTCGGGCTCCGCGCCGGGCGTGCCGGCCGCGCCGCCCGCATCGGTGAATGCCACGTCCTCGAGGACCGCCTCGGGATCCTCGGCCAGGAGCTCCCGCCAGTGCGGGACGCCGGGGTCGGACGGGTCGGTGACGGCGAGCCGGCCGCGCGACGCGTCGAGATTCGTGTGCAGGTACAGCCGGCCGTCACGACCGACCCAGGCAGCCGTCTGCGCGTCGAGCCCGACCGTCACCGGGACGAACGTCGGCGCGGCCCCACCGGCCACGGCCAGGTCCGCGATCCAGACGTCGGTGCGCGGCGCCGTCCCGGCCGATGCCGAGACGATGAGCCAGCGCCCGTCGCGTGAGACCGAGACGCCGAAGTAGCTCGTGAGGTCACGACCCGCACCGAACACCTCGACGTCGAGTGCCGGGTCGGTGCCGACGCGGTGCAACCACACCCGGCGGTGGTACTGCTGCTCGTCCGGCGGCAGCTGCTCAGGCGGGAGGCGGCGGACGTAGTAGAACGACTCGCCACCGGGTACCCACGCGACCGGGGAGTACCGTGCCCGATCGATCGGTCCGTCGACCGGTTCGCCCGTCGCCACGTCGAGGACGTGCAGCACGCTCTCCTCGGTGCCGCCGCTGGACACCTGGTAGGCGAGCAGGTCGCCCTCCTTGCTGGGCTGCCAGGCGTCGAGGGTGGTCGCGCCCGCGGGGTCGAGCGTCACCGGGTCGATGAGGACGCGCTCGCTCCCGCCGTCCGTGACGATCACGACCGCGTGCTCCTGGTCACCCGACCGTCGCGAGGTGAACTGGCGGTCGCCACGCCACGCCGGGGCGCTGACGAACCCGGCGCCGAGCAGGGTCTGCAGGCGAGCAGTCAGGGTGACCTGCGACATCGCTCCCGCGGGTGCGGCCTGGGCGCGGTAGGCGGCCCAGAGAGCGTCCTGCGCCTCCGACCACGTCGTCGTCTCGGGCGACGACGCGTCCTCGAGCCACCGGTACGGGTCGGCGACACGATGACCGTGCAGGTCCTCGACGAGGTCGAGGCGCCGCGCGGACGGGTACGCCGGGAGGTCGAGCGGCGCGCCGGCGCGCGACGGCACGGACGAGGTCGGGGTCATGGGTCGCTACGTTACGACGTGGCCGGCACACCCCTCGGCGATGGCCGACCATGCTGGCGGCGCCGTGTCAGGTCCCGGGTCCGGCGTCCCGGCCAGGGACTCTGGCAGGATCGGGGCTGTGGCCGACCAAGGAGACGAACCGTCGCAGGCCCTGCTGCGCCTCGCTGCTGCGTACGGCGTGGTCCCCGACTTCTGGGGGTTCGACGGCTCGCACCGCCAGGTCGCTGCCTCGACGCTCGTCGCCGTGCTCGACGCGCTCGGGGTGGACGCCTCCTCCCCGGAGCGGGTCGACGTCTCGATCACTCACGTCGAGGACATGCCGTGGCGTCGCACGCTGCCGCCCGTCGTCGTCGTCCGACAGGGACGGCACGCGCACGTGCCCGTGCACGTCGCCCACGGGGACCCTGTGACGGTCTGGCTCGAGCTCGACGCCGAGGCGGGCGGCGGTCGCCTCGACCTGGTCCAGGCCGACGTCTTCGTGGAGCCGCGTTCCGTCGACGGACGCCTCGTGGGACGCGCGACCTTCACGATCCCGATCGACCTCCCCCTCGGCTGGCACGTGATGGAGGCGACCGGTCCGAGCGTCACCGCCCGGTCGGTCGTCGTCGTCACGCCGAGCACGCTCGAGCTGCCCGACCAGCTGCGCGCCGGGCGTGCGTGGGGCTTCATGGCCCAGCTGTACTCCGTGCGGTCCCGGGGCTCGTGGGGGGTGGGCGACTTCGCCGACCTCGCCGAGCTGGGCTGGCTCTCGGCACGGGAGTGCGGCGCCGACTTCCTGCTCGTCAACCCGCTGCACTGCGCCGAGCCGGTCGCGCCGATGACCCCCTCGCCCTACCTGCCGACGACGCGCCGGTTCGTGAGCCCGCTGTACATCCGGGTCGAGGACGTGCGCGAGACCGCCTACCTCTCGGCGGCCGACCGTGCGCTCGTCGAGTGGGCGGCCGAGCCCGCGATGTCGCTCGACACCGATGCGGGTCCGATCGACCGCGACGTGGCGTGGACCGCCAAGCGGTCGGCGCTCGAGATCGTGTTCACCGCGCCGCGGTCGGCAGCCCGCCAGGCGGCGTTCGACGGGTTCCGTCGCGAGCAGGGCGAGGGGCTCGAGGACTTCGCCCTGTGGTGCGCGCTCGCCGAGCGGTACGAAGGGGCACCCTGGCCGGCGGAGGCGAACGACATCTCCTCGGACCTCGTCGACCGGGCGCGCGTCGAGCTGGCGGACCGTGTCGACTTCCACTGCTGGCTGCAGTGGGTCGCCGACTCCCAGCTGGCCGATGCGCAGCGCGCTGCGGTCGAGGGCGGCATGTCGATCGGGATCATGCACGACCTCGCTGTCGGCGTGCACCCGGAGGGCGCCGACGTCTGGGCGCTCGGCGACGTGCTCGCTCGCGGGGCGACGGTCGGGGCGCCGCCGGACATGTACAACCAGCAGGGGCAGAACTGGTCACAGCCGCCGTGGCGGCCGGACGAGCTGGCGCGCGTCGCGTACCGGCCGTACCGGGACATGCTGCGGACCGTCCTGCGGCACGCAGGAGCGATCCGGATCGACCACGTCATCGGTCTGTTCCGGCTGTGGTGGATCCCGCAGGGCGCGGGCGCGGGCGAGGGCGCGTACGTGCGCTACGACCACGAGGCTCTCATCGGGATCCTCGCGCTCGAGGCGCACCGTGCCGGGGCCGTCGTCATCGGCGAGGACCTCGGCGT
>NZ_DASUIR010000142.1:0-19130 GCF_036279715.1 Cellulomonas sp. | reverse complement strand
GCGGGTCTGCAGCATCCACAGCTTGCCGCGCTCGACCGTGAACTCGATGTCGCACAGGTCGCGGTAGTGCGTCTCGAGCCGGCGCATGGCCTGGCGCAGGTCCGCGAACGACACCGGGTCGAGCTTCTCGAAGTCCGCGAGGGAGAGCGTGTTGCGGATGCCCGCGACGACGTCCTCGCCCTGGGCGTTCGGCAGGTAGTCGCCGTAGTCGCCGACCTTGCCGGTCGCCGGGTCGCGCGTGAAGCAGACGCCGGTGCCCGAGTCGGGGCCCAGGTTGCCGAACACCATGCTCACGACGTTCACGGCCGTGCCCAGGTCGTCGGAGATACGCTCACGACGTCGGTACAGGCGCGCGCGGTCGGTGTTCCACGACTCGAAGATCGCGGTGATCGCGAGGTCGAGCTGCTCGCGCGGGTGCTGGGGGAAGTCGCGTCCGGAGTGGTCGCGCACGATGACCTTGAACTGCTCGACGAGCTCCTCGAGGTCCTTGGCGCTGAGGTCCGTGTCGATCGTCGCGCCGCGCTCCGTCTTGATCGCGTCGAGCGCGTGGGCGAACAGGTCGCCGTCGATCCCGAGGACGGTCTTGCCGAACATCTGGATGAGGCGGCGGTAGGAGTCCCACGCGAAGCGCGCGTCCTGGGAGAACTCGGCCAGGCCCTGGACGGAGGCGTCGTTGAGCCCGACGTTGAGGATCGTGTCCATCATCCCGGGCATCGAGAACTTGGCACCGGACCGCACCGACACCAGCAACGGCTCATGGAAGTCGCCAAGGTTCCGACCTACGGAGTCCTCGAGCCTGCGCAGCGCCATCGTCACCTCGACGCGCAGCTCGGCGGGCAGGGTCCCGGCCGCCATGTAGCTGCGACAGGCCTCCGTCGTGATCGTGAAACCGGGTGGCACCGGAAGGCCCAGTCTGGTCATCTCGGCGAGGTTCGCGCCCTTGCCGCCCAGAAGGTCCTTCTGGTCCTTGTTGCCTTCGCTGAAGTCGAACACGTAGGTAGCCGTGACGCACCTCCCCGCACAGGACGCAGGCCTCGTTGCCTGCGTCGCCTCTCCCATGCTGCTCTTCTTGGACGCACGGCGCAGCCATTCCAGCGTCCGGTGGGACCGTTCATCTCACCAGGACGAGGTGAGTTTCAGGCCGAGTCCCGAAGCACCAGGGACGTAGGTACCGTGATCGCGGCCGGCTCCTGACCGTCGATGACCTCGAGCAGCAGGCGCACCATCTCGGAGCTGATCCGTTCGAACGGCTGACGCATCGTCGTGAGCGCCGGGTGCACGTTCGCGGCGAGCCCGTTGTCGTCGAAACCGCCGACCGCGACGTCGTCGGGCACGCGCCGTCCGCTCTCGCCCAGCGCGACGAGCGCACCCGAGGCCATGAGGTCCGAGGCGACGAACACCGCGTCGAGGTCGGGGCGGCGGGCGAGCAGCTCACGCATCGCACGGTCGCCCGAGCCGCGCGAGTAGTCGCCGTACGCGACGAGCGACTCGTCGAAGCGGTCGCCCAGCTCGGCACGGTAGCCCTCGAGCCGCAGGGTGCCGCCCGACGTGTCGAGCGGGCCCGTGATGGTCGCGACGCGGGTGCGGCCCAGGTCGAGCAGGTGCCGGGTCATGATGCGCGCGCCGCCCGCGTCGTCGGCCGAGACGTACCCGACCTTCCCCTCGAAGCCCAGCGGGATGCCGCACGAGATCGTCGGGACACCGGCACGCAGCAGCGCACCGACCATCGGGTTTCCCTGGTGCGACGAGATGAGCAGCACGCCGTCGACGTGGCCCGCCGTGACGTACGCCGTGATCCGCGCGCGCTCCTCCGACGTGCCCGCGACCATGAGCAGCAGCGGCATCTCCCGCTTGCCGAGCGCCTCGGCCGCACCGCGCAGCAGGATCGAGAAGTTCGGGTCCTCGAACAGCAGGTGCTGGGGCTCGGTGAGCAGGAATGCGACCGAGTTCGAACGGCCCGTCGCCAGGCTGCGCGCGTGCTGGTTCGCGGCGTACCCGGTGGCACGGATCGCCTCGTTGACGGCCGCGAGCGCCTCCGGGGACACCCAGTGGCCACCGTTGATGACCCGCGACACGGTGCCGCGCGAGACGCCGGCCGCCGCCGCGACGTCGCGGATGGTCGGGCGCTTGCGCGCGGCCTGCTGGTGCTCCACGTGACGAGACTCTAGGCGCACGTCAGGCCTTGACCGCACCCGCCGCGAGGTCGACCTGCCAGTACCGCTGCAGCGTCAGGAACAGCGCGATGAGCGGGATGACGGACAGCAGCGCGCCCGTGATGACCGACGTGTACATCGCGGGCTGCGACGCGCCCTGGTTGAGCAGGCCCGAGAGCCCCACGGTGATCGGGAACAGCTTGTCGTCGCCGAGCATGATGTACGGCAGCATGAAGTTGTTCCAGATCGCGACGAACTGGAACAGGAAGACCGTGACCAGCCCCGGCAGCATCATCGGCACCGCGATGGACCGGAAGATCCGGCCCTCCTTCGCGCCGTCGGTGCGGGCGGCCTCGACGACGTCGTCGGGCACGGCCGCGGCCGCGTAGATGCGCGCGAGGTAGATGCCGTACGGGCTGATGATGCTCGGCAGCAGGACGGCCCAGTACGTGTTGGTCAGGCCGACCTTGGCGAGCAGCAGGTACTGCGGGATCGCGAGCACGACGCCGGGCACCAGGACGCCCGCGAGGAGCACGTTGAAGATGGCCTTCTTGCCCGCGAACCGGAACTTCGCGAGACCATACCCGGCCATCCCGGAGACGAGCACCGACGCGAGGCCGCCGACGCCGGCGTACAGGGCCGTGTTCGCCATCCACCGCCAGAACAGCCCGCCGCGGTAGCCCGACAGCGTCGAGATGTTCTCGACGAGGTGCGTCGAGGGCGCGAACGTGAACGTCGAGAACAGCTCCGAGGCGCTCTTCGACGAGGCGACGAGCACCCAGGCCACGGGCAAGAGGCAGTACACCGCACCGAGCAGGAGGATCAGCGTGCTCGTGGCGCTCGGGCGGCCCGCGGCGCGACTGCCCGCGCGGACGGACCGGGGGGCGCGCTGGGAGGCCCGCGGCGGGGCCGTCATCACCGTCATGTCACTTCTCCTGGCTGAAGGCGCGGTTCTGCACGAGGCGCAGGAACCCGAACGAGAGGATGAACGTGGCGGCCGCGATGACGACCGAGGTGGCCGCGGCGGAGTACAGGTCGTCGCGCGTGAACGCGTCCCGGTACACCTTCATCAGCGGGGTCCACGTGCTCGAGATCGTGTTGGTCAGCGGCTTGAGGGTGACCGGCTCGGCGAACACCTGGAGCGTCGCGATCATCGAGAAGACGAACGTCATGATGAGCGCGGGCATCACGATCGGGATCTTGATGCGCCACGCGATCGTGAGCTCGCTCGCGCCGTCGATCGTGGCCGCCTCGTAGAGCTCGGTCGGGATCGCCTTGAGCGCGGTGTAGATGACCACCATGTTGAAGCCCGTGCCACCCCACACCGCGATGTTCGCGACCGCGAACATGACGAGGCGCGAGGACAGGATGGTCGGGACGTCCCAGCCCGCGTGCTGGAACAGGTAGTAGAACGGGCTCACGGCCGGCAGGTAGAGGAACCCCCACAGCAGCGACGAGATGACCGCGGGGACCGCGTACGGCAGGAAGATCGCCACCCGCGAGAAGTTGCGGCCGCGCGTGCGACGCGAGTCGAGCAGCAGCGCGAACAGCAGCGCGAGGCCGAGCATCGTCGGGACGACGATCAGGCCGTACATCCCGACCCGCCCGACCGAGCCGAGGAACTCCGGGTCGGACAGCGAGCGGGCGTAGTTGTCGAGCCCGGCCCAGATCTCGTGCCGCGAGCCCTTGCCGAGGCCGAGGCCGCTGACCTTGACGGTCCGCAGGCTCAGGTAGGCCGCGTACCCGATCGGCAGGGCGAGGAACGCCGTGAACAGGACGGCGGCGGGGGCGAGGAACCCGTACGGCGCCAGCACCCGGCCGGCCGGCCGGTGCGGGGATCGAGGTGGCGCCGTCGCGAGCACGCGGCCCAGCGGTGCGGCCGGGGCGGGGGCCGTCGAGGTGGTCACAGGAGTCTCCCTGAGCAGGTGGGACGGATGGTCAGACGGGCCGCCGGGACCGGCGGCGGGCGAGGGCGGCCGCCCGGGTCACCGGACGACCGCCCTCGTCGCTCACTCCTTGACCGAGAACCCGGAGGTCTTGAGGTCCTCGATGGTGATCTTCTGCATCGACTCGACGGCCGCGGTGAACGCCGCCTTCGACTTCGCCTCGGCCGCCTTGCCGAACTCGTCGTTGTACGCCGAGTAGGCGACGTTGACGTTCGGTCCGAACGTGAAGCTGCCTGCCGTCTGCGCGATCGTGCCGGCGAGCGTGTAGAAGTCAGGCTGGTTCGAGAAGAACGCCGGCGGCGACGCGAGCGCCTCAGCCTGCGCGGGGATGTTCGCCGGGTAGATGCCGGCCTCCTTGACCAGCGAGTCGACCGCCTTCTGGTCGGTGTTGAGCCACGTGATGAACTGCGTGGCCTCCTTGGCGTGCTTCGACTGCGACGTCACGGCGATGGCCGAGCCGCCCCAGTTGCCGGTCGACGGCTTGGCGGCGTCCCACTGCGGCATGGGCGCCATCTTCCACTTGCCCGCGGTGTCGGCGGCGTTGCCCGCGAGGACACCGGGCGCCCAGACGGCCGAGAGCCAGCCGACCTGCGTGCCGTTGTTCAGCGCGGCGTTCCACTCCGGGGTGTACATCGGCTTGTTGTCGATGACGCCGGACTCGACGAGCCCGCCCCAGTAGTCGGCGACCTTGAGCGTGGCCGCGTCGTTGATCGACACGCTCCACGCGTTGCCGTCGATGCCCCACCAGGACGCACCGGCCTGCTGCGCGAGACCGGTGAACCACCCGGCGTCGGCCGCGGAGAAGGTCCCGAGGTACTTGGTCGGGTCGGCCGCGTGCAGCTTGGCGGCGGTGTCGGCGAACTCGGCCCAGGTCGTGGGGACGGTCAGGCCGAGCTGCTCGAAGACGTCGGCGCGGTAGTAGAACTCCATGGGGCCGGAGTCCTGCGGCACCGCGTAGACCGCGTCGCCGCCGAGCGTGACCGCGTTCCAGACGCCGTCGGGGAACTGCTTGGCCAGGCCCGGGTCGATGTCGGCCTTGATGTCGGCGAGCGCGTCCGCCGAGACGAGCGTCGGGATCTTCTGGTACTCGGCCTGCATGATGTCCGGCGCACCGCTGCCGGCCTTGACCGCCGTCAGGAGCTTGGTGACGGCAGGGTCGCCGCCGTCCTGCTTGTTGACCGTGACGTGGATGTCGGGGTGGGTGGTGTTCCAGCCCTCGACGACCTTGTCCATGTTCGGGGCCCAGGTCCAGAAGCTGAGCTCGACCTTCTCGGTGGCGGCGGCTGCCGTCGTCGCGGCGTCCGTCGTCGTGCCGCTGCTCGTACTGCCAGAGCATGCCGCCGCGAGCAGTGCCGTCGCAGCGACGATGGTGGCAGCCCGGGTGCCTGTGTGCAGGCGCATCTGTCCTCCTCGTTGGGGACCCACCGCTCCGTCGCGATGGGCGGCACCGCGCGCCGCTGAGGACGCTGCTGTACCTGTGCACGGTCACAGTAAGCGTACGGGCCTGGTCCTTGTCAACACGCGGTCGCCTAGTGTTATCTAGTCGTTGCACGGGTGACGCGACTGTGAGCGTGCACAGTTGACCGCTCGTCCCCCATCACGCACACGAGTGCGCAGCAGACCGTCGAGGAGCACCGAACCATGACCGCAGATCCCCGCCGCTCGCCCCTGGGGCCCGTCGGCGCTGCCGAGCCGTCGACCGCGCAGCCGGGCGTCGACTCCCCCCGAGCACAGTGGCTCACGGGGGTCGGGCACGTCTCCTACGGCGGTGACTACAACCCCGAGCAGTGGCCCGAGGAGGTCTGGGCGCAGGACATGGCGCTCATGCGCGAGGCCGGCGTGAACCTCGTCAGCATCGGCATCTTCTCGTGGGGGCTGCTCGAGCCGTCCGAGGGCGTCTACGACTTCGGCTGGCTCGACCGGCTCATCGACCTGCTGCATGCGCACGGCATCCGCGTCGACCTCGCGACCCCGACCGCCTCCCCGCCCGCCTGGTTCTTCCACACCTACCCGCACACGCGGGTCGTCTCGCGGGACGGCACCGTGCTCGGCTTCGGGTCGCGCGGCATGGTCAACCCGAGCTCGCCCGAGTACCGGCGCGCGTCCGTCGCGATCGCCCGCGAGCTCGCCCGGCGCTACGGCCGCCACCCGGCGCTCGCGCTGTGGCACGTGCACAACGAGTACGGCGCCCCCGTGTCCGAGGACTACTCCGCGGTGTCCGCGGCCGCCTTCCGCGCGTGGCTCGAGCGCCGGTACGGCACGCTCGACGCGCTCAACGCCGCCTGGGGCACGGCCTTCTGGGGTCAGCGGTACGGCGCGTGGGAGCACATCGACGTCCCGGCCCTCGCCCCCAGCATCGTCAACCCGTCGCAGCGCCTCGACTTCGCCCGGTTCACGAACGACGCTCTCCTCGAGTGCTTCGTCGGCGAGCGCGACGCGATCCGTGCGGAGTCGGACGTCCCCATCACGACCAACTTCATGGCCGGCGCGTGCCCGTCGGTCGACCTGTGGCGGTGGGCCCGCGAGGTCGACATCGTCTCGAACGACCACTACCTCACGGCCGCCGACGAGCGCGGGCACGTCGGCCTCGCGCTCGCCGCGGACCTCACCCGCTCGGTCGCGGGCGGACGCCCGTGGATCCTCATGGAGCACTCGACGTCGGCGGTCAACTGGCAGCCGCGCAACGTCGCGAAGCGCCCCGGCGAGATGGCCCGCAACTCCCTCGCCCACCTCGCGCGCGGGGCCGACGCGATCCTGTTCTTCCAGTGGCGCGCATCGCGCTCAGGAGCCGAGAAGTTCCACTCCGCGATGCTGCCCCACGCCGGCACCGGCAGCCGCACCTGGCGTGAGGTGTGCGCGCTCGGCGCCGAGCTCGGCCGGCTCGACGAGGTCCTCGGCTCCCGCGTCCGGGCCGACGTCGCGATCCTCTGGGACTGGGAGTCGTTCTGGGCGCAAGACCTCGAGTGGCGTCCGAGCGAGGACCTCGACCACCGCGAGCGCATCGACGCGTTCTACGACCGGCTGTGGCGCGACGGCCACACCGTCGACTTCGCGCGCCCGGACGCCGACCTGTCGAGGTACCGCCTCGTCGTCGCCCCCGCGTCGTACCTGCTCACCGCTGCCTCGGGCGCGAACCTCGCGCGGTACGTGGCCGACGGCGGCACGCTGCTCGTGTCGTACTTCGCGGGGATCGTCGACGAGAACGACGCCGTGCACCCCGGCGGGTTCGGCGCCCCGCTCCGCGAGGCCCTGGGCGTGAGCGTCGAGGAGTTCCTCCCGCTGCGCGCCGGTGAGCGCGTGCACGTGGCGCTCGACCGCGCCGCGGCGGGGCCCGCCGCGGACCACGCCGGACTCGAGCTCGTGGGCGACGTGTGGGCCGACGACCTCGTGCTCGACAGCGCGGCCGTCGTCGGGACGTTCGTCGACGGGCCCGCCGCCGGTCGACCCGCCGTGACCCGGAACACGCACGGAGCCGGCACCGGCTGGTACGTCTCGACCCGGCTCGACGTCGACGCGCTCGCGGGCCTGCTCGAACCCGTGTACCGCGACGCCGGCATCGCGCCGTCCGGCCTGCCCGCGGACGTCGAGCTCGTGCGCCGCCACGGTGCCGACGCCGACTTCGCGGTGGTCCTCAACCACGGCGACCAGGCGGTCGACCTCCCGCTGACGGGCGTCGACCTGCTCAGCGGCGAGAGCGCCGAGGGTTCCGTGAAGGTCGCCGCCGGAGCGGTCCGGGTGGTGCGCACGGCCCGTCCCTGACCCGCCGGGGCAGTCGGCCCCGGCGTCCGCCCCACCCGTCAAGGAGGACGATGATGAGGCTGTACCCCCATCCGGCACCACCCCCCGGGCGCCGCCGAGCCCGCGCGACCGCAGCGCTGCTCACGACGGCCGCGCTGACCGTCGCCGGTTCGCTCGTGACGATCCCCGCGGGCGCGAGCGCTCCCGGATCCCCTGGCGCCCTGGTCAACGGCGGGTTCGAGGACGGCCTGACCGGCTGGACCGTGACGTCCGCGACCGGCACCCGCACGGCCGCGAAGACCGAGACGCCCGGCCACGACGGCTCCGCGACCCGCCTCACGCACTGGGCCGAGACGGCCTACCAGGTCACCACCCGCCAGACCGTGACGCACCTGGCCGAGGGCTGGTGGACCGTCAGCGCGTGGGTCAAGTCCGGTGGTGCGCTCGATGCCACGACGCTCGGCCTGACCCGGTGCGGCGTCCCAGACGTCTCGACGACCACGCCGATCACCGAGCAGGACGACGCCTGGGTACGCCTCGCCGTCTCGACGTACGTGGTCGGCGGGCGGTGCACCGTCTCGATCGCGACGAACGGGCCCGGCGGCGCCTGGGCGGGCGTGGACGATGTCACGCTCGAACCCGGCCAGGTCACGCGCGACGTCCGCGGCGGAGACCTGTCCGGTCTCGCCAAGAACGAGGACCTCGGCGCGACCTACGCCGCCGCCGACGGCACCCCCGGCGACGCGGTGCAGATCCTCGCCGACGCGGGCATGAACCTCGGGCGGCTGCGCGTGTGGGTCGACCCCGCCGACGGCTACAACGACGCCGCCCACGTCGTCGCGACCGCCCGGCGCATCAAGGCCGCCGGGATGCAGCTCCTCGTCGACTTCCACTACTCCGACCGCTGGGCCGACCCCGGCGCCCAGACCGTCCCCGCAGCCTGGGCCGGGTTCACGCCCGCGCAGCTCGCTGTGGCTGTCCACGACCACACCCGCACGGTGCTCGACGCGCTCGCGGCCGCCGGGATCACGGCCGACTACGTGCAGGTCGGCAACGAGATCAACCCCGGCATGCTCTGGCCGTGGGGCCAGACGTGGGACGTCAACACGTCCGACGGGGTCACCGGTGCGCAGTGGGACAACCTCGCGTCGTTCCTGACCGCGGGCGCCCAGGCGGTCCGGGAGGTCTCGCCCACGACGCGCGTGATCCTGCACCTGACCAACATCAACAACGGGATCGGCTCCCTGACGTGGTGGTTCGACGAGATCACGGCACGCGCGGTGCCGTTCGACGTCATCGGGCTCTCGTACTACGGGTACTGGCACGGCAGCCTCGCCGACCTGCAGGGTGCGATCGGCGCGCTGTCCGCGCGGTACGACCGGGACGTGCTCGTCGTCGAGACGGCCTACCCGTTCACGCTCGCCGACGACACCCCGACCTGGGAGAACGTCATCAACCTGCCAACCGAGCTCGTCGCGGGCTACCCGGCGACCCCGGCCGGGCAGGCGGCCGAGCAGCGCGCCGTCCAGGACGCCGTGGCCTCCGCACCCGGCGGTCGCGGGCTCGGGACCGTGTACTGGGAGCCCGCCTGGACGTCCGTCGCGGGCAACGGCTGGGACCCGGCCGACCCGTCGTCGGGCAACGCGTGGGAGAACCAGGCGCTGTTCGACTTCGACGGGCGTCTGCTGCCCGCCGCGGCCGAGCTCGCACCCGACGCAGCAGCCCCCGACCGTCGGGCCACGTCGCGGGTCCCTGGCCGACGCTGACGCCCGACACGAACCGGTCTCGCCGTCCGCAGGGGTTGGCGGACGGCGAGAACAGTTCGGGCTGTCGCCCGGCGGCGGACCCTCCTCCGCCGCCGGGCCGATCGTCGCCGCTCGTCAGCGGCTGGCGCTGAAGTCCAGGCGGTCGTCCGTCACGGCGATGACGCTCCACGTCGAGCCCTCGGCGTTGCTCAGCTCGTAGCTCGGGAGCAGGAGGACCGCACCCGTCTCGAGCGTCGTCATGCCGAGGCCGAGCCGCGACGCCGTGAGCGTCACCGTCTGCACGGGCCACGGGATCGACTCACCGGCGGTCGGCGTGGCCGGGACGGTCGGTTCCGGCGCGGCCGTCGCGACGCTCGAGCTGCCTGCACCCGACGACGTCCCCGCAGACGACGCACCCCTCGCGGAGTCGGTCGCGAGCGGCATCACGCCGCCGTAGCCGGAGTCGAACCGCGGGTCACCGAGCCGGGCGACCGCGTCCGCGGGACTGATCAGCGCGTACGCGCCGAGGTCGACGACCGGGGCGAGCGAGCCGTAGAGCGACTGCACACCGTCCGCGACGAGCGTGAAGCTCCACTGGACGCCGGTGAGCTGCCCGTCGAGGATCTGGCTCGCGCTCACGTAGGTGGCCGTGGGCTGGCCCTGGTCCTTCTGGACCTCGAGCCGGTACCCGCCGGCGTCCACGCCGAGCGAGCTCATCAGGTCACGGGCCTGCGCGATCGCCGCGTCGCCGGTCGGTGCCGGCGCAGCCGGGGTCGTCGCGCACGGGTAGCTCGGGTTCAGCTGCTCGGGCACCGCGGTGCCGAGCGTCGGCTCGGCCCCCGGGGTCGCGACACCGATGGCCGGCTCGGCCGCAGGCGCAGGCGCGATGGCCGTGGATCCCGTCGCTGAGCCCGCCGCGCCGGGCTCGACCGAACCGCTGGGGGTGTCGGGGGCGGACTTCACGCACGCCCACGGGTCACGGGTCGGGTCGTAGTAGCTGAAGCTCGCGAGCCCGTCCGGCTGAAGCTGCACGGTCGGTCCGGTGCCGTCCTCGACACCCACGACCCAGGCGCCCCAGCCCTTCGTCGGCGTGCCGCTCACGCCGAGCACCGACGCAAGGTGCGCCGCGGTGTCCGCCGAGTACACCGACGCGGGATCGAACCCCCAGGCCGTCGCCGTCGCGCCGTCGGTCGACAGGCCGGAGCCGGTGAAGACCGTCCGCCCGCCGTACCAGGGGGCCATGAGCTTCGAGGTCCCGGCGCCCGCCGCAGCGCTGTCGGCCGCGCCGCCGCCGGCAGCGGCCCGCGGGGCCACCGCAGCAGCGGCTCCGCCCCCCGTCGAGCCGCTGCCCAGCGAGACCGGCGCCGCGACGGGTGCCTGACCGAGCCGCCCGAGCGCCCAGCTGCCGCCGCCGATGACCGACAGCCCGACGATGGCCGCGGCCACCTGGATCCATGCACCCTTGCGACGCCCGGTGCGCGCGGCGCGGGCCGTCGCCAGCTCGGTCACGACCCCGCCGCCGGGAACGTCGCCGACGGCCACCGCGGCAGCCGCCGCACGGTCCGCGACCGCTGCTCGCAGCCGGGTCGCGTCGGGCTCGGCCGTGGCGGCCGGATCGGCGGCGCGGACGCGGTCGAGCGCCTCGTCGGGGACTGACGCGTCGTCGGGGACTGGCGGGTTGGTGGTCATGATGGCCTCCGGGGCGAGATGGGCTCTGCTACCCCACCTGTGTCATGACCGCCCGCCGACTTGCACCGTCAGCTGTCGGGAGCCTCGGCCCAGACCTCGCGCAGCCGCGACCTGGCCCGCGACAGCGCGGCGTCGGCACCCCCGCGTGAGATGCCGAGCACGGCGGCGAGCGCATCCCCCGCGAGACCCTCCCACGCGTTGAGCAGCAGGATCCGCCGGTCCCGAGGGCTCAGCGCCGCGAGCGCCTCCCGGACGCGCTCGTCCGTCAGGGCGTAGGTGGCCGGGTCGTCGTCGTCCATCGGCTCGGGGACGTCGCCGACCGGGACCGGCCGACCCTTGCGCCGATGGTTCGCGAGCACGAAGCCCGCGGTCCGGTACAGCCACGGCAGCTCCGCGCCGGCGGGGACGTCGTCGCGGCGGCGCCAGGCCACCGCGAGGACGTCGGCCGCGAGGTCCTCGGCGTCGTCGACGGCAGCCCGGCGCACGAAGTACCGGTAGACCGCGCTCGCGTGGGTCCGGAAGAGCTCCTCGAACCACGCGTCGTCGCGGAGCGGCGCGTCGGAGGGGGCGGCGGACGGGGTGGCGGTGTCCGCGCTCGGGTCGCTCGGGGACGGCACGGGGGCTCCTCGTGGTGGTCGGGACGGACGTCGGCCTGCAACCCCACTCTGTCCCGGTCGACGCGGATCTTGCACGCGCCGCACGGTGATCTCGTGGACGGGCCTACCGATCAGCCGCCCCAGCTGGTCCCGCCGGCGAGGCCCACGCCGTCAGAGCCGATCAGAGCCCGTCGGCGACCGTCGCTGTCACGTCGAGCCACGCCGCCCGCGTCGCCGGAGCGAGCGTCGAGTACTCGATGGGCCCGCCGTGGATGAGGCGCTTGTCGTGGGGGACGTCCAGGACGGCCCGCGTCAGCGCGCCGAAGTGCTCGTGGAGCCGCTTGCGCAGCTGCTTGTCGACCTTCGGCTCGGGCGACGAGAGGACGGTCACGGCGCGCCGGAGCAGGTCGTCGTACCCCGCGGAGCGCAGCGCGTCGATCGCCCAGGCGGCCGACTGCGCGGTGTCCTCGCGCACGGTCGAGACGATGACCAGCTGGTCGGCGACGGAGACCGCGGCCTGCCAGTTGGACGCGCGCATGTTGTTGCCCGTGTCGACGACGATCACGCGGTAGAACCTGGACAGCGTGCGGTGCAGCGCCATGAAGGCCGCCGCGTCGATCGAGGCGGCCGACGCCGCGTCCTCGTCGGACGCCAGCACGTCGAACTGCGCCGAGGCCTGCGAGCGCACGTAGTCGTCGAGGTCGCCGACGCGGGCGGTCCGCAGATCGGCGAACCGGGACAGGTCCTGCGCGAGGTTGACGGCCGTGTTCGCGTGCTGGGCGTGCCGCGAGCGCCAACCGAGCGTCCCCCGCGTCTCGTTGTTGTCCCACGCGAGCGTGTACCCGCCGCGGTGGATGCCAAACGTCGCGGCGAGCAGGAGCGTCGCTGTCGTCTTGTGCGCGCCGCCCTTGGGGTTGACGACGACGATCGTCTTGGGACCGTCGAAGTTGCGCTGGATGCGGGCGACCTTGTCGCGGTAGGCGGCCTCGGAGCGGCCGGGACCCGGCGACACGGCCCCGCCCGTCACGCGCCGGACGCGCTTGCGCCAGCCCTTCTCGGCATACCCGCTGGAGGGCCGACGACGCGTCGAGAGCAGGTCGTCGAGCGTCGGGAGCGCACCGGTGGCCGGAGCGGAGACCCTCGACCCGGCGCGACCGCCCGCGGGCGCCACTGCGCTCGAGGTGCTGGTGCTCGGCACGGCCGGGACCTGGCGCGTGTCGTCGGTGCCGTCGTCCTGACTGCGTCGACCGCGGGACTCGGCGCGCGCCGCGCTCGCCTCCTCGACGAAGCCGTCGGGGTGGACCAGGAGCGACCAGAGCCCGTCGGGGTCACGTACGTCGACGGGCACGGTACGACCGGTGCGCGCGGCGACCTCGGCGATCAGACCCATGATCGCGGCGCCGGCCTCGGCGACGCTCGCGGTCTCGACGTGCTGGGTCGCACCGTCGAGGACGACCTCCGCGGAGCCGTCGGCGCGCACGACCGCCTGGACGGTGTCGTCCTGCACGGCAGGGTCGGCGGAGGCGGTGTTCGACGCCGGGGCACCGGTTTCACTCACGGGGTCGGTTTCCTTCGTCTGCGGTCAGGGCGCCTCGAACTTACGCCGTCACGCGCCGACTCGCACCGTCAGCGCCTTCTGGGGGCGTCGTCGGCGCCGGGGCGAGACCGCACAGAGGCGCTCGCGTCAGGCCGCTGAGGCGCTCAGCTCCTGGACCGCGCGGTCGTGAGCCGTGACCCACCTGCGCGTCCCGACCATGAGCACGACGCCGCCGGCGAGCACCACGACGATCGCGACGGGGAGCGCGAGATCACGGACCGACGACGCGTAGGTGAGGATGCTCGCGACGGCTCCTGCGCCGACGGTCATGGCGCCGAGGATCATCGTGCGCTTCGCCCTGTCCCGGAGCTCGTCGATCGTGCGGTTCAGCCGCCACTCCGGAATCACGTTGTCCTGGACTGCCATGCGAGAACCTCCGGATGTCGTCGTTGACCTGGGGTTCCTCGGCAGTCCACGCCCTGGTGACAAGCCGGTGTCACCCGTCCGCGCGCGGTTTCATCCGGTCGGCCGACGTCGGGTCGTCCCGTGGCCCCCGCGGTGGCGTCAGTCGCCGTCCGGGCCGACGGAGAACCAGACGGTCTTGCCGCCCGGACCCCGCTGCTCGACGCCCCAGGCCGTCGACAGTGCCGCGACGAGGGACATCCCCCGGCCGCCGGGGTCCGTCGGCAGCGCATGCTGCACCGACGGTCGCGCGGTGCTCTCGTCCGAGACGAACACGCGGACCTCGTCCTCGAGGACGACGACGCGCACGCGGATCTCGCCGTCCACCGGTCCGTGCACCACGGCGTTCGCGACGATCTCACCGGCGAGCAGCTCGATCACCTGGTTCGACGACCCGTGGACCCCTGCGTCGGCGACGGTCCGCATCACCCAGTGGCGCGCTGCGCGGGCCGCTGCGGGCCGCGCCTCGAGCACGAGCTCGGCCGGCAGGCCCGGATCGATCGGCGCGCTGGCCTCGGCGGGGACACCGGACGCGGCGGCGCGTCGCACGCTCGCCGCGCTACGGATGTCCCGGAGATCGCCCACCTCTCTACTGTGCCTGACGTCCGCCGAACGTGCGGCCTGAACGGCCGTCCAGATCAACAGGCGGACGCCCAGGGGTTCTCGTCTGACCGACTACTGGCGCGCGACGGGCGCGGGGTGCCAGACGGAGGACTCCGACGGCATCAGGATCCACAGGATCGGGTAGATGATGATCTGGCTGCCCGGGATCATCATGAGCAGCAGGATGAACAGCAGGCGGGCGGGCCACGGGTCCAGCCCGAAGCGTCGGCCGAGGCCGGCGCAGACGCCGCCCAGCACGCGCCCGTCGATCGGCCGGATGAGGCCGTCGCGGCCGAGGGTCTCGTGGATGGTGCTCACAGCTGGTCCTTCTTTCGCACGTCGGTTGCTGACGTACCGAGCGTGCCGCGCAGGCGTGGCGCCGCGCATCGGGGCTGGGCCCTGATCCGACCCTGAGTCGACCCGGACCGGCCCCGGGCCCAGGGTCTGAGGTGCCTTAGGTGGCAGCACCCCCCAC
Source organism: Cellulomonas sp. (assembly GCF_036279715.1). Classification (GTDB taxonomy): domain Bacteria; phylum Actinomycetota; class Actinomycetes; order Actinomycetales; family Cellulomonadaceae; genus Cellulomonas_A. Next base: position 4,186 of record NZ_DASUIR010000142.1, on the reverse strand, counting down.
GGGTGCCTCAGGTGTGCCCGACCGACGGATACCGCGTGTCAGTGCCTCGGGGCATCGTGGTCGTCAAGCGGAGATCGGACCGCACGCGAAGGAGTGGACGACATGATCATGATGTGGGGCCCGGGGCTCGATGCCGAGGTCGCCTACCGCGCCGAGCGGGCACGCACGGCATGGCGCCGGCCGCGTCGGGGCCAGGCACCGGCCGGGTGGGTGCGCTACGACGACACAGGCAGGGTGGTCGACGTCGTCGTCAAGCCCGCCGTCACGGCGCGGCGGAGCGCTCCCGACGCGACCGACCAGCGTTCGCCGGGCGCGCGCGCTCCACGGCGTCAGTGGGCAGTGCCACAATCGGGGGCATGGCCCGCAGGGCGATGACCACACCGTTCGTCGCGCGCGAGAGGCAGATCGCGCAGCTCATGGGTGCGCTCGAACGGGCCTCGGCCGGCAGGCCGGGCGTGATCCTGCTCGGGGCCGACGCCGGGGTCGGCAAGACTCGTCTCCTGCATCGCGCCGCGGGTCTCGCGGCGCGGTCGGGCGCGACGGTCGTCACCGGGCACTGCGTGGACCTCGGCGAGATCGGGCTCCCGTACCTGCCGTTCGCCGAGGCCCTCGGGCAGCTGTGGACCGTCGGCGGCGACGTCGTGGAGCGTGTCGTCGCGGGGCGCCCGGCGCTCGGACGGCTCCTGCCCTCGACTCCCGCGGACGAGCCGGTCGACGTCGAGGACGGCGCCAACCGCCTGCAGCTCTTCGACGGGATCGGCGCGGCGCTGGCAGCTGCCGGCCGACCCGGGGCGCCGCTGATGATCGTCATCGAGGACCTCCACTGGGCCGACTCGTCAAGCCGCGACGTGCTGCGCTTCCTGGTCGCCCGGATGCGTGACGAGCACGTCCTGCTCGTCGCGAGCTACCGCACCGACGAGATGCACCGGCGCCACCCGTTGCGCCCGATGATCGGCGAGATGGCCCGACACCCCAACGTCGAGCTGCTCGAGCTGCCGCCGTTCACCGACGACGAGCTGCGCACGTTCACGACGGCGGTGCTGGGCAGCCCGCTCCCCGAACCCGCCCTGCGGCGCGTCGCCGAGCGCTCCGAGGGCAACGCGTACTTCGCGGAGGAGCTGCTCGAGGCGGGCGCCGACACCGAGGCGCTGCCGGGCACGCTCGGTGACGTCCTGCGAGCACGGCTCGAGCTGCTCGACCCGGCCGTGCAGCGCCTCGCGCAGCTGGCGTCGGTCGCCGGGCGGCGCGTGTCCGAGCCGCTGCTGCGGGCCGTCGTCGCGGCCGATCACACCGACCCGTCGACCGACGGGCACGTCGGTCCCGTGCCGGACGCCGCCGAGCGGTTCGACGTGGCCCTGCGCGACGCCGTGGCCCACCACGTCCTCGTCGGCGAGGACGGCCGGATCGTCTTCCGGCACGCCCTGCTCGCCGAGGCCGTCTACGCCGACCTGCTGCCCGGCGAGCAGGTCGCGCTGCACCGGCGCTACGCCGCGGTGCTGAGTGCCGACCCGAGCCTCGGGCCCGCGTCGCGCCTGGCGCTGCACGCGCTGCGCGGTCATGACCTTCCCGCGGCGCTGCGCGCGTCGGCCACCGCGGCGCGCGACGCCGCCCAGGTGCTCGCCCCCGCCGAAGAGCTGCGGCACCTCGAGACGGTGCTGCAGGTGTGGGACGCGGTGCCCCACGCTGCCGACGAGCTGGGTCAGGACCGCATCGACGTCCTGACCGCCGCCGCGGGTGCCGCGAGCCGAGCCGGGGAGGTCGCGCGCGCGGTGCTGCTGTCCCGCGAGGCCGTCACGGCCGCCGCAGGGGACCCGCATCGGCAGGCACCGCTCCGGACCGCCCTCGCACGCCACCTCATGGGCGAGGAGCGGGTCCACGACGCACTCGAGGAGACCGCCCAGGCGCTGACCGTGCTGCGCGACGACCGGCCGTCGGGCGACCGGGCCTGGGCCCTCGCGACGCACGCCCGGGCCGCGCTCAACCTCGACCGTGACGACGAGGCGGCCAGTGCGGCGACGGCCGCGATCGAGGTCGCGCGCGCAGCCGCAGCGGCGGGCGCGGAGGCCGACGCCCTGACGACCCTCGCGGTCCTCGTGGTCGACGACGCCGAGCACGCCGCCGACCTCCTCGAGAAGGCCCGCGACCGGGCCCGCGAGGCGGGCGACATCGTCACCGAGCTGCGGTGCACGTACAACCTCATCGCGACCCGGTACTACGCGGGCGACCTCGCCGCCGCGGCCGAGCTGGTGACGGCCGGCGCGCGTCGGGCCGCCGCGGCCGGGCTCACCTGGAGCGTGTTCGGGGTCGAGCTGCGGGTCTTCGGCGAGCTCATCCGCTACATGCACGGCGACCTGTCGGCACCCCGGCGCGCCGCCGACCCGGCACCCGAGGGCGCGGCCGCCTCGCTGACCAGCGTCGAGCTGTACGCGGCGGTCGCGCGCGGCGACACGGACGCGGTCGCCCGGGGACGTGCGCTGCGGCCCGCGTGGCACCGCGACGGTCAGATCGCCCTCATCTCGGGCGGCGCCACGGTCGACGCGCTCGCGTGGCAGGGCGACCTCGACGACGCGGTCGAGCTCGCGGTCGAGCTCATCGACTACCTCGGGCGCGTGTGGTCCGACTACTTCCTCGGCGGCATCTGGATCGCCGCGCTCGCGATCTCCGCGCTGGCGGACGGCGCCCAGGTCGACCGCCTCGTCGGGCGCAGCGCCGCCGCCAAGGTCGCGCTCGGCTCCGAGCTGCTGTCCCGCGCCGTCACCACGGCCGAGAAGGGCCGCCCGCGCGGCGGCCGCCTCGGACCCGAGGGGCTCGCCTGGCTGGCTCGTGCGCACGCCGAGCACAGCCGCCTGCTCGGCGTGAACGACCCGTCGCTCTGGGCGCAGGCGACGGAGGCGTTCGAGTACGGCTACCGCTACGAGGAGACGCGCTCGCGGTGGCGGTGGGCGCAGGCGCTGCTCGAGGCCGGCGACCGCGACGTCGCGACCGCGCACGCGCAGATCGCGCTCTCCGCCGCGACGGCCATGGGCGCCGGCCCGCTCACCGCAGCGATCCTCGCGCTCGCCCGACGCGGCCGGCTCGACCTGCCCGGCGCCCGGGCGCCTGCGGTCGACACGCTGACGGGTCGGGAGGCGGAGGTCCTCGCGCTCGTGGCCCAGGGGCTGACGAACCGGCAGATCGGCGAGCAGCTGTACATCAGCGGCAAGACGGTGAGCGTCCACATCTCGAACGTCCTGACCAAGCTGGGCGCCTCGGGTCGCACCGAGGCCGTGGCGATCGCGCACCGTCGCGGGCTGCTCGCGACCGAGGCGCGCTGAGCCGATCCACGGCTCAGCGCGAACGACGGCCGGTCGTCCCGGTAAGGCACCGTGGCAAGAACCGACCTCGGGGAACAGGGAGTCTGCCCGAGAAGGACAGCGCGAGGTCTAGTCGATGATGTCGATGTAGAGATCGTGCGGGCGGGTTGATCCGCCCGTCGTGTACCCGAGGTCGAGCTTGTAGCTGCCCAGCCCAAGCCCCTCGGCGCCGGCCCAGTCGTAGATCTCCTGGAAGCCCAGCCCGATGTTCTCGACCGAGCCCGTGAAGTGGTGCACAACGAATCTGCCCGCGGGAATCAACGCAAGCGACCACGGACCCTGGACTCGCACATCGCCCTTCAACGGCACACCCACCGTCTCGTGATACAGACCGTCGCCGAGAGAGAAGCTCGCCTCAGCGAAGAGTCCGTCCTCAGGCTGAGGGAGCTCGTCGCAGCGTTGGAACAGCCGCTCCCATGCCGCGGGTACCAGCCTGCTCAGCTCGTCAAAGCGTGCGGTCACCGGCACCCCGACGACGACGGTCGCGTCCAGCTGCACGATCTTCATGGGGCGTCTCCTCAGTGGGGGCGGACTCGCGCGATGAGGGTATCGGTCTCCCTGACGCAGGGCCCCTAGTCCGAGGGAGTCATCAGGGCACGCCGCAGCCAGTCGCGCTCGGCGGTCCAGATGTCTCGAGCCATGTGGTTCATGCCGTTCCGAAACACCGCCTTGTCGCCGGGCAGCGCCTTCTGCTCGGCCACGAAGAACCCACGAGAAGGCTGCTCCAGGAAGGCCACGCGACGCTCAAGAACGGCGCGCTGCCCGGTCGGGTCGTCGAGCTCGTGCAGGAACGCCAGGAGGGTGAAGTAGCGGCTTCGGTCGGTGATGTCGAC